>CAMHSI010000036.1 GCA_946187775.1 uncultured Clostridia bacterium
TTCCGGAAGCTGGTGGAGGCCCGGGGCGGGAAAAACTATTACATGCGGGGCACCTTCACCCACGCCAATCCGGATTTCCTGGAGGATATCCGCACCATGCTGGACCTGGGGTTCACGGAGCTGAGCATGGAGCCGGTGGTCTGCGCGCCGGGGGATCCGGCGGCCCTGACGGAGGAGGACCTTCCGGTGGTGCTGCGGCAGTATGAGGAGCTTGCCCGCCTGATGCTGGAGCGGAAGAAGGCAGGGAAGCCGTTTACCTTCTATCATTATATGCTGGACCTTACCGGCGGTCCCTGCATCTACAAGCGGATTTCCGGATGCGGATCCGGAACGGAATATATGGCGGTAACCCCCTGGGGAGACCTGTATCCCTGCCATCAGTTTGTAGGGGAGGAGGCCTTCCGCCTGGGAGATGTCTGGAAGGGCGTCACGAACCCCCAGGTGCAGCAGGAATTTGCCTCCTGCAACGTCTACGCCCGGGAGGAATGCCGGGACTGCTGGGCTAAGCTCTACTGCTCCGGCGGATGCGCGGCCAACGCCTACCACGCCACCGGCTCCGTGCGGGGCGTGTACAGGTACGGATGCGAGCTGTTCCGCAAGCGCATGGAGTGCGCCATCATGCTGCAGGTTGCCCAGCAGATGGATGAGGATCCGGCATGAATACGCCGGTGTGCGATTTCCTGCGGGCCTACCGGGAATCCGGCGCGGTCCGCATGCATATGCCCGGCCACAAGGGAAAGCCGCTCACGGGGCCGGAGGCGTCCGACCTGACGGAGATTGCCGGGGCGGATGAGCTGTATCGCGCCCGCGGCATCCTCCGGGAGAGCGAGGAAAACGCCGCGGCGCTTTTCGGTTCCGCGCGCACGGTTTATTCCGCGGAGGGATCCTCCCTGTGCATCCGGGCCATGCTGTACCTGGCCTGCCTCCGGGCGGCGGAAAGGGGCCTGCCCCGGCGGATCCTGGCCGGGCGCAACGCCCACAAAACCCTGATGACCGCGGCGGCCCTGCTGGATCTGGAGATCGACTGGATCTATCCCGGGAAGGAGGAGGGGCTGCTCTCCTGCCGGGTTACGGGGGAAAGGATTGCTTCCTGTCTTCGGGAAAAGGAATATATGGCGGTATACCTGACCACGCCGGATTATCCGGGCCGCATGAGCCCCGTGGGGGAAATCTCCCGGGCCTGCCGCGGGGCGGGGGTTCCCCTGCTGGTGGACAACGCCCACGGCGCTTACCTGCGCTTCCTGGAGAGGGATGAACATCCCCTTTCCGCCGGGGCGGACATGTGCTGCGATTCCGCCCATAAAACCCTGCCGTGCCTCACCGGGGCGGCGTACCTGCATATCGGGAAGGGCGCGCCGGAATCCTTTGCCGCGGAAGCGGAGCGGGCGATGGCCCTCTTTGCTTCCACCAGCCCGTCCTGGCTGATCCTGCAGTCCCTGGACCGGGTGAACGGGGAGCTGGCGGGGCCGCTGCCGGAAAGGATCCGGCGGACGGCCCGGGAAACCCGGGAGCTGCGGAAGGCCCTTGAAGGGCGGGGATGGCAGTGCGCCGGGGACGAGGAAATGAAGCTGACCCTGTGCCCGAAATCCTTCGGCTATACCGGGGAGGAGGCCGCTGGGATCCTGCGGGGGCAGGGGATTGAATGCGAATTCGCGGATCCGGACTACCTGGTGCTGATGCCCTCCTCCGAAACCGGGGAGGAGGACCTGCGGCGGCTGCGGGAGGCGCTGGAGGGCATTCCCCGGCGGGAGCCGGTGACGGAAAGACCCCCGGAGCTGAAACGGCTTGAAAGGGCCATGTCCGTGCGGGAGGCCATGCTTTCCCCGGCGGAGGTGATTCCCGCGGAGCAGGCGGCAGGCCGGATCCTGGCGGATCCCTGCGTCGGGTGTCCCCCGGCGGTGCCGCCGGCGGTGGCGGGGGAGCGGCTGGATGAAGCCGCGGCGGCGGTTTTCCGCTATTACGGAATCCGGGAATGCGCCGTTGTCCGGAGATAAAAAAAGGTGTTGTTCCCCTTGCAAACCAACGGTTGTTCTGCTATAATCCCTAATCGGCACATCCTTGCGCTGCGGAAAGCAGCGCCAAAAGTCCGTGAGGAGGTGAAAGAATGATGAACAGGTATGAAATGATCTACATCG
This sequence comes from uncultured Clostridia bacterium, assembly GCA_946187775.1. GTDB lineage: Bacteria > Bacillota > Clostridia > Christensenellales > Aristaeellaceae > Aristaeella. Next base: position 2,136 of record CAMHSI010000036.1, read on the forward strand.
TCGACACCGGTCTGGAGGAAGCCGCCCGTAAGGAACTGATTGAAAAGGTTTCCGCCCTGATCGCCAACAACGGCGGTGAGATCGAAAAGGTCGATGAGACATGGGGCAAGCGCCGCCTGGCCTATGCGATCGACTACAAGACCGAAGGCTGGTACGTGCTGGTGACCTTCAAGGCCCCCGCCGAACTGCCCCGCGAGCTCGAGCGTAACCTGCAGATCAACGAGAACGTGCTTCGCTACCTGGTGGTAAAGCTGGTTGAGAAGCGTTCTTCTGTGAAGCCCCGCGCCAGCAGGCCCGCTCCCCTGGGAGCCCCTGCCGAGATCGCCGCTCCGGTCGAAGAAGCCGCTCCTGCCGTGGAAGCTGCTCCCGCTGTGGAAGCTCCCGCTGAAGCTGCTCCTGCCGTGGAAGCCGCTCCCGCCGCTGACGCGGAGTAACGGCCCAAGAGAAAGGAAAGCATCATGAATAAGCTGACCATTATCGGAAATCTCACCCGTGATCCGGAAATGAGGGTTACCCCCAGCGGGGTGAACGTGTGCACCTTCTCGGTTGCGGTGAACCGCCGCGGCCGCCGGGATGATCAGAACAGCCAACCCGAGGCGGATTTCTTCCGCGTAACTGCCTGGCGCCAGCTGGGTGAAAACTGCGCCAGATTCCTGGCCAAGGGTCGGAAGGTTTGCGTGATCGGACCGGTGAGCGTGCATACCTATACCGGCAGTGACGGGCAGTTCCGGGCGAGCCTGGAAGTGACCGCCGACGATGTGGAATTCCTTTCTTCCCGGAATGACGGAGAAACCGGCGCTTACAGCGCACCTGCCGCTGCACCCGCAGCCGCAGAGTCCCAGGCAGCCAGCTTCACAGCCGTGGAGACGGACGAGCTGCCTTTCTAACGCTGAGTAAGGAGGTAAAGCCCTATGTCTGAAGATCGTGGCGAAAGAAGGCCGCGCCCCCGCGGAGGACGCCGTCCCCGCAGGAAGGTCTGCACCTTCTGTGTCGATAAGATTGAATTCATCGACTATAAGGATATCAATCGTCTTCGCCGTTTCACCAACGAGCGCGGCAAGATCCTGCCCCGCCGGATGAGCGGTAACTGTGCCAAGCATCAGCGCCAGCTGAGCGAGGCCATCAAGCGCGCACGTGCCATCGCGCTGATGCCCTACACAGTGGATTGATCATCAAACAGTCCAAAGCAAAACTGCCCCGGAAATTCCGGAGCAGTTTTTTTGGTTCGGCGCGGCGCCTCAGATCCGGGCGGTACCGCTTTCCCGTGCGGCCTGCGCCACGGCACTGGCCACGGCCGGACCCACCCGGGGATCGAAGGGCGCGGGAAGAATATACTGGTCGCTCAGGTCCTTGGCTTCCACAAGATCCGCCAGCGCCCGGGAGGCCGCCAGCTTCATGGGCTGGTTGATATCCCGGGCCCGCACATCCAGGGCGCCCCGGAACAGCCCCGGGAAAACCAGCACGTTGTTGATCTGGTTCGGGTAATCGCTGCGGCCGGTTCCCACCACGGCGGCACCGGCGGCAAGGGCCTCCGGCGGCTCGATTTCCGGAACGGGATTGGCCATGGGGAACACGATGGCCCCGGGGGCCATGGAAGCGACCATTTCCCCGGTAACAACATGGGGAGCGCTGACGCCGATGAATACGTCCGCGCCCTTCATGGCGTCGGCAAGGGAGCCTTCCATGTTTTCGGGATTGGTGATCTGCGCCATTTCAGCCTTGACGGCGTTTCCGGCGTTCTGCGCGCTGAGGATGCCGCGGCGGTCCACAATCTTCATGTGCTTCACGCCCAGGTCCATGATATGCTTTGCGATGGCGATGCCGGCGCTGCCCGCGCCGTTGATGGCAACCTTCACATCCCCGATTTCCTTTTTCACCACCCGCAGGGCGTTGATCAGGGCGGCGCCTACCACGATGGCGGTACCGTGCTGGTCATCATGGAAAATCGGGATGTCGCAGATTTCCTTCAGGCGCCGCTCGATTTCAAAGCAGCGGGGGGCGGAAATATCCTCCAGGTTGATGCCGCCGAAGGATCCGGAAATCAGGTAGATGGTGCGGACGATCTCGTCCACATCCTTGCTCCGCACGCAGATGGGGAAGGCGTCCACATCGCCGAAGGCCTTGAAAAGGGCGCACTTGCCCTCCATAACCGGCATGCCGGCTTCCGGCCCGATGTCCCCGAGGCCCAGCACGGCGGTTCCGTCGGTAATGACGGCGACGAGGTTGCTCCTCCGGGTCAGGGAGAAGGATTTGTCGTAATCCTTCTGGATTTCCAGGCAGGGCTGGGCCACGCCGGGAGTATAGGCCAGGGACAGGTCCTCCTTGTTCTTTACGGGAACGCGGGAAACGACTTCAATTTTCCCCTTCCATTCGCCATGCAGGCGCAGGGATTCTTCAGCGTAGTTCAAAGGGGTTTCCTCCTTCAGTCAGATAGTCTCATCCCATTATAACGGCGGAAGACGGGAAAACAAGGGGTTTCGCTGCATTTTAAGGGTTCTCTTTCCGCTCCTTCTTGAAACAGCGGGAGCCTGCCGTTATAATGATGCGTATCCGAAAGAGCGGAGGGAGCGTGGAACGAATGTGGGAAAGCTTTATGGTGGCCTTCAACGCGGTGGCGCCGTTCCTGATCCTGCAGGGGATCGGGTTTCTTGCCGTCCGGACGAAGGTGACGGACCGGGAGTTCATGAACCGGCTGAATTCCCTGAATTATAAGCTTTTCTTTCCTTTCCTGATGTTCAACAATATCTACGGCGCAAAGCCGGAAAACATGCCTTCCCTGAAGCTGATCCTCTTCGGGGCGCTGTCGGTGATCCTGCTGGTTGTGCTGCTGATGGTCATCGTTCCGAAAATTGTGAAGGAAAATCCCCGCCGGGGCGTGATTATCCAGGGAATCTTCCGCAGCAATTTCGTGATTTACGGCATCCCGCTGACCACCTTCGTTTTCGGAACGGAGAAGGCGTCCGTCTGCGGAATGATGGTGCTGATCATGGTGACGATCTTCAATGTTTCCAGCGTCGTTGTGCTGGAATTCTTCCGGGAGGGCGGGAAGGTCAACTGGAAAACCCTGCTGCCGGGAATCGCGAAGAATCCGCTGCTGCAGGGATGCCTTGCCGGCCTGGTCTTCTATCTGCTGCAGATCCGGCTGCCGGTATTCATTGCCACGCCCGTGTCCTCCCTGGCGGGGCTGGCTACCACCCTGGCGCTGGTGGTGCTGGGCGCGAACCTGAGGTTTGAGGAATTGAAAAAGAACAGCGGCGTTGTAACCAGGGTGCTGCTGATCCGGCTGGTTTTGCTGCCCCTTCTGATGGTGCCCGTCGGATATCTCATCGGCCTGCGGGGCGTTGAGCTTTTCCTGGTGCTTATGATTTTCGGAACCCCCGTGGCCGCGGCGTCCTATCCCATGGCCCAGAACATGGGCGGGGACGGACAGCTGGCGGGACAGCTGGTGTTTGTCAGCACCGTGGCCAGCCTGGGGACCATCTTCCTGTTCATTTTTACCATGTCCCGGATGGGACTGCTCTGATTTTTCCCGAAAGAGGGGCTCAGGCGTCGTTCACCACGTTCCGGGCCCAGAAATCGGACCGCAGCATCAGCAGGCCGATCACCAGCTTGATCACATCGATAAACTGCACACAGAAATAGATCTGAAGCACATCCAGGTTCGTGCGGTGGGTCAGGAACCAGGCCAGCAGCACCGTAACCACCCAGGTGTACACCGCGTCAAAAAGGAAGGTGATCATGGTGCGGCCGCCGGACCGGATCGTGAAATAGGTCACATGGGCAAAGGAGTGCACCGGCAGGGACAGCCCGGCAATCACCAGCAGCCGGCGGGTCAGGTCCCGCACCTCGGGCCCCACGTTGTACATCAGGGGAACCAGGGGCGAACAGAGGATCATGGCCAGGCCGATGAATACATGGATCACTTCTGTCAGGAAAATCAGCTTCCGGTCCACATCCCGGGCTTCCTCCATTTCGCCGGCGCCCAGCCGCTGGCCTACCATGATGGAGACGGCGTTGCCCATGGCGAACATCATCACGCAGAAAAGATTCCAGGCGGTGCCGGTAATGTTCAGGGCAGCCACGGCGTTGAGCCCGCGGGTGGAATAGAACTGATTGATAAAGGTCATTCCCAGGGACCAGAGGATCTCGTTGACCAGGAGGGGAAGGCCGGTGCGGATGATCCGCCCCACGAGCCGGGAAGGCACCCGGAGGCTGCTGAAGGCCCCCCGGAAGAAGGGATAGCGGTCCGTGTGCCGGTGGGAGTGAAGCGCTACGATCAGCAGCTCCACATAGCGGGAGATAACTGTGGCGATGGCGGCGCCCTCCACGCCCAGGGCGGGAGCGCCGAGCTTCCCGTTAATCAGCACCCAGTTCAGGAACAGGTTCGTTCCGATGGCAACGACCCCGGCCACCATGGGGGCGCGGGTTTCCCCGGCCTCCCGCAGGGTGCCGGAATACACCTGGGCCACGGAGAAAGGCACCAAGCCCCAGAGCATCACCCGCAGGTATCCGGTGCCCAGCCGCTCCGTCAGGGCAAGATCCCCTCCGTTGCTTTCTCCCCGCAGGAAGGAAGCGATGAAGGAGGATCCGAAAACCAGGTAGATCCCGATGGAAAGAGCGGTGCACAGCAGGACGAAATACATTTTGATGCGGAAGGTGCTGCGCACGCCCTCCGTATCGCCCTTGCCGAAGAACTGGGCGCCGAAGATGCTCGCGCCGCTCAGGCCGCCGAAAATGGCCAGCATCTGCACCATGAGCACGGAATTGGCAATGGAGGCCGCGGAGATTCCCTCCGTGCCCAGCGAGCCAACCATGATATTGTCCAGAAGGGAAACAAAGGAAGAGATGAACTGCTGGATCAGCATGGGAACCAGCAGCGACAGGACACTCCTGTAGAAAGCCTTCGTACCGATAAACCGCCTGAACATCCGCGGACTGCTCCTTTGACGCATGGAAATACGGCACCATTGTACATGTCTCCGAAGGAAAGTCAACCGGGTGTTTTTTTGGTGTTGTCAGGCTTTTTTCCCGGGGGTGGTTCATGGTATAATAAACTGTTCGTGCAAACCGCACGGAAGGATCTGGAGGAAGTATGAGACTTAAAAGGCTGGAGCTGTACGGATTCAAGTCTTTTGCCCAAAGGACCGAGATCGTCTTCAATGAAGGAATCACCGCGATCGTCGGTCCCAACGGCTCCGGAAAAAGCAATATCGGCGACGCGGTCCGCTGGGTGCTGGGGGAACAGAGTGCCCGCACCCTGCGGGGCGCCAGCATGCAGGATGTGATATTCAGCGGGACCCAGCGGCGCAAGCCCCTGAGCTACTGTGAGGTTTCCCTGGTTTTTGACAACGAGGACCATACCCTTCCGCTGGACTATTCCGAAGTGATGGTTACACGCCGGGTATACCGCAGCGGGGAAAGCGAGTATTTCCTGAACCGGTCGTCCTGCCGGCTGAAGGATGTAATCGACCTTTTCCGGGATACGGGCATCGGCAAGGAAGGGTATTCCATCATCGGACAGGGCCGGATCGACGAAATCCTTTCCCGGAAGGGGGAGGACCGGCGCACGGTTTTCGAGGAAGCCGCCGGCATCGTCAAATTCAAGGCCCGGAAGGAAGAAGCGGATAAAAAGCTGACCCGCACCCTGGAAAACATGGCCCGGGTGGACGATATCCTGGACGAGCTGAAACGGCAGCTGGATCCCCTGGAGGAACAGTCCAGGAACGCCCGGATCTACCTGGACCTCTCTTCGCAGCTCAAGGAGCTGGACCTGAACCTGTTCCTTGTGCGGTCCGACAGGATGGAGGCGAAGCTGCAGGAATACGACCGGGACCTGCAGATGATCCGCGCCGTGCTGGACCAGACGGAGGTTACCCTGCACGAGAAAACCGAGGAGCGGGATCTCCGCCAGGCGGAGATTACCGACCTGGACGGGAAGATTTCCGACGCCCACGCCGCCCTGCTCTCCGGGGTGGAGGCCGTTCATGAGGCGGGAGACGCCCTGCGGGCGGCGGAGGAGCGCAAGCGCAGCCGCCGGGAGAACCGGGAGCGGATTGCCCGGGAAATCCTGGAAAGCGGGGAGCGCCTGGCGGAGCTGGAGAAGCTGGAGGAGGAAAGCGGCAGCGGCACCGAGGTGCGCTCCGACGCGCTCCGGCAGCAGGAGAAGGCGCTGGAGGAGGCCCGGGCGGAGGAGGAAAAAGCCCGGGAGGAACAGGCCGGGAAGGAAGAAACCCTGGAAGCCCACAAGAACGCCATGATGGACGCGGTGAACCGCCGGGCGGCCGCCCTCAGCGACCAGACCCGGCTGAAAACCATGATGGCCGCCATGGAGGATCGCCTTCGGGAAATCACGGAAACCGTCCGCGCCATGAAGCAGGCCGGGGCGGACCTGGAGGATACGGTGCAGGAGGCCCGGGGCCGCCTGAAAACCGAGCAGGAAGCCCGGAATGCGCTGGAAAACAGCGTCCGGGAAGCCCGGGAGCAGCTGGAAGCGGCGGACGCTTCCGTGATCCGGGCCCGGAAGGAATACGACGCCAAGCTGGCGGAGATGCGGGACATGGAAGCCCGCCAGAAGCTGCTGGATGAAATGTCCCGGGAAATGGAGGGCTACGCCAACTCCGTCCGCTCCGTGGTGCGCTTTGCCCAGGAAGAGGGCATGGAGAAGGTTTACGGCCCCCTGAACCGGCTGATCTCCGTACCAAAGGAATATGAAACCGCCATGGATATGGTGCTGGGAAATGCCCAGCAGAACGTGGTCACCGAGGATGAGGAGACCGCGAAGACCCTGATCGAATACCTCAGGACCAACCGGCTGGGCAGGGCAACCTTCCTGCCGGTGACATCGGTGCGCCCCCGGACGCTGACGGAGAAGGAGCGGGAAGTGCTTTCCATGCCCGGATGCCTGGGGGTGGCCTCGGAGCTGATCCGGTGCGACAGCCATTTCCGCGGCGTTGCGGAAAACCTGCTGGGGCGTACGGTGGTGGCGGATACCCTTGCCAACGGCATCGCCATCATGCGGCGGGGCGGCCATGAATTCCGCCTGGTAACGCTGCAGGGAGACGTGATCCATTCCGGCGGATCCATGACCGGCGGATCCGTTTCCAGGAGCGTGAACCTCTTCAGCCGGGAACGCCAGCTCAAGGAGCTTACCGAAGCCCTGGACAAGGGACAGACGGAGCTGGAGCGCCTGCTGAAATGCATGCAGGACGGACAGCGGGAGAAGGACAGCCTGAAGGAGAAATCCGCCGGCGCCCTGGAGCAGCTCCACCAGCAGGAGATCGCCGTGGCCAGGGAATCGGAGCGCCTGCAGAACGCGGAAGAGGAGCAGCGCACCCACGCCCTTCGGGTCAGCGAAACGGAAGCGGCCCGGGAACAGCTGATGGAATCCATGAACCAGATCGGGGAGCAGCTCTCCATGGCGGACGACCGGACGGAAAAGAGCGAAGCCAACCGGGAGGAGATGGAGAAGGAAGCCGGAATCCTGCAGCAGGCGGCTGCGAAAGCCCGGCAGGCGGCGGAGGACCGCTCGGCGGAAACCCTGCGCCTGACCCTGGCGGTGAGCGACCTGCGGCATGAGCTGGAAACCCTGCACCGGGATCGGGACCGGCTGGAGCAGGAGAAGGCCCGCATCCTGCGGGACCAGGAAACGCGCCGGAAAGAGCTGGCGGAGCTGGACGAACAGGACGAGGCGGAAGCCCTGAAGGAAGAGGAGCTGCGGAAGACCCTGGAGGAAGTGACCGCGGAGCAGGCAGGCCGGGAGCGGATTACCGGGGAACTGGAGGAAGCCCGCGCCGGAAAGCAGGCTTCCCTGAAGGAGGTTCTCTCCGCCATGGAAGGACTCCACCAGTCCTACAGCCGGGACAGCGACAAGGCCCACCGGCTGGAGCTGGGAAGATCCCGGACGGACGGCGACCTGAAAACCCTGCAGGAACGGATCTGGAATATGTATGAGGTGACCTACGCCGGAGCGGAGGAATTCCGCCGGCCGGAGGGCATCAATGTAACCGAGGCGGACCGGCAGGCCGCCCAGCTGTCCGCGGAAATCCGGGCCCTGGGGCCGGTGAACGTCCACGCGGTGGAGGAATACGCCTCCACAAAGGCGCGCTATGATGAAATGTATGTGCAGCGGGAGGACCTGGAGAAGGCGGAAAAGGACCTGCGGGACCTGATCGCCCGGCTGCTGGAGCAGATGCGGGAAACCTTCACGGAACGCTTTGCCCTGCTGCAGGGATACTTCTCGGAAACCTTCACCCGCCTCTTCGGCGGCGGGCATGCGGAGCTGCTGCTCACGGATCCCAACGATCCCCTGAACTGCGGCATCGAAATCAACGCCCAGCCCCCGGGAAAGAAGCTGCAGCTGCTGTCGCTGCTTTCCGGCGGCGAAAAGACGCTGACGGCCATCGCCATCCTTTTTGCAACCCTGAAGCTGAAGCCTACCCCCTTCTGTATCCTCGATGAGATTGAGGCGGCGCTGGATGACGCCAATATCGGGTATTTCGCGGATTACCTGGCGGAGTACTCCAAATCCACCCAGTTCGTGGTCATCACCCACCGGAAGGGAACCATGGAACGGGCCAACGGCCTCTACGGGGTAGCCATGGAGGAGCAGGGCGTAAGCCGGATGGTTTCCGTTTCCCTGCAGGATTATTCGGAATGACCGCGGACAGGAACCGCGGAGGAAGGAAACGCAGATGAGAAAGATTACAGCCCTGCTGACGGCCCTGGTGCTGCTGCTGACCGCCGGCGCTTTTTCGGAGGCCGCCGAAGTCAGCCCGCAGGCAGCGGACCTGCTGGACCTCTACGGCGTCACGGCGGAGGGGGAAAAGTGGCTCGGAACGGCGATTCCCGTCCTGGAAGGGGCGGCTGTCGCTTCCCCGGCGGTGCTGACGGAGGAGTTTGAATCCCTGAAGATCTACGACGGAGCCGCCTGGTGGGACGTGTGGACGGCCCAGGGCGCCGCGTCCGGAAAGCTGCTGGTTGTTCTTTACGGAACGGAGCAGGAGACCTCCCAGGCCCCGGTTTACATCTTTGCGGATCCGGGCATGCCGGGAACCGCCGGAATGACGGTGCGCAGCGGGGACTGGATGCGGTCCAGGATCAACCGGGCCGTTTACGGCGCCGGGGAGATCAGGTGGCAGGAAATGGACGCCCTGGTGCTGACCCTCTCCGGCGATACGGAGCCGGGGGCGGCGGTGCTGACGGCGGAAGGAAAGCTGGCGGGGATGGTTGCCGCGGAGTATGCCGAAGGGGTAAACCGTTTCGTTGCCCTGACCTCCATGGAAATCATCAACGCCATCCAGGAGGTGGCGGCCCGGCTCAACCGGAACGACACCATGGACAGCCGGCCCGAAGGCTACCGGGTGGAGCTGGACAGCAACCTGGTTACCTTTGACTGGACGGATGTGCAGCTTCCCGAACTCCAGGAGGGAAACAGCCTGTATCACATTGTGGCGGACGCGGATTCCAACTACCTGACCTATACGGAGATCGTCGGGGACCAGAAATCGGTCACCGCGCTGCTGGCCCCGGGAAGGATGTATGTTTCCGGCCTCGTCACCTGCCCTTCGGACCAGGTTCCGGAGGAGCTGCCGGCGGAGTACGCGATTACGGTGCTGCCGGAAGCGGAACCCCTGACGGAGCATTCCTTCAAGCCCATCCTCCTGGCCATCGCGGAGAAAGATCCCGGATCGGAAGGCGCGCCGGTTGTGCCGGAGAAGATGACCGAGGAGCTGCTCCGCAGCGACCGGGTCTTCCTCTATTCCGTTTCCGGCTACGATGTGAGCGAATCCATAAGCGGCCTTACGCTGCTGGTGACGCTTACGGCCCCGGACGGAAGCAATTACTGCTATGAAAGCGGCTGGTACTACGATCCTTCCATCGGGGAGCGGGACGAATGGTATACTCCCATGAAGGATACGGGACTGCTGACAATGCTCAACGAAACCGGATACCCGGAGGGCGAGTACACGCTGAATATGTATATCGACGGAAAGCTGGCGGGAACCGGGTCCTTTACCCTGAATCCATAAAAAAGACGGAGGCGAGAACCATGCCGAATTTTTCACTGCCGGATGAAGTTTTCCTGCGGGCGGCAGAGCAGTTTCCCACTCCTTTTCACCTGTATGACGAGCAGGGAATCAGGAACCGGGCCCGGGCGCTGAACAAAGCGTTCTCCTGGTGCGGGGACTTCCGGGAATATTTTGCCGTGAAGGCGCTGCCGAATCCCGCCGTGCTGCGGATCCTGAAGGAGGAAGGCTGCGGGCTGGACTGCTCATCCGCCACGGAGCTGACGCTGGCGGAGGCCTGCGGCTTCTCCGGGGAGGAAATTATCCTCTCCGCCAACGCCATGCCCCCGGAGGAATTCTCCCAGGCCAGGGCATTGGGCGCCTATGTCAACCTGGATGACATTTCGGATATCGAAACCCTCCGGACCCACGGGGGCATTCCGGAATGCATCTGCCTCCGGTACAATCCGGGCGGACAGTTTTCCATCGGGAATATGATCATGGGTAATCCGGGGGAGGCCAAGTACGGCTTCACCCTCTCCCAGCTGAAGGAGGGCCTGTCCGTCCTGAAGGAGCTGGGCATAAAGGCCTTCGGACTCCACGCGTTCCTGTCCTCCAACACCCGGGACGAAGGCTACTATCCCGCCCTGGCGGAAACCCTCATGAGCCTGGGAAAGGAGCTGGCAGCGGAGAAAGGGCTTCGTTTCGCCTTTGCGGATCTTTCCGGCGGCATCGGCATTCCCTACCGCCCGGAGGATCCGGAACCCGATGTGGCCGCCATCGGGGAGGGCGTCCGCCGCGTCTATGAGAAGCTGTTCCCCCAGGGGGGCGTAGGCATCAAGACGGAGCTGGGCCGCTGGATGACGGGCCCCGTGGGCTGGCTGGTGACCCGGGTGGTGCACGAGAAGAAGATTTACCGGGACTATATCGGCACCGACGCTTCGGCGGTGAACCTCATGCGTCCGGCCATGTATGGCGCCTATCACCATATCACGGTATGCGGGAAAAGGGATCTCCCGGCGGATCATGTGTATGACATCACCGGGAGCCTGTGCGAAAACAACGATAAATTTGCAATTGAGAGGAAGCTGCCGGAAATCCGGATCGGGGACCTGCTGGTGATCCATGACACCGGGGCCCACGGCTGGGCCATGGGCTACAACTATAACGGCCGTACCCGCAGCGCGGAAATCCTTTACACCCGGGAGGGCGGATACCGCATGATCCGCAGGGCGGAAACGGCGGCGGACTATTTTGCCACGCTGGATATCGATCCTGCCGGCGAAAAGCTGACGGGAAGGAAATAAACGGGGCTTTACAGCACCACGTCGCCCGGCCGGTATCCCGGGGGCAGGGGCTCCTCCTCCAGGAAGGAGAACTCCGGATCCTCCAGCACCGGCAGGAAGACTTCATAGGGGATGTGTTCGAACTCGCAGCCGTAGCTGCTCTGGCCGAACCATCCCCCTTCCTTTGCCCGCAGGTTCAGGTCCCGGGCAAATTTGGTATGGTCGGAGCAGTCGTGCAGGACAATGGGCCAGTCCTCTTCCGCCGCGGTTTTCATCAGGCCCAGGGTAAGATCCCTGCTGACGATGGGGCTGAGGTATCCCATTCGGCAGAAATACATGTTTTCCCCGAAATAGTTCGGCAGGTTGTTTTCGTTGAGGTGCAGCTCGGCGCAGTTCATGAAGCCGATGCCCGAGGACAGGATCCGGTCCTTCTTCTTTCCGAAGGCCGCGATGAATTCGCGGGTCATGGGCGTTTCAATCCCTACCCGGGGAATCAGCTTCGCGGCGGTTTCCATGGCGGTGAGCACGGAATCCGCGCAGGCGGTTGCCCCCAGGTTGAAGCGCAGCTCGTCCAGGCCGGCGCCTGCCAGCGCCCGGAGCTGTTCCTCCGTGGCGCCGATGCCGTTGGTGTACATGTGCTGGTGGATGCCGGCCTCGTGGAACCGCCGGATAACGCCGTAATACTTCTCAATTTCCGTGAAGGGCTCCAGGTATACGTAGGCGATGCCGGTGGGCTTCTTCTGCAGGGAGAAGAGCAGGGGGAGATCCTCCTCCCGGTACCTGCATCCGCCGATTTCCCACAGGCCCTCCCCGATGGGGGGAATCCGGTCCAGCTCCCCGTAATCGTAGCAGAAGGGACAGGCCGCGTTGCACCGGTTGGTTTTGCGGACGGCGGAAAGCCCGCTGCCCAGCAGGCAACTGCGGCAGCCGGCGGGAAAGCGATCCCCGGGCCCGACAAACAGCGTGCAGGCGGGGAGATCCGGCTCATAGGGGATTCCCTCCGGGTGCTCCGGAGTTATCGCCCGGAGACCGGGAATCTCCCGGAGCATCTGCGCCCGCCTTGCGTCCACCGCGGTTTCAATCTGGGAAAAAACCGCCAGGGCAATCTCCTGCTGGCGGCAGCCCAGCGGCTCCTCTTCAGGCAGCTCCGCAAAAAACTGAAACCAGCGCAGGGCATCCTTTTTAGAGATCTTCATGACTCAGACATCCTTTCCCGCCGCGCGATCCGGAACTCCGGGCGGCTTTCGTAATTGTTACGGAAAATTTGACAACCCCCACATGTTTATGGGAAAATATCAGGAGCGGCCTTTCAACCGCGTACACTGGACCCGGGAGGATTGAACAGATGAAACGCAGGATTTTTAACCTTTTGCTGGCGGCAGCGCTGTGCGTTTCCGCGGCTGCAGCCGGCGAGGAACTGACCTGGGACCAGGTCTGTACCGATAAAGTATCCTCGGGAACCCAGCTGTACGTGGAAGTGGACGGCCAGCTGATTACTTCCACAAAGCTGGAGGACACCACCTATGTCCGCGTGGCCGGCGAGGATGAAAACGGACTGACGCTGGTGGCATACAGCATGGACCAGGAGACCCCCCTTTACGGCTATGTGAGTACGGATGCCATCCGGGACGCTACGGCCACCGTTTCCCTCGGCGGGGAAACCTATACCGTTCCGGAGGAGATCCTCAACAGCAAGGATGCTGCAAGCATCTATTTCGATGTGGAATACGGCATTTCTGCCGGCGGATCCTACGTGGATGAAAACGGCGTGGAGCACAGCTTCGGCAACGCCTCCATCCTGAAGGGACAGGAAGCAGCCACCGGAGACGCCAAGTGGGCCAAGGCCGTGAACTGGGCCTATACCAACAACGGGATCACCCGCACCTTCTACACGGACGACGACGGCAACCGCACAGAGGTCTTTGTCCTCTACATGGGGCTGGCCCGTTCCAAGGTGATTCTGAACGGAAAATCCCAGATGGTCGAGTCCTGGCGCCTGAGCTGGGAAACGGAAGCGCCGGAGGATAAGGTGCTTGCGGTGATCGATCCCGAGAAGGTCAAGGGCCAGCAGGTGGCGGTGCGGGCCAAGGACAGCACCAAGTCCACGATTATGGCACAGGTTTCCTCCAACCGGGTGGTGCGGGTGATTAAAACCGGCAAGAACTGGACACTGGTGGATATCAACGATGAGGAAACGCCCCGGGGCTACGTGCAGACCGCTGTGCTGGATTTCTATCCCAACCGGCCCATGTCCTACACCGCGGGGCAGATCTGCGCCGCCGGCCGGGTCAAGGGCAGCGATCCCGTGTGGATCCGCTCGGTGGAAAACGGTTCACGGCTTATCCAGTTCGACCTGGGAGAGCCGCTGAGCGTCTACTGCCAGAGCAGCCAGGGATGGTCCGAGGTGGATGTGGGCGGCTATCACGCCTTCATCGCTTCCGAATTTGTGATGCTGGACAGCCAGATCAACGCTGAAAAAGCGGAGACCGTGGAAGCCGGGGAAGACGGGGTAACCACCGCCGATGCCCGCGCGGACGCGGCGGCCGAAGCCGGAAACGAGGAAGAGCCCCAGGAAGAATTCGATTTCAGCGACTGATGAACCATACGGATGTTATTCCGTGAAACAGAGAATATCCGCAACCTGCTGCCTGCCCGGAGCTATCTGCACCGGGCGGGCGTTCTTTTTTTTCTCCCTGTAAATCAGGGCGGAGGAATATCCGCCGTCCAGGCAGTATACCCATTCGGTCCTGAAGTGACTGAAGAAGAATTTGTTGATCCGGTGCAGGCTCAGCCCGTAGGAATCCTCCCGGTTGGGCACGTGGAGCATCAGGTAGTTGTTGCGGTTGACCCGCGCGATGACAGACCGGGGAAAAGGAGCGTCCGCCAGGGTCCAGGAGCCCTTTTCCGGCAGGGTGTCCTCTCCGTTCACCTGCATGGCGCAGGGCTCGAAAAAGGCCCATGTCTGCCGCGGGGAAAGGGCCATCACGGAGTCAACGGAGGAGCCCCGGTGCAGGGTGATTCCCCGGTCGGAGAGGGACAGCCCCCAGAAGGGCACCTCCTCCAGCTTCCGGAGCACTTCCCCTTCCGTAATCACCAGCGATCCCAGGGTGGTGTAGTAGTAGTCGCTGCTTTCCCCGGGATAGCCCTCCGGAAGCTCCGGATAGGCCTTTGAAATATAGCCGCTGGCGTTGGTGCCCAGCACCGCCTCGGGAAGCTGGCGGAACAGCTGCAGGGAGGAGCTCAGGGACTCCCCCCAGGAAGCGTTCACCTTCCGGATCTGGCGCAGGGGATCCTGCACCCACACCTTGGTCAGGAGGCACAGGGTCCCGTCCAGCCGGAGGCTCTCGATGGTATAGATCAGGGTATCCGATTCATAGCGCACGGAATCCCGCCGGTCAAACTCGTATTCCTCCGGCGGAAAAACCGTGTTTTCATCCTCCACGGCAAAGGCCGCGTCCGGGGTTTCAGATTCCCCGAAGCAGGGCAGCGGCAGCAGGAGCGCCGCGGCAAGCAGGCACAGAAACCGACGCATTATTCCTCCCGATTCCCTCCGTTCCTTTTCCGCTCGGCAATCCACGCGACGCCGACGATTCCCAGCCCGACGAGGAACAGGATGTTCCCGACGATAGCCAGCAGGGATCCGGTATTCGTATGGATATTCATTCCAATGATGCTCAGGGCGATTCCCGCCAGCCAGAGAATCCCGCCCGGGACGATCAGCTTCCTGTCCATGAAGGATTTCCTCCGTTTTCCGATTTGTCAGCATTCCTGTCCATTGTACCCGCCCGGAGGGCCTGCGTCAAATATGCCTGGTTTTTAACCGGAAGTGATTTTAGAGCAAAACATATATGCATTTTAGAGCGGATGTGCTGCCTGGCCTTGTTGAGGCAAATAAAACAAGTGTTAAATGTTCTACCGCTATCAGCATCCGGAATGTAGGTTTGTCAAACATTTTGGACAGTGAATGATTTCAGGAACTCGTTAGGAGAGAGCCAGTGCAGGGGACGCATCGGAAGGGAGTTGCTTTTTCTTTGGTGAACAGCTAGCTGTTCACCAAAGTCGGCGAGGGAGTAGAAGGAGTGGGTATCATAGAAGCGTTTTTGGTCTTCTCTGTGGCTTCTTTCGACTTTGCCGTTGTGCCTGGGAGTATATGGCCGAATGAGTTTATGACGGATGCCTAAGAAGTTTAGTGTCTCTTCAAACTTGGAGATTGTCCTGGATTCCTTGTGACTGAATTTGTGGGTAAATTCGAAACCATTATCGGTCTGAACGCATTCAACGGTAACCCCTTTTTTCTTAAACTCATCCACTACTCTGAGGAGAAACAGGTAAGAAGAATAGGTGGTTTGTTCGGGATAAGCACCCAGAATCCGGAAGCGGGAGTATTCATCGATGGCGGTGTATTGAAACAGTTTCAGATCAGGATCAGCAATACATTTACGGGGAACGACCTTCACATCGATCTGGACTCTTTCACCGGGATGAGTCATCTGCTGATAGGGTTTAGGCTTATAGGAATCTTTTTTCTTCTTTGCTATGAGTCCCTCGCGTTTCAGCACTCGATAGAGCGATTCGATGCTTCTGGAATAGCCTCGTTTACGCAGCTTGCACCAGAGTTCAACCATTCCAAGCCGCGGATTTCGTCGTCTCATGTCGTGTATGAGCTTCAGTTCCGACGGTGTGTGCTGGTTCGGATGATGATGCGGCCGTCTGGATTCGGGGCGAAGAGATTCTATGCTCCCATCCCAGCGGTTCAGCCAGAAGTAAATGTAAGATCGAGCCCGGTTATACTTTCGGCTGGCTTTGCTCACTCCATGAGCAGTTGCATATTTCATTAGGGATTGCTTGTAACTCATGTCCTGTGTTATAGTTGCCACGCAAGGTAAGCTCCTTTCGTAATGTTTTGTGTAGCAACTCAACTATACCCGATTGTAGCTTGCCTTGCATTCTTTTTATTCATTTTGTCCAAGATGTATTGTAATCCTACA
>CAMHSI010000037.1 GCA_946187775.1 uncultured Clostridia bacterium
AGCAACCCGGGTGGCTGAGACCACTGTATACAGCAAGACTGCTGGCGGAAGGAATCATAACCGGTTGATCAGACATAAACCTGGCGCGTTCACTTCGGTGACGCTTTTTCCATTTTCCGGCACCTTGTTTACATCGACCAGCGATTTCGTTTACATCGAAGGTTTGGGATATTAGGTGAACCGTCACCTTGCCCACGCCGAAGTTTGTGTACGGAAAATGTGCACCCCGGAATGGCGGCGAAGAATAAAAGCTTTCCGGCAGCTGCCGGAAAGCCACCGCTTCTGTAATAGAGGCAACGCAGGGCGTTGTTTCCGCGACTCTGGCGGCTGATGGCCGCACCACGGGCCCAACACAGGCCGGGTGGGTCTTTGGGAGATTTCCCAAGACATCACCCGGGTACGGTGTTTGGGCCAGCGGATCTGCGGCCACAGCCGGGGGGAGGGGTGGGCGAAATAGCACGGCCAGCGCGGGCGGATCAGCCGAGCTACCGAAGTGAGCGGGACCCGGCCATGCCGGCCCGCAGCGCACAAGCCGAAGGGGCTCCGGGGCCCCACGGCGCCGATGCGATGCGCAGACGGCATGGAGAGGGACTCCGAGGAAGGTCGGCCCGCACGTGCGGCCATGCCTTCGACGCCCGAGAGAGGCTCCGGGACGGCTGGTGAATGCTTGGCTGGCGCCGAATAGATCGACAGGGAAAGGCGCGCGCGGAAGCGGGTGGCGGAGAAGCGGCGGCGCGAAGCCCGGAGGCGAAAAAGCCCGGAGAAGAAGCGGCCTCATCGCCGATGACCGCCAGTGGCGGGAGTATCATCGGCGGTGAGGTCACCCGCGACAAAGCAGCGGCAGCCGTAATGCCGCTGCGCCAATCGCGGGTGCGGTATGCCGAGCTACCGAAGGAGTGGGGATCCGGCCATGCCATCCCGCAGCGCACAAGCCGAAGGGGCTCCGGGGCCCCACGGCGCCGATGCGATGCGCAGACGGCATGGAGAGGGACTCCGAGGAAGGTCGGCCCGCACGTGCGGCCATGCCTTCGACGCCCGAGAGAGGCTCCGGCACGGTCGGTGGACGCTTGGCGCAGCGTCGATCCGGCGCTGAGACAAGTGGGCACCAGACGGGACGGCGGCGGCGCGACGGGCGGCGAAGAATAAAAGCTTTCCGGCATCTGCCGGAAAGCCACCGCTTCTGTAATAGAGGCAACGCGGAGCGTTGCTTCCACGGCAAGGGCTATGTTCTCCGCCGGCGAGCCCCCAAGCGGAGCAAGGCCGCTTTTGGGGGAATACTTGGACCCCAAAGCGGCCGCAGTCTACCGATTGTGGGGCCGCCGAGTGGAGAAACAGCCCGCAGCCATCCATTCAGAAGTTTTCCCGGCTCTGCCCGGGAAAACAACCGCGGGAAAGCAACAATACGAATCAATCAGAAGGAGAAGGACGGAGCAGCGAGCCACGGGGAGCCGGGCCGCTCCTGCTTACAAGACCAGTGTGATACGGAATGCGGCCCGACGATCCCGCGGCGAGCAGTGGTGCCGGAAGCTTCACCCGGAAATTACTTAAGGATACCGGAACAGCTGCATCGGGAGCTCGCGGAGCGAGGGCTTCGCCCGAGCGGAGCGTCCAAACGTCAGGTCCCAGTGGGGCCTGTAGCTTCAACATCAGCCTGTTATACGCCTGTTTCGCTCCTGCTTCTGCCTGTTATTACAGCAATGGAAAAAGCGGCTGATCCTTTATGAATCAAAGGTTTCAGCCACCTTTGGCTTTTATAACGGCCTGTTTTTCACCTGTTATCAGGCTGCATCCCGGGGAGGCTCATAATTCCGCCAGCAGCGAAATGCGGTCTTTATAGCTGCCGGGTCAGCATGATTGCTTCTCAGATGAGAAAGCATTTCCGGCCAGGTTGATATTGCATTCAGATCTTCCAGAGGATTCATCTTTTGAACGCGCTGCATATCCCTGGCGAGATCACCTCGCGATGAATCTTCATTTATGAACTGCAGCATATAACCGAAGAATGTTTCCATATTTTTTATCTCCTTAAAGTATTTGATAACCATCATCACCATAATCTCCATTTTCAAAATGCAGCAGATGATGATGATGGTGATATCACATCAGGAAACTTGTATCAGGACCGATCCATACACCCGTTCCTCTGGGAAACTTTTTATAGGGACCAACAGTTATCCCATTATCCTTCAGCCTTCCAGAAAGTGTATCCAGCAGGGGCTTTGGTTTTACACCGTTGGGAAACTTGAATCCAAATTCTGAGTACAGAACATAATCCCCATGCGGATGTTCTTTGAGAAAATCCCTGCAAGCGCTGAGAATATTCTCGTAGAGGAAATCATCCTTCGCAGCCTGCCGGACCTTTTTCCCGCAGGTATAGAAATTGGATTCATCCTTCTCGCTGAATCCGTCCAGGCTTATTCCGGCATGATTTCCGATCGTGAACAACACGCTTTCCCCTTTCGCCGCATTGGAGCATTTAACATGTACCATCAGGTTCTGAGATGGATTATCGTCCACATGGCCGATTTGCATAATCGACCTGCTTGCACCGGGGATATCAATGGAACCAAGGGATCGCAGGACTGCCGGCGTATCGGCAAGGCCCTTCGCCATATGACAGATCAGGATGATCGCGCATTCATTTCTGGCCGCTACATCCGCAAGCTTTGCCAGAACGGGACGTGTTTCATTTGCACGGTGCATATCGACCTTTGATCCGAGGAAGGACTGGAATGGATCGAAAATCACCAGCTTTGCGCGGGTCTCCTTGATGTATTCTTCTATTTCAGGTGAGTTGAAAAACAGAATGCTTGCCTCACTCACAAAGAAACAGCGGGTCAGATCACCGCCGTTTTCCTGAATACGCATCTTCAGTTCTTCCCTGTCATCCTCCACGGAAAGGATCAGTGTGTTTCCTTTTTTACAGGGTATTCCCAGGAATGACTCCCCGGAAGTCACCTTTGCGGCAAGAGCGCAGGCGAAGGCTGTTTTCCCTTCTCCCGGATTTCCCTGGATGATCGTCAGCTTTCCTTCCGGGACATAGGGTTTGATCACAAACTCTGTCTCCCTATACTCCACATCCACCGCACAGATCAGCCCCCTGGGCGTCAACGATTCGAAATCAGATTCCGGACCTCCTCCCCTGGGATACCTGTCCACAGAGCGGATGATTTGCTCCAGTTCCGTGGATTCCAGCGGAGGGCTGCACTTTTCCTGATTCATCCGGGTCAGTTCTTCCGTCAATTCAGGCACGGTCTTTCCCCGTTTTCCCCGCAGGAAGCATCCGTATTCAAACAGTCTGCGGTTTCTGCTTCCTTCACAAATCATTTCATCCTCAAGGATAAAATCCGAATCAACTTTTCGCCTCATTTGCAGTTCTCTGACAATCCAGCCGGGAAGATCCGCCAGGGAAATATCCGCTGGGCTGCAGCCTTTTTTCCATTCATACAGATTCCCGCTTACATGGCAGGCTCCCGGCGCAATAACGTAGCCGCCCTCTCCGCGGATATCCAGATGGTTCCCCAGTTTACCGGCGCTGTTCCGTAATTCCGCATCCGAAGCAAAGTAATAATGGTATCCCCCGCCACCGGTGTTCACCGTCCATGTTGGCGGCAGAGCACCATGCTTTTGTTCCAGAAGGCGCAGACTCCTTTTCCCGTCTTCCCCGTCCACATCCACAACAACCACTCCCCTGCCGGTCGGGATTGCGGGATTCATATGGGGTTCTCTTTCCCACCACCGCCGGATCGTTTCCTCGTCAGTCGTAGCAAGCGTTTGCCAGCTTTTTAGCGCAGGGTGCTTTCCGGCATTCTTGCAGGCAGCTCTTCCGCATGTACATTTCCCGGCGCTGGAAACTCCATGCGCCGGGAAGATGCGGATACCTGCAGAGGAGAGCGCGATCGCACTCTCAAGCTGTCTGGTCATAGCCTGCCTCCGTTCCGTTAACCTGGCGGTCCATCCAAACTTCAAGCTGTTTGCGAGGAATCAGGATACGCCGTCCAAGGTGAAGAATCGGAAAGTCCGCTCGGTGAACCAACTGGTAGGCCACCTGCCGGGATACTCCCAGCAGCTTTCCGGCTTCTTCCACAGAGAGGGTCAGTTTCTCTTCCATACAGGATACCTTCTTTCTGCCAGATGCCCCTGGCTTTTTTCACGTACGGGATACTTGCTTTCCGTACGGGTTTATGATAACATCATCTTGTCGTTTTTGTAAAGAAAACAACATTTTGTTCTTCAATCTGTTGTTTGTATCATGGGAGGAATGGATATGGCACAAAATGTTGAAAGCATCAGGGAAGAGATCGGCGCCCGCGTCAGGGATCTCCGTGTGAAGTATGGCTGGACAGATGAGGTTCTTGGCAAAAAGATTGGTCTTTCCGGAAGCAGTCTGAATAATAAGGAGAGAGGCATAAGGGATTTTACCTGGGATGAGATCATCCGCCTGTCAGATGTATTCAGGATTACAATTGATGAATTGATCCGCGGTGTGAGGCCGGAAAACCTGGCTGCGCACCGGAGAACGGGCTTGAGCAACGATTCGATTTCATCCCTCAAAAGTTTTTGCGAAACCAACTCCGCCAGGAAGATTAAAGGCCTGAATCTAGCCCTCTCCTCCGATATTGTTCTGGACGCTCTTGCAAGATATATGAGTTTCATGCCCAAAGCAAAAGGTTACTATCTCTCCGAGCGTGCTGTCTATGAGGAGGAACATCTGCTTGATTGTAGAATGAGTGAATCCCTGTATTTCAATGTGCTTGGTCAAAATCTTCTTCATACCCTCGTGGAAGCCAGGCGCAAGGATCACCGCCTGCGGTCTCATTTTGATGCTGTAAGCGAATTCGCGATTGACGCAAACGAACCGGAGATAGAAATGGCAGAATCTTCTTCCCGGAAGGAACTTACCGAAAACCCTGACTAAGCAGGACAAGGAGGGAATACAATGAAACGTCCCAACGGTGAAGGCACTATCAGAAAAAGGAAGAACGGCACCTGGGAAGGGCAGTATGTCGCCGGAAGAGACCAGAAAGGAAAGCTGATCAGGCGGTCGGTATACGGCAAAACCCAAGCTGAAGTGTCCAGGAAGATGACGGCATTGACAAACGACCTGAACAACGGCGTATATATTGCCCCGGATCAAATCACGGTCGCAGAGTGGTTTGAGCTGTGGATTAGCGAATACCTGGGAAATGTAAAATCATCGACAAAGGCACAGTATGATTATCAGAAGCGTATCCACATCATTCCTGAGCTGGGGAAAATCCAGCTGCAGAAGCTGACAGCTCCCATGATCCAGAAATTCTACAATGGCAAACTCGCAGCCGGCCTATCCCCGAAATCGATAAAAAACCTGCATGGCATCATGCACAGGTCCCTGAACCAGGCTGTACTCTGTCAGTACCTGAAGGTCAATCCATGCCTTGCCTGCCAGCTGCCACGGATTGAAAAAAAGGAAATGAAAACAATCACAGGCGGGGACCTGAAGACATTCCTGACCGAAATCAGAGGAAAACCTTTTGAGGATGAACTGTATTTTGCAGTTTTCACCGGTCTCCGGGAGGCAGAGATTGTAGGTCTGGCCTGGGACTGTGTGGATTTCGACAAGCAAATCATCCGTGTTGTACAGCAACTGAAACGTGAACGGAAAATATCCGGAAAAAATGAATATGTCTTTGACTCCCTCAAAAACGGAAAAACCAGAACAGTTTCCCCGGCTCCTGCAGTATTCAATCTGTTGAAGAAAATCAGAAGCAAACAGGCTGAAAACAAGCTGAAAAACGGTGATCGGTTCCGCAATGAGCACAACCTTGTTTTCACGGATGAACTCGGACATCATATCAGCACAAGCACCATGTATCATGCTTTCAAAAACCGGATCGCCGCAATCGGTCTGCCGAATGTTCGTTTTCATGATCTTCGGCACACCTTCGCCACAATCAGCCTTGAAAATGGGGACGATATAAAAACTGTTTCTGAAAATCTCGGCCATGCCACCGTCGCGTTCACCCTGGATGTTTACGGGCATGTGACAGAAAAGATGCGAAAAGACAGCGCTGACAGAATGCAAAAGTATATAGATTCCATCGGGGGATAAAAAGTTCCGGGAAAGGATGCTTCCTTTCCCGGGTTTTTTCAAGTTTTTATGTCCTGTGAAATATCTTTGCTCTGATCGTGAAAAAACAAACATGACAAGATAATAATCTCGTACATCCTTTGTTTCCCCAAAGTCACCGGATTCATCAATCAGAATGCTCAATTCACTCGTAAAATAAACCTCAAAAAAATGACAGGATATTCTTCCCTGGCTGATCAGGAAAAGCCCGTTGCGGTACGGTTGCGGTACAACGGCAAAAGTAAAACCCTGCAGCCATTGAAACTACAGGGTTTTTACCGTCGAAGTGGCGGGATTCGAACCCGCGGCCTTTTGGTCCCGAACCAAACGCGCTACCAAACTGCGCTACACCTCGAAGCTGGAGCCGATGAGGGGACTCGAACCCCTGACCTGCTGATTACGAATCGGCTGCTCTACCAACTGAGCCACATCGGCACAACCAGCGACGGATATTATATCAAAGGGTTTTCGGTTTGTCCAGCCTATTTTTTCTGAAGCTCGTATTCGGAAGCTGTTACGGTTCCGGGCTGTCCGTATAATCCAGGTACTGCAGCATGATATAGCCGGAACGGCCGTCCACCTCGACAGACGCCCAGGATTCATTCCTGCTGTTTACCATCTCGGAAAGAACCAGCACCGTGGTTCCCAGCGGCAGCTCCCGGATCCGGTAGCTGCCGGTGTCCGGCTGCTGCCGAAGGCGGACCCTGGGCTCGTTGGTGACAGCATACTGCATGACGGATTTGCCGTAAACCCTGTCCACCTTCTCCTGCAGGGCATCCCTCTCCTCCGTCAGCTGCGCCACGGTTTCCCGGAGACCGGCAATCTCCTGGTCCCTGCCGGAAACCTGCCCGCGAAGCTCCTCCAGTTCCGCACCGGAGGCCACCGCTGCATTCTCCAGCGCCATGAGCTGCTCGTCCAGGCTTTGGATTTCCGCCGTCAGGGCTTCCTTCTCTTTCCGGGCTTCCTCCGCCTCTTTGTTCAGGGTCTCGATTTCCTTTTTGTATTCTTCCGTTTCTGCGGTAAGATCCCCGACCTTTGTCCTGTACTCTTCCGTTTCCGCGGAAAGATCCCCGGCCTTCGTCCTGTACTCCTCCGCTTCCGCGGAGAGATCCCCGACCTTCGTCCTGTATTCTTCCGCCTCCGCGGCAAGGTTCCCGATCTTCGTCCTGTACTCTTCCGCTTCCGCGGTAAGATCGCCGACCTTTGTCCTGTACTCCTCCGTTTCCGAAGTCAGCTTTCCTTTTTCCTCCGCCAGCGCTTCAATCCTGGTCCTGCTTTCCTCGGCCTTTCCGGTCAGCGCCTCTATTTCCTTCTTGTATGCTTCCGCCTCTGCGGTAAGATCCACGATCTTTTTCCGGTTCTCTTCCGCTTCCCCGGTCAGGGCGCTGTTTTCCTCCTCCAGCTCTGATATCCGCCGGTCCTTTTCCGCCAGGGCCGTTTCCCCTGCCGTGTTTTCGGAAGCCAGTTCCCCTGCCTGTTTCCGGCTGGCCTCCAGGTCCCCGGAAAGGGATTCCGTAAGGGCCCTGAACTCTTCGATTTCCCCGCTTAGGGCTTTCTCCTGCTCCCGGCTCTTTTCGAGCTCCAGCTTTACGGATTCCTCCTCGGAAATTTTTTCTTCCAGCTCCCTGGTTTTTTCCTCCAGCTCGCCGTTCCTTTTCTCCAGTTCCCCGGAAAGGCCTTCATTCCTTTCGGTTTCGGCAGCCAGCTCCTCCCGGAGCTTTGCGGCCTGCTCCTCCAGCTCCGTCTTCTCCGCGGCCAGGGTCTCCAGCGCTCCGGTCTTTTCCAGGAGCTCCTCCTCCAGCTTTTTCATCTCCCCGGCGGTTCTTTCCGCATCCCGGGTATACTGCTCCTTCACCGTCTTCAGGGCGTCCACCGTTTCCTGCAGGGTCCGGATTTTCTCATCGCGCTCTCCCAGGTCCGAAGCGTTCTGCTCCAGGGCGGCGTCCCGGTCCGCGGCTTCCAGGGTCAGCCGGTCCACTTCCTCCGAAAGCACCGCGGCTTCCTCGGACAGGTTCCCGATGCGGCCGCTTTTTTCCGTGTTGTCCGCATCCAGCTCCATAATCCGGGCCGCCTGGTCCACCGTTTCACCCTTCAGCCGCTCAATCTCGCCGCTGTGGCGGATGCTTCCGGAGATGAAGAGCACGCAGAATACGGCTGCAACGGAAGCAAGAATTGCAATCCACAGAATCGCCGTGCTCTTTTTCATCCGAAGTCCCTCCCCCGGTCCGCCTGTCTTTTTCCGTCCGGATTCCTGTGTCAGTGTTTCAGTTTCTCAGCCGCTGAATCGATGGCTTTCTGCACCATTGCCGGCGCCGGAGCGCCGGGGATCCTGCGCTTTTCCACACAGGAAATCATGCTCAGGTCCTCGAACACATCCGCTTCAAAAGCAGGATGGAATTTTCTCAGTTCCTCCAGGCTCAGGTCCAGCAGCGCTTTTTTCTCATTCAGGCAGTAGGCCACCAGTTCGCCCACTACCTTGTGGGCATCCCGGAAGGCCACGCCTTTTTTCACCAGGTAGTCCGCGCAGTCCGTGGCGTTGGTGAAGCCGCCGGAGGCGCCCTTTTCCATTTCTTCCTTCCGGAAGGTTACGGTCTTCAGCATGGCGGTAAACACCGTCAGGCCTTTTACCAGCGTATCCCGGGTGTCAAAGAAGGCCTCCTTGTCTTCCTGCATATCCTTGTTGTAGGCCAGGGGAAGGCCCTTCATCACCGTAAGCAGTCCCATCAGGTGGCCGTATACCCGGCCGGTTTTTCCGCGGATCAGCTCCGCCACGTCCGGATTTTTCTTCTGGGGCATGATGCTCGATCCGGTGGCAAAGCCGTCATCCATCTCCACAAACCGGAATTCATTGGTATTCCAGAGGATCAGTTCCTCGCAGAAGCGGGAGAGATGCATCATGCAGATGGAAGCCGCGGAAAGGTAATCCAGCATATAATCCCGGTCCGAAACGCCGTCCAGGCTGTTTTCGGAAACGGCGGAGAAATCCAGCAGCTCCGCCACCCTCTCCCGGTTCAGGGGATAGGTGGTGCCGGCCAGCGCCCCGGAACCCAGCACCATTACGTCCGCCGCGTCAAAAGCCCTGCGGAAGCGCTCCCTGTCCCGAAGGAACATCTGCACATAAGCCATCATGTGGTGGGCCAGGGTGATGGGCTGGGCCTTCTGGAGATGCGTATATCCCGGCATGATGGTATGCAGGTTCTTCCGGGCAATGTCCAGCAGGGTCTCCAGCAGGTCCTCCAGCATGGCTTCCGTCTCTTTGCAGGCGGCCTTGGCATACATCCTGGTGTCCAGCGCCACCTGGTCATTCCGGCTGCGCCCGGTATGCAGGCGTTTTCCCGCCTCCCCGATGCGCTCGGTCAGCAGCGTCTCCACGTTCATATGGATATCTTCCGCGTCCGTCCGCCAGGTAATCTTTCCGGCCCTGGCGTCCTCCAGGATTCCCTTCAGCCCGGCAACGATCTTTTCAGCGTCCTCCGGAGGAATGATTCCCTGCTCGCCCAGCATGGTGGCATGGGCGATGGAGCCGGTGATATCCTGCTCATACAACCGCTGGTCAAAGGAGATGCTGGAATGGAAATCGTCCACCAGCCCGTCCGTTGCCTTTTCAAATCTGCCGCCCCAAAGTTTCATAGCGTTATCACACTTTCTGTAAGGATTTCCGGACGCCGCCGGGCACCAGCATGCCCCGGAAAGCATTCTCAATCTTTCCGGCCAGCGGGGTTTCGTACAGGTTCACCGCGAAGATCACGGGATTGGAAAGGATGGGTTCCAGCGCGTTCCCCACGCTGTCGGGATCCCCGAACTTCACGGACTTCAGCGCTTCCTGCAGCCCCTCCCGCATGGGATCCGGAGATACCTCCATGGGCTTTCCTTCATCGTCCACCGCCAGCAGGTACCGCAGCCAGGCGGCAATCGCCAGCGGAATGCCTTCCAGCTCCCCTGCCGTTCCGTTGGCCAGGCGGCTCTTGACGGTTTCCCCGAAGCGGATCGGCACCTTCTGGCTGGTGTCGCAGGCAATCCGCTGGGGCGTATCCGGCATGAAGGGGTTCGGCAGCCGTTTCTCCAGCACTTCCTTCAGGAAGGCTTCCGGGCTCAGGATTCCGGGATCCGTCACCACCGGCAGTCCCTCCCGGTATCCGATCCGCTCCACCAGCCGCTTCAGGTCGACGTCCTTCATCTCATCGGCAATGAGGGTATATCCCAGCAGGCACCCGTAAACCGCCAGCGCCGTATGCAGGGGGTTCAGGCAGGTGGTGACCTTCATCCGCTCCGTCCGGTTCACCGTATCCCGATCCGTCATGAAAACCCCGGCCTTTTCCAGCGCCGGCCGGCCCGCGGGGAAGCGGTCCTCCACCACCAGGTACTGCGGAACCTCCGCGTTCACAAAGGGAGCGATATAGGTATGCTTCGCGGTTTCCACCGGTTCCATATCCTCGAAGCCTTCCGCCGCCAGCGCTTTCGTGACGGAAGGCGCGGGACGGGGGGTGATCTTGTCAATCATGGACCAGGGGAAGGAGACCTTCGACTCATCGCCGATCCAGGCCAGGAATCCGGCGTCCGCAAACCCGGCCTTCACCCACGCTTCCGCGATCTCCAGCACGGAGCCCCGGAGCTTCTCCCCGTTATGGCTGCAGTTGTCCATGCTCACCAGCGCGACGGGAGCCGCGCCGGAAACGTACCTGTGGCGCATCAGCGCGGTTACAACGGACATGGCGTGGCGGGCTTTTTCCGGTCCCTCCGCAAGGTCCGCCCGGACCACGGGGAAGTATTCCCCCTTCATGTCCCGCAGGGCGTATCCTTTTTCCGTAATGGTAAAGGAAACCATCTGGAGGGATGGGTTTTCAAAGATAGCCTTCAGCTTTCCCCAGTCCTCTTCCTCGGAAGGGGTGGCCTTCAGTCCGCAGGCCAGGGAAGCGATCACCTCCCGGTCGGTGGTCCCGTCCGGCTTCAGGGATACCATCAGCGTCAGGGAATCAAACGGCTTGTAGATCCTGTCGATAATCTCCCAGTCAAAGGTTTCCGCGGCAATGATGCCCCGGTCCGCCTCGCCGGCGTTGAGCAGCCGGTGCTGCAGCCCGGCGATAAAACCGCGGAAAATATTGCCGGCGCCGAAGTGCACCCAGACCGGATCCTGCATCGTTGCCCGGATCATTTTCTCCCGGTCGTAGGCAGGCAGCGCCACTCCCCGTTCCTTCCATTCCTGTACCTGTTTCAGTCCAGCGTCCGTCAGCTTCATAGCGTTTTCCTTCCTTATACATTGCCTCCGGGCCTTCCGCTCCTGCCCGCAGCCCGGATTTTCCTGATTACATTGTACACAAAACCCCCGTTTTCGCAAGGGAAAATCCGCTTTCCCGGACGCCCGGGGCCCGCCTCCCGCCGGCCTTTGTTCGCCTTGACATTCTCCGGGGGAACGTTTACCATTGTTTTCGTTGAAGATATTGGAAATGGGGCGGTTTTTTGGTCGTTCTGGGGATCGATCCGGGGTACGCGCTGATGGGCTGGGGCGTGGTTGAATCAGAGGGAAGCCGCATGCGCCTGGTCGCCTACGGCTGCATTGAAACCAAGGCCGGCGTTCCCATGCAGAACCGCCTGCGCACCCTGCAGCTGGGGGTGCGGGACCTGCTTGCCATCTACAAGCCGGATGACGTGGCTTTTGAAGAGCTGTTCTTTGCCCGGAATGTCACCACCGCCCTGATGGTGGGCGCCGCCCGGGGCGCTGCGATTATCGCCGCCGCCGAATATACCGAGAATCTTTACGAATATACGCCCATGCAGATCAAGCAGGCTGTTACGGGCTACGGCAAGGCCGATAAAAAGCAGGTGCAGCAGATGGTGAAGCTGCTGCTGAAGATGGACGAGATTCCCAAGCCGGACGATGCCGCGGACGCGGTAGCCTGCGCCATCACCCACTGCCAGGCCGGTATTGCGAAAAAGCAGTTCCTGATGAAATAACGGAGGGCCCCGTATGTACGCATTCATTGAAGGCGAAGTCTGTGAAAAAACCAACGGCTCCCTGATCCTGCTGGCTGGCGGCGTCGGCTGGCAGCTGAGCTGTTCCAACAATACCCTCCAGGCCGCTCCCGCGGTGGGGGAAAAAATGCGCTGCTACACCTTCCTCTCCGTGCGGGAGGACGCCATGGAGCTTTTCGGGTTTTCCTCCCGGGAGGAAAAGGAGCTCTTCCTGCAGCTTACCTCCGTCAGCGGCATCGGTCCGAAAACAGCCCTGGGCCTGCTGGGTTCCATGTCCCTGCGGGACCTGAGCCTGGCGATTCTCCTCGGGGATGTGAACGCCCTGTCCCGGGCGCCCGGCATCGGAAAAAAGACAGCGCAGCGCATCGCGCTGGAACTGAAGGACAAAATCTCCCAGGCGGATGTTTCCGCCCGGAGCGACGGGATGGTTCCCGCCGGTTCCCCTGTCTTTACAGGCGCGGACTCCGCTTCCGAAGCGGTGGAAGCCCTGATCGCCCTTGGATATTCCTCCACAGAGGCCCGCAACGCCGTCAGCCGGATCCGGGACCAGGCGGAAACGCCGGAGGATCTGATCCGCCTGGCCCTGCGTGCCATGGCGGGCATGTGAAAGGAGGAAGCGTTCCGTGGAAGACAGACTGATGAACAGTTCCTTTATGGCGGAAGACAACGCCGTGGAACAGTCCCTCCGTCCCCATACCCTTCGGGATTATGTGGGCCAGAAGGCCGTGAAGGACAGCCTGGACATCTATATCCAGGCCGCCCTTTCCAGGCATGACGCCCTGGACCATATGCTGCTCTACGGCCCTCCCGGGCTGGGGAAAACCACCCTGGCCTGCATCGTGGCCGCAGAAATGGGACAGAATATCCGCGTCACCAGCGGCCCTGCCATCGAGCGGCCCGGGGACCTGGCCTCCATCCTGAGCAACCTGAGTCCCAACGACGTGCTCTTTATCGATGAAATCCACCGCCTCTCCCGCCAGGTGGAGGAGGTGCTCTATCCGGCCATGGAGGACTTTGCCATCGACATCATGATCGGCAAGGGGCCCACTGCCCGGAGCATCCGGGTGGACCTGCCGAAGTTCACCCTTGTGGGCGCCACCACCCGGGCCGGCCAGCTCTCCGCTCCCCTGCGGGACCGGTTCGGCATGCTTTTCCGGCTGGAAATGTACAGCGCGGAGGAGCTTGCCATGATTGTAAAGCGCAGCGCCGGCATCCTGAATGTGGACGCGGACGAGGACGGGCTGCTGGAAATCGCCCGTCGCAGCCGCGGCACTCCCCGGATTGCCAACCGCATGCTCAAGCGGGTCCGGGACTTTGCGGAGGTCCGGGCCGGCGGCCATATCAGCCGGGATGTGGCGCGGGAAGCGCTGAGCCTGCTGGATGTGGACGAGCTTGGGCTGGACAAGGTGGACCGTAACGTCCTGGGCTGCATGATGGACAAGTTCGGGGGCGGGCCCGTCGGCCTGGACACCCTGGCCGCCACCACCGGAGAGGACGCGGTGACCATCGAGGATGTATACGAGCCTTATCTGATGCAGCTGGGTTTCCTGATGCGGACTCCCCGGGGCAGGATCTGCACCCCCGCCGCCTGGGCCCACATGAAGAAAACCATGCCCGCCGCGGCGGAAGCGCAAATCAGGATGGAGATCTGACAAAGCATGAAAACCTCGGATTTCGATTATGAACTGCCGGAAGAACTGATCGCCCAGACTCCCGTGGAACCACGGGACCATAGCCGCCTGCTGGTTTACCACCGGAAGGACGGAACCGTTGAACATAAGCATTTTTTCGATATCATCGATTACCTGAACCCCGGGGACGCCCTGGTTGTCAACGAAACCCGGGTCATCCCCGCGCGCCTGCTGGGCGTCAAGGAGGATACCGGCGTTCCGGTGGAGGTGCTGCTCCTGCGCCGGCAGGACGCTACCGACTGGGAAGCGCTGGTGCGCCCCGGCCGCCGGCTGAAGCCGGGCACCGTCTGTTCCTTCGGCGACGGGCTGCTGCGGTGTGAAATCCTGGGGAATGTGGAGGAAACCGGCGGCCGGACCGTCCGTTTCCTCTACGACGGGATCTTTGAGGAAATCCTGGACCGGCTTGGGGAAATGCCCCTCCCGCCCTATATCCACGAGAAGCTGCAGGACCGGGACAGGTACCAGACCGTATACGCCCGGCAGGACGGATCCGCCGCCGCCCCCACCGCCGGCCTTCATTTCACCCCGGAGCTGCTGGAGCGCATCCGGCAGAAGGGAATCACCCTGGTGCCGGTACTGCTGCACGTGGGGCTGGGCACCTTCCGCCCCGTTAAGGTGGAAGACGCGGAAAAGCATGTGATGCACAGCGAATTCTGCCAGGTGACAAAGGAAGCGGCGGACACCCTCAACCGGATCCGGGCCGCCGGGGGCCGCATCGTCTGTGTGGGAACCACCTCCGTGCGAACCCTGGAAACCTGGTCCCGTCCCGACGGCACCGTTATTCCCGGCGCCGGGGACACCGCCATCTTCATCTACCCCGGCGTGCCCCTGAAGGCGGTGGACGCGCTGATTACCAATTTCCATCTTCCCCAGAGCACCCTGCTGATGCTGGTGAGCGCCCTGATGGGCCGGGAAGAAGCCCTGCGGGTTTACCGGGAGGCAGTCCGGGAAAGATACCGTTTCTTCTCCTTCGGCGACGCTATGTATATTGAGTAGGAATCCATCCTGAACCAGAATGGAGGCGGTCCTGTGCAGAATATTCCCGGAAAAGCCCCTGAAAACCCTTCCGATCTCCTTTTTTCCCCCTTTCAGTGCCTGCTGCGCACAACGGGCCGACCGGATTTTCCCGTGACGGAGCACTGGCATTACTTTGCCGAGATCATCCGGGTCCGCACCGGCTCCCTGAAAGTTCTCCGGGGCAGCAAAACCATTCTGCTCAACGCCGGGGATGCCATTTTTTTCACCCCCATGATCCATCACTCGGTGGACTACGGCGAGGCAGGAGTTACCGCCACCTATGAGCTGATCCGGCTGGACATGGAGCAGTTCGGTGACCTTCCATCCTTCACCCCGGACCTGCGGGGAATGATCCTGGAGGCGGAGCGTCAGGGCGTCTCCATGGTTTTCACGGGCCAGGAGCTGCGGGAGATGCACGCGGACTTCATGATCAGCCAGTGCATTGAGGAATACCGCAACCAGGACTACGGCTATGATCTTCGGATCCGTTCCTTCCTGTACCTGATCTTCACCCACGCGGTCCGCCTCTGGCTTGCCTCAGGCTTCACCCCCCAGCGCTACGGCGCCCGCCTCGATCCCATCTATTCCCTGCCCACCTACATTTTCCGGCATATCCAGGATCCCCTGAAGGTGGAGGACCTCGCCAGGTACTGCGGGCTCAGCTACCCCTGGTTCGCAAGGAAATTCCACCAGATCTACGGCGCCAGCTGCAAGGAATACATCGAAAAGGTCCGCATCCGCCGTGTGGAGTATTACCTGCAGTTCACCGACTGCGACCTGAACTACATCAGCCAGAACACCGGCTATTCCGACTGCAGCCACCTGGTGCGGGATTTCCGGAAGCTTCGGAACACCACTCCCGGGCAATTCCGGCAGGCATACCGGCAAAAGCCGCAGCCTTCCGGACAGTTTCCCCAAAACTATTGACACATATTGAAAAAACGGATAAAATACACTTTGTTCGCGAGTCTTTCAAGGCTTGATGCGGAACATGCAGGTGTAGCTCAATGGCAGAGCTCCAGCTTCCCAAGCTGGTCACGTGGGTTCGATTCCCATCACCTGCTCCAACCCGCATCAATGACTCGGAAGCAAATATCACCATTCGCTTTTGAGCGATATAACAGGAGGAGGAAATCCCAATGGCAAAAGGACATTACGAGCGGACTAAGCCCCATGTAAACATCGGTACCATCGGTCACGTTGACCATGGCAAGACCACCCTGACCGCCGCCATCACCATGACGCTGTCCCTGAAGGGCGAAGCCCAGGCCATGCGCTATGATGAAATCGACAAGGCCCCCGAAGAAAAGGCCCGTGGAATCACCATCAACACCGCCCACGTTGAGTACGAGACGAAGAAACGCCACTACGCCCACGTGGACTGCCCCGGCCACGCTGACTATGTTAAGAACATGATCACCGGCGCTGCGCAGATGGACGGCGCGATCCTGGTTGTGTCCGCTCCCGACGGCCCCATGCCCCAGACCCGTGAGCACATCCTGCTGGCCCGTCAGGTCGGCGTGCCCTACATCGTTGTGTTCATGAACAAGACGGACATGATGGACGACGAAGAGCTGCTGGAGCTGGTCGAAATGGAAATCCGTGAGCTGCTGAGCAGCTACGACTTCCCGGGCGATGAGATCCCGATCATCAAGGGATCTGCCCTGAAGGCCCTGGAGTACATCCAGAACGGCGGCACCGACGTGGACAACGCTCCCGAGTGCAAGTGCATCTGGGAACTGATGGACGCTGTTGACAACTACATTCCGGAACCCGCCCGTGCGACGGACCAGCCCTTCCTGATGCCTGTTGAAGACGTGTTCAGCATCTCCGGCCGCGGCACCGTGGCTACCGGGCGTGTTGAGCGCGGAACCGTGAAGGTATCCGATCCGGTCGAAATCGTCGGCCTGATGGATAAGCCCAGGAGCACGGTTGTTACCGGCGTTGAAATGTTCCACAAGCTGCTGGACCAGGCGGAAGCCGGCGACAACATCGGCGCCCTGCTGCGTGGTATCCAGAGGAACGAAGTGGAGCGCGGCCAGGTGCTGGCGAAGCCCGGAAGCATTCATCCGCACACCCACTGCATCGGCCAGGTGTACGTGCTGACCAAGGAAGAAGGCGGACGTCATACTCCCTTCTTCAACGGCTATCGTCCCCAGTTCTACTTCCGGACGACGGACGTTACCGGCAACATCAAGCTGCCCGAAGGCGTGGAAATGGTCATGCCCGGCGACAACATCGACATGGAAATCACCCTGATCACCCCCATCGCTATGGAACAGGGACTGCGCTTCGCTATCCGTGAAGGCGGCCGTACGGTTGGTTCCGGCGTTGTGGCCAAGGTCATTGAGTAATCAAGTCAGGAGGGATCCCTAATGGCGAACGCCGCACGTAACAAGGTTTGCCTGGCTTGCACCGAGTGCAAACAGCGCAACTACAACAACATGAAGAACAAGAAGAACACTCCGGATCGCATTGAGCTCATGAAGTACTGCCCCTTCTGCAAGAAGCATACGACCCATCGCGAGACCAAGTGATCCAACATCAAACAGATGCTGTGAGGATGTGAAAAAAATGTCTGAAGTTAAGAAGGCGGCTGAGCAGGCTGAAAAGACTGCGAAGAAGTCCGGAGAAGGAAAGCTGAGCAAGATCATCCAGTGGTTTGCCTCTCTTCCGAAGCGGATCAGCAAGCCCTTCAAGAACATGTATTACGAGCTGAAGAAGGTTACGTGGCCCAGCAAGCATAAGCTGATCACGTATTCCATCATCGTGCTGCTCTTCATGCTGTTCATGGGCGTAGTGATCGGTCTGTTGGATATGGGAGCAACCGCCCTGATCCACCTGCTCATGTGATCCAAGGAGAAATGACATGGCTGAAAACAAGAAAGAGGCCTGCTGGTATGTTATTCATACCTACTCGGGCTACGAGAACAAGGTAAAGGACACGCTGGAGAAATCCGTCGAAAACAACGGCATGCAGGATCTGATCCTCGAGGTTCGGGTCCCCATGGAAGAGGTTGTTGAGATCCGGAACGGAAAGCGCGTCAAGAGCACCCGGAAAGTCTATCCCGGCTATGTGCTGGTGCACATGATCGAGACCAGCGAAAGCTGGTACGTCGTACGGAACACCCGCGGCGTGACGGGCTTCGTGGGCCCCGACTCCAAGCCGGTTCCGCTGACGCAGGAAGAGGTCGACATGATGCTCAACACTGAGCAGAGCAGCGTGGACTTCGGATTTGCCATCGGCGAGAACGTACGGATCCTGTCCGGACCTCTGGAAAATTTCAGCGGTGTGGTTGAAGACGTCGACACAGTCCGCGGGAAGCTCACGGTCAAGGTGCAGATGTTCCTTGGCCGGGAGATGCCCGTGGAGGTCGACATCGACCAGGTCGAAAAAGAAAAGTAAGTTTCCACCCCTTGGGTGTGAGACGGAACGTGGGAGGAAGCGAAAAGCTTCCGCTCTACCACAATTGATTATGGAGGTGCCACTCAAATGGCAAAGAAAGTACAGGCTTACATCAAGCTGCAGGTTCCTGCCGGCAAGGCAACACCCGCTCCGCCTATC
>CAMHSI010000038.1 GCA_946187775.1 uncultured Clostridia bacterium
CGCCGCTGAACGCGCTGGATTCCACCCTGTGCATGGGCGCCAGCGTCAGCGGAATCCACGGATTCAACGCCGCCCGGGGAGCGGAGACGGAAAAGCGGACCGTGGCGGTGATCGGCGACAGCACCTTCATGCACAGCGGCATGACGGGGCTGGTGAACATCGCCTACAACGCCACCAACTCCACCGTGATCATCCTGGACAACTCCATTACGGGCATGACGGGACACCAGCAGAACCCCACCACCGGATACAACATCAAAGGGGATCCGGCGGCGAAGGTGGACCTGGAGGCCCTGTGCCGGGCCCTGGGCATCAACCGGGTGCGGGTGGTGGATCCCTACGACCTGAAGGCCTGCGAGGAAGCGGTGCTGGAGGAGCTGGCGGCGGAGGAGCCCTCGGTGATCATCTCCCGGCGGCCCTGTGTGCTGCTTAAGTACGTGAAGCCGAAGACGCCGCTGCGGGTGGATCCGGACAAGTGCCGCGGATGCCGCAAGTGCATGAAGATGGGCTGCCCGTCCATCAGCTTCAAGGAAGGCAAAGCCCGGATAGACCGGACGCTGTGCATCGGATGCGGCGTGTGTGAACAGCTGTGCGCTTTCGGCGCGATCGGAGGGAAAGCGGAATGAAGACCACGAGTGTTATGATCGTCGGCGTGGGCGGGCAGGGAAGCCTGCTGGCCTCCCGGCTGCTGGGAACGGTGCTGACGGATGAGGGATACGACGTAAAGGTCAGCGAGGTCCACGGCATGAGCCAGCGGGGCGGCAGCGTGGTGACCTATGTGCGCTTCGGGGACAAAGTTTATTCCCCCATCGTGACCGAGGGGGAATGCGACTACATTATCAGTTTTGAGAAGCTGGAGGCGGCCCGGTATGCCGGCTGCCTGCGCAGGGGCGGGAAGATCATCGTCAATACCCAGGAGATCGATCCCATGCCCGTGATCACGGGAGCGGCGGAGTATCCGGCAGGCGTGCTGGACGACCTGAAGGCCGCCGGGTTTGACGTGGACGACTTTGACGCCCTTTCCCCGGCGGTGGAGGCCGGCAGCGCCAAGGCCGTGAACATCGTGCTGATGGGCCACTTCGCCGCCTGCACGGAGATCCCGAAGGAAAAGTGGATCCGGGCCATGAACAAGGTTATCAACCCGAAGTTCCTGGAGATGAACCTGAAGGCCTTCGACCTGGGCTACGGAGCGTAAACGCCGGAATACATACGGTTTTGATTCAGCCTTTCGCCTGAACGGGCGGGAGGCTGAATTTTTTCCGTTCCTCTTCGGTTTCCCACCGGCGGCTGAAATGCTCGCCCCTGGACATGTACAGGATGGTATCCAGGGGAGTGGGGCGGCGGAAGAGGTACCCCTGGAGCAGGTTACACCCGGCGTCCCGGAGGAAGGCGCTCTGCTCCTCGGTTTCCACGCCCTCGGCCAGGGTTCCGATTCCCAGGGTGCGGGCGATGGAAATCATGGCTTTGATGATCTCCCGGTTGACGCCGTTCCGCTCGTCCAGGTGCTGGATCAGGGCCATGTCGAACTTGATCATGTCCACCTCAAAGCGGCTGAAGACGTTCAGGGAGGAATAACCGCTGCCGAAATCGTCCAGCCAGAGCTGGTAGCCCATGGCGCGGATGGATTTCAGCTGCTCGGCGAAGCGGTCCGTGGCGGTGGCCATGTCCTGCTCGGTGATTTCCACGATGATATGGTCCCGGGGAATCAGTTTGTCTGCCCCTGTACTGTGGTAGAGGGACTCGATTTCCTCCGTCATGTCGCAGTAATCAAAATCCTGGGCGGAGAAGTTGACGGAAACGGGCAGCAGGGCCAGCCCGGCGTCCTTCCGCTGCTGCACCTCCGTGAGGACCTGCCGGAGCATGTAGAGATCCAGCTTGTAGAGGAGATGGTACTTCTCCAGCACGGGAATGAATTCGGCGGGGGAAATGGTGCCGCGGACGGGATCGTTCCAGCGGGCCAGGGCCTCGAAGGCGGCGGTTTTCTCCGTCTGGCTCCGGAGGATCGCCTGGTAGAAGACACGGATCCAGTGCTCGTCCAGGGCGCGGTCCAGGTTTTCGACGATATAGCGCTGGCTCCAGTACTGCTCATCGGCGATCTGGGAATAGATGCGGTAGGTACTGTTCAGGTCGCTGCCGATGCGCTTGAGGGCGCTCTTCGCATGGTCCATGGCCTGCAGGACGCCCATATCCCCGGAGAGGATCACGACACCGGACTGGATGCCGGTGGTTTCGCCGGCGGCGTTCATCCGGATATGCCGGTTGACCTCCCGGAGGATCCGGCTGAGCTTTTCCTCGCCGGGGAAAACGTCGATGACCAGGAAATGGTCATCCGCCCCCCGGACGATCAGGGCATCCGGAAAGTATTTACTCAGGGTTTCCCCGATCAGGCAGAGGAGATCGTTGCCCTTGGCAAAGCCGTACTGGTTGTTGTAGAACTGCATGGAGTTCACATCGGAATAAATCAGGAAGGGCGTTTTGCCGTCGATCCGGATGGCGTGCACCCGCTCGTCGGCAAACTCCTGGAAATAG
Source organism: uncultured Clostridia bacterium (assembly GCA_946187775.1). Classification (GTDB taxonomy): domain Bacteria; phylum Bacillota; class Clostridia; order Christensenellales; family Aristaeellaceae; genus Aristaeella. The sequence continues at coordinate 2,530 of CAMHSI010000038.1, forward strand.
TTCAGGTTGGGGAACCCGGTCAGGGGATCCCGGTAGAAATGATCCTGCCGGAAGACGTGATATTTCTCCTCCGCCTTCTGGATCTCCAGGACGGAGGCGGAGACATCCTGGTAGGTCAGCATGGCCAGCTCCGTCCCGTCGGGCATGTTCAGCCAGTAGCCGACGGCGTGGATGTAATGATATCCGTCCCTGTGGCGGCTGCGGAAGAAAACGTCGTAGTTTTCCTGGTGGGCGGCGAAGGCGGCGGTGAGGCGCCGGACCCGGCCCGCGTCATCGGGATGCATGGACTCAAACTTACCGGCGGTCAGCAGGGCAATCAGCTTTTCCCGGTCCGATTCCATCTGATCGCAGAAACCGTCGGAAACCAGCAGGGGAAGGATTTTCCGATCCACATGCTGGTAAATCACAAACGGAACGCGCATGGACTCGTATGTTTTACGCAGATCGTCCGGAAACCGGTACAATCGTGACATGAAAAAGGCCTCCTTGCAGGGAGTTATACGCTTCGCGGATTTTTGCACGTAATCACTGGTACATATTATAACCGATTACGGCCAGGAAAACAACTGGAAATGACTGGAAACGGGCTGCAGGCAGGCGAAGGAGAACAGTATCCCGGATACAATCTCCTGATCCGGCACTTTGCAGGTGATTTAACACTTTTGGAACATCTTTTTCATTGAAATATTCGGGAAAATGGCATATAATAACCGCATCCGGAGACGGAATGTTCGTGTTTTTGGAGGCGTACCGTGGAAGCACTCAAGCGGAAGATCCTGGAAGAAGGAAAAGGGATCGGCAGCGATATCGTGAAGGTGGACATGTTCCTCAATCACCGGATTGATACAAAGCTCCTCTTTGAAATGGGAGAGGCCTGGGCGGAGGAGTTCCGCGGGGAGAAGCCGGACCTGGTGCTGACGGTGGAAGCCAGCGGCATCGCCATGGCGGTGGCTGCGGCCCACGCCCTGGGGGACATCCCGGTGGTCTTCGCCAAGAAGAGCAACACCGCGGTGCTGACCAGTGAAACGGTGCAGGCGGGGGTTTATTCCTTCACCCACAAGACGCAGAACAACATCCGGATCGAGCGGAAATACCTGCCGGAGGGCAGCCGGGTGCTGATCATTGACGATTTCCTGGCGGACGGGCAGGCCGTGCGCGGCATGATGAACCTGTGCGAACAGCAGAATGCTGAGGTCGTGGGTGTCGGCATCGCCGTGGAAAAGGGATTCCAGCCCGGGGGCTTCCAGCTGCGGAGCTCCGGCGTCCATCTTAAGTCGTTGGCAATCGTGGACCGGATCGAGGATGGGAAGATCATCCTCCGGGACGACGATTGAACGAAATAACCCTATACTTTCGGAACTGAAAGAGGAGGAAAGAACATGAAGAAAATTGCTGCACTGGTCCTGGCCCTGTGCCTGAGCCTGACCGCTTTCGCCGCCCTGGCGGACGGAATTGCCAAGGAAGACCTGAAGCTGGGCCTGATCACCCTGCACAGCGAACAGTCCACCTATGACAAGAACTTTATCGACTCCTTCAAGGAAGCCTGCGCGAACAAGGGCCTGACCGAAGACCAGTACGCCATCGTTTCCGATATCCCCGAAGGCGACGAGTGCCGCCAGCAGGCGGAAGAGTTCGCCGATGAAGGCTACAACATGGTTTTCGCGGACAGCTTCGGCCATGAGGATTACATGATTGAAGCCGCCCAGAAGTATCCCGAAGTCCAGTTCTGCCATGCCACCGGCACCAAGGCGCACACCGAGAAGCTGGACAACTTCCACAACGCTTTCGCTTCCATCTACGAAGGCCGCTACCTGGCGGGCGTCGTTGCCGGCATGAAGCTGAACGAAATGAAGGAAGCCGGAAAGCTGAACGGCGAAGTTCCCATGATCGGTTACATCGGCGCTTTCCCCTACGCTGAAGTGAAGAGCGGCTACACCAGCTTCTACCTGGGCGCCAAGAGCGTATGCCCCGATGTGCAGATGAAGGTTGTCTTCACCAGCAGCTGGTACGATGAAATCGCCGAGCGGAACTCCGCCCTGTCCCTGATCGACGCCAAGTGCGACCTGATCTCCCAGCACGCCGATTCCATGGGCGCTCCCACGGCCTGCCAGGAAAAGGGCGTTCCGAACGTGAGCTACAACGGCTCCACCGTGACCGCCTGCCCCGATACCTTCCTGGTGGCCAGCCGGATCAACTGGGCTCCCTACTTTGAATACCTGATCGACCAGCTGATCGCCGGCGAAGCCATTGCCACCGACTGGACCGGCACCATCGCCACCGGTTCCGTGGAAATCACCGAGATCAACGAGAAGGCCGCTGCCGCCGGCACCGCGGACGCCGTTGCCAAGGCCAAGGCCGGTCTGGAAGACGGAAGCATCAAGGTGTTTGACACTGCCACCTTCACCGTCAAGGGCGCCGCTCTGGAGAACTACATGGCGGACGTGGACAGTGACCCTGCCTTCACCCCGGACACGGAAGTTGTTTCCGACGGTTACTTCCATGAATCCGAGATGCGCAGCGCTCCCTACTTCGATGTGGACATCGACGGCATCGAAATCCTGAACAACTGATTTACACCGGTAATACTGACAGAATGGTTTTTTCAGGGACTGCCGCCCGGTTTCGGGCGGCAGCCCCTTCTCTCTTTTTTTCACAGCAGGCTGATTTGACGGAGGAGTAGCGTGGAGAAACAGATTGCGCTTCAGCTGCGCGGCATAACAAAGCGATTCGGGCCGGTGCTTGCCAACAAACACGTCGATCTGGATGTTTACCGGGGAGAGATCCTGGCGGTTCTCGGAGAGAACGGCTGCGGAAAGACGACCCTGATGAATATGATTTCCGGCATTTACTATCCGGACGAGGGCCAGATCCTGATCGACGGAAAAGAAGTGGTGATCCGTTCTCCCAAGGACGCATTTGACCACAGGATCGGCATGATTCACCAGCATTTCAAGCTGGTGGACCTGTTTTCCGCGGCGGAAAACATCGTGCTGGGGCTTGAGAAAAAAGGCCGGTACAACCTGAAGGAGATCAACGCGGAGGTCGCGAAGATCGCGGAGCGTTACGGCTTCCACCTGGATCCGGCAAAGAAAATCTACGATATGTCCGTTTCCGAAAAGCAGACGGTGGAAATCATCAAGGTGCTGTACCGGGGCGCGGACATCCTGATCCTGGACGAGCCCACCGCGGTGCTGACGCCCCAGGAAATCACCCGGCTGTTTGACGTGCTGCGCCGGATGAAGGAAGACGGGAAGAGCATCATCATTATCACCCACAAGCTGAACGAGGTGCTGGAGGTCAGCGACCGGGTAGCCATCCTGCGCCGGGGTGAGCATATCGCCACGGTGAACACGGATGAAACCAACGAGGCCGAGCTGACGGAGATGATGGTGGGCCGGAAGATCAGCCTGAACATCAGCCGTTCCGCGCCCGTGAACGCCGTTCCGCGGTTGGAGGTCAAGGACCTGAACCTCTTCGACAAGGAAGGGATCCAGGTGCTGAAGGATATCACCTTCACCGCCAACGGCGGGGAAATCCTGGGCATCGCCGGCATCGCCGGCAGCGGCCAGCGGCAGCTGCTGGAGGCCATTGCGGGCCTGCAGCCGGCGGCGGACGGCAGCGTCCTGTTCTACAATCCCAAGAAGGACCGGCCGGTGACCTTCTACCACAAGAGCCTGAAGAAGGTGAAGGAGATGGCGGCCCAGGGGGCCTTCCATGACCGGAACCTGAACGATGTTTCCTTCCGGGGAATGCGGGACAAGGCCATCCGGAAGTGGGTTGAGAGCGGGGACGTGCTCTTCCGGGAGGACGAGGAAATGAACCTGCGGGGCAAGGACCCGCTGGAAATCCGGCAGCTGGGGATTCACCTGAGCTTTGTGCCGGAGGACCGGCTGGGCATGGGCCTTGTGGGCAGCATGGACATTACGGATAACATGATGCTGCGCAGCTACCGGAAGGGGCATGCGGGCTTCCTGGACCGGAAAAAGCCGAAGGAGCAGGCGGAGGAGATTATCCGGGAGCTCCAGGTGGTGACCCCGGGAGTGAGCACGCCGGTGCGCCGGCTTTCCGGCGGCAACGTGCAGAAGGTGCTGGTGGGCCGGGAGATCGCCTACGCCCCGAAGGTGCTGATGGCCGCCTATCCGGTACGCGGACTGGACATCGGAGCCTCCTACACGATTTACCGGCTGCTGAACCGGCAGAAGGAAAGCGGCGTGGCCGTGATGTTCGTGGGCGAGGACCTGGATGTGCTGCTGGAGCTGTGTGACAGGATCATGGTGATGAACGGCGGACGGATCACGGGATTCGTGGACGCCCGCACCACCACGAAGGAAGAGATCGGCCTGCTGATGGTCCGGACGGAACAGAGAGAGGAGGAAGCCCATGAGTAACCTTGCAAGGGCGGAAGGGCGCGAGCCTCTGATTCATCTGAGCAAACGGGCCGGCATTTCACGGGGAAAGGCCTGGTCAATCCGGATCATCGCGGTGCTGCTGGGAATCCTGGTATGCGGCATCGCCGCGTTCCTGCTGATTGAGAAGGTTCAGAACAACCCCGAAAAAATCGGGGAATTCTACGGGACCTTTATCAAGGGTTCCTTCAGCACCAGCCGGAAATTCTGGAAGTTCCTGAAGAATACGGCCGTGCTGCTGTGCATTTCCCTGGCGCTGACGCCGGCCTTCCGGATGCGCTTCTGGAACACCGGCGGCGAGGGACAGACGCTGGTGGGCGTGCTGAGCGCCATCGCGGTGAACTTCTACCTGGGCGGGAAGATTCCGGAAGGAATCCTGCTGATCCTCATGCTGCTGGCCGCCCTGGCGGCGGGAGCCCTCTGGGGCGTGATCCCGGCGATCTTCCGGGCAAAATGGGGAACCAACGAGACCCTGTTTACCCTGATGATGAACTATATCGCCACATACCTTGTGTCGTACTTCCTGGTGATCTGGGTCCCCAGCGGATCCTCCACCCTGGGAAAGCTGAAGAACGGACGGCTGCCGATCATCGCCGACAATGAGAATATCCTGATTGTGCTGATCGTTGTGGCGTTGACGGCGGCGCTGTACATCTACCTGCAGTACACCAAGCATGGATACGAGATCAGCGTCGTGGGCGAGAGCGTGCGCACGGCCCGGTATATCGGAATCAACGAGCGGAAGGTGATCATCCGCACCATGATCCTCAGCGGTATGCTGTGCGGCCTGGCGGGCTACCTGATCGCCGCCGGATCGGACCAGACGGTTACGACCAACTCCGTGGGAGGACAGGGATTCACGGGAATCATGGTGGCCTGGCTTGGAAAATTCAATCCCCTGGCCATGCTCCTGACCTCCGCCCTGATCCAGCTGCTGAACCAGGGCGCCATGCAGATCAGCAAGGATTTCGGCGTCAACAGCTCCCTGACCAGCGTGATTATCGGAATCATCCTCTTCTTCATCATCGGAAGCGAGTTCTTCATCAACTATGAAGTACACTTCCGGGGACACGCGAAAAAGGCGGCAAGGAGGGCGATCAAATGAATATCTGGCTGAATTTCCTGCTTGACTCCCTCGCCTTCGGCGCGGTATTCGTCTACGGATCCACCGGTGAAATCCTGACGGAGAAGGCCGGACACCTGAACCTGGGCATTCCCGGCATCATGTGCATGGGCGGAGCGGGCGGATGCCTGTTCCTCAGCATGGTAGGCCAGAGCAGCCTGCCGCCCTTCCTGATCGTGCTGGTGGGCATCTTCGGCAGCCTGCTGTTCAGCCTGCTGTGCGGATTCATTTATTCCACCCTGACCATCACCCTGCGGGCCAACCAGAACGTGACAGGCCTGGCCCTGACCACCTTCGGTGTGGGCCTGGCCCGGGTAATCGTCAACAAGCTGGATCCGGTGAAGTACCTGACCAGCACCAAGAGCCTCTTCCGCTGGCCCTTTGCGGACCGGACGGACAGCATCCAGTATATGGGCGTGCTGTTCTTCCTGGCGATTATCATCGCGCTGGTTTCCGGATGGGTGCTGTTCCGTACAAGGATCGGACTGCACCTGCGGGCAGTGGGCGAGAACCCGGCCACAGCGGACGCTGTCGGCATCAACGTGACCCGGTACAAATATGTGGCGACCTGCATCGGCAGCTGCATTGCAGGACTGGGCGGATTGTACTATATTGTAGACTACATGGGCAGCCAGGAGGCCTACCTGAGCGTTGAGGCGCTGGGATGGCTGAGCATCGCGCTGGTGATCTTCGTGCTGTGGCGGCCGCACATGACCATCCTGGGGGCCACGGTCTTCGGCGTGCTCTATTCCGTGGGAAGCTACCTGACCAATGTCAGCTGGATCAAGGTGACCATGGCCACCACGCCGCTGCTGAAAATGCTGCCCTACGTGGTGACGATCATCGTGCTGATCGTTTCCAGCATCCGGAACAAGAAAGAAAACCAGCCCCCGGCGAGTCTGGGCCTGAGTTATTTCCGCGAAGAAAGATAAATACGGAAAAAGAAAGAGTAAGGAACAGAGAACATGAAAGTAAGGATTACAGCGGACAGCACCTGCGACCTGAGTCCGGAGCTGGTACGCAAATACGACATCGGAATCGCGCCCCTGAGCGTGATTATCGACGGAGATGTGTTCCATGACGGGGTGGACGTGACGCCCCGGGATATCTTCCGGGCGGTGGACGCGGGAAAATCCGTGCGCACCGCGGCGGTGAACGCCTATGAGTACCGGGAATTCTTCACGGAGCAGCTGAAGACCTGCGACCAGATTGTACATGTATGCATCAGCAGCGAGTTCTCCACCTGCTACAATGACGCGGTGGAAGCGTCCCGGAACATGGACAACGTGTATGTGGTGGACAGCCGGAACCTTTCCACCGGCAGCGGACTGCTGGTGCTGGAGGGAGCGGAGATGGCCGCCGACGGAATGGACGGCGCGAAGATCGCGGAGACCCTGCGGGAGCGGACGGGACTGGTGGACGCCAGCTTCACGGTACATACGGTGGATTACCTGCGCCGGGGCGGCCGCTGCAGCGGACTGGAGGCCCTGGGGGCAAAGCTCCTGCATATCCGGCCATCCATCCTGGTGAGGGACGGAAAGATGCATCCCGGCGAGAAATACCGGGGCCGGTATGAGCATTACCTGAAGCACTATATCGCGGACATGCTGGAGGACGACAGCACCATCGACTTCAACCGGGTGTTTGTGACCCATTCTCCCAGCGAGGAAGGGCTGGTGCGCTTCGCCATTGACACGGTGAAGAGCTACGGGCTGTTCAAGGAAGTGCTGGAGACCATGGCGGGATGCACTGTATGTACCCACTGCGGCCCGGACACCCTGGGAATTCTGTTTATGAGGAAAGCCAAATGAAATCAAACCCGAAAACCCTGGTCGGCGTAATCGTGCTGGTGATCCTGGCCATTGCCCTGGGATTCCTGTTGAGCCGGCTGTTTCCCACCATCGGGGAGGTACAGCGGGAAAAGAGCCTGACTCCCACGCCGCTGCCGGAGATCCCCGGCAGCGTCATGGCGGTGACGCCTGATCCCGCGGTGCCTACGCCGGATCCCGTGCTGCGGACCGGTTCCCGGGGACAGGAAGTATTGGATCTCCAGAGCCGGCTGTATCAGCTGGGCTATTACACCGGGGAGATCGACGGCCAGTTCGGCGCCGGGACGAAAGCCGCGGTGATCGAGTTCCAGAAGGTGAACGGCCTGGACGCGGACGGCATGGCGGGTACGGAAACCCAGAAGGTGCTGTTCTCCGCGGAGGCGAAACCGGCGGGATGGGCCGGGACGGACAGCGAAGCCGAACCGTGACGGATGCTGAATAGGTCATTTTCCCCTGGATGCAGAGGAAAATCCAACACGAATCGTGGACCGATGATCCGACTCCTGCGTGAACAGACCGTAATGACCTGGGAAAAGCAGGCTGAACGTGCCGAACGAAGAAACGGCTGATAAACGTTACAAATACAAAGAGGAGCTGCACTCCGGAGATGATCCGGGGTGCAGCTTTTTGCAGGGTGACAAAAGTGCTGAAAGGAAAAGAAGAGACAATGTCGAATTCAGAATATCTGACGAAAGAAGTGAAATAACAAACATATAAATCGGCATGGGCTGCAGCCTGACTTGTATAATACTGCGCTGAGAAATCGGAGAGAAGAATGAAAGAATATATTGCTCACAGAAAAGAAGATGGGCATATACAACTGTTGAAAGATCACCTGACAGGCGTTGCGGAACTGGCAGCGGAATTCGCATCAGCTTTCAGTGCTGAAGATCACGCAAAGCAGGCAGGCTTTCTTCATGATGCAGGGAAGTACAGTCTTCTTGGACAGAAGCGCATGATGGATCCTGAACATACGGCAAAAGTGGATCACTCGACGGCAGGGGCAAAAATAGCGCTTGATAAAATTGGCGATTCAGTGGTAGCGGCTGTAGTTGCCGGACACCATGCAGGATTGATGAATATTGGAAGCCGGAAGTTTTCGTCAGAAGGAGACGGAACCCTTTACGGACGCTGCCGGAAAACGCTGGAAGGACCCATGGGATATGAGGCATTTTTCGAAGAAATGAGGGATGTTTCCCTTCGTCCGATGTATCCGGAATGGCTGAGAAGTGTCCGGATTCCGTTTACGCTTCAGTTCTATATCCGTATGTTGTTTTCATGCCTGGTGGACGCAGATTTTCTGGACACAGAACTGTTCCTTCAGGAAGAGCAGGCTATGCTGAGAACTGTGGAATTTTCAACTGATGAAAACGAGAAGAAGGTTCTGGAATACATTGCTCCCTGGCTCGCTCGACAGGAAACATTACTGAACCGGAAGAGAACGGAGATTTTACAGAAATGTCTTGATTCTGCTGAACAGCCTGCGGGACTGTTTTCACTGACGGTTCCAACAGGAGGAGGAAAAACAGTTTCATCCCTGGCATTTGCGACAGCCCATGCGAGAAAAAATCACCTGAAGAGAATCATTTATGTTATACCCTATACCAGCATCATAGAACAAAATTCAGCTGTATTCAGGAAAATACTTGGGGAGGAGGCCGTGCTGGAACATCACTCCCAGGCAGATTATCTGTCAGAGGATGATCTGGGAGATATTATGACAGCACGAAGGCTTCTGGCAACAGAAAACTGGGATGCACCGGTAATCGTAACCACTGCAGTTCAGTTTTTCGATTCCCTTTTTTCAAACCGGCCATCTACCTGCAGGAAACTTCACAATATTGCGGACAGCGTGATCATTTTTGATGAGGCGCAGATGCTTCCGGTGAACGTGCTGCGGCCATGTGTTCACGCGATTGGAGAACTGGTGAGGCATTATCATGTCTCTGCCGTTCTCTGTACAGCCACGCAGCCTTCATTGGAACAGCTGTTTCATGAATATGATCATTCGTTGCAAATCAGGGAAATTTATGAGGAGCATTATGAATCGGAATCCGTATTCAAACGGGTACAGTATGAGAACAGGGGATGCATGAGTCCGGATGCTGTGGCGAAAGAAATGAAGGACCTGGATCAAGTGCTTTGCATTGTTAACAGACGTAAAACAGCCCAGGAACTGTATGACCTGCTTCCGGCAGATTCCAGATTCCACCTGTCGACAATGATGACCGCAGAACACCGTATGAAAAAGATAACAGAAATAAAGAGAAGACTGAAGGCGGGAGAACCGTGTCACGTGGTTTCGACCAGCCTGATTGAAGCAGGTGTAGATATTGATTTTCCACAGGTATGGAGAGAAATTGCCGGACTCGATTCTGTGATCCAGGCAGGTGGAAGGTGCAACCGGGAGGGTAAGAGACCGCTTCACAAAAGCGTTGTATATTTGTTTTCCCTGGGCGGGAAGCCACCGTTGAATATGGAATTTAACATCAAGGCAACAGAAATGGTTCTGGAGGAATATCAGGATATCAGTTCAAAAGAAGCGATCAAGCGATATTTTGACATCCTGCTGCGGATGCTGCGTGATAATATTGATCAGAAAAAGATAATGACTATGTGTGAAAAAATGGAATTCGAAAATATAGCCAGAAGCTTTCAGGTGATTGATCAAACAATGCAGACAGTCTATATCCCAAATGAAGAAAATGAAAAAGATATACTGGATCTTTGTGAAGGAAGGGTCAGTCGAAAACTGCTGAGAAGGCTTGGAAAGCATGCAGTTAATCTGTACCAGTGGGAATGGGAACAATTAAGAATTGACGGAAAGCTAAAGCTGCTATCCGAATCCTCTGCGGTTTTAACGGATAACAGTGCTTATTCTCCTGAGAGAGGAATCATTCTGCAGCAGAACAGCGGTGATGGAATCTGGATCTGAATGCAGGATTTTTCTGGATATAAAGACTACCGGGAGGTGAAGAAGGGTTTGTCTATTCGGATGGAGGTCTGGGGAGACTACGCGTTGTTTACCAGACCTGAAATGAAAGTGGAACGCGTATCTTATGACGTGCCGACTCCGGGAGCAGCAAGAGGGATGCTTGAGGCCGTGTTCTTTCATCCGGGGATGAGATGGATTGTGGACCGTATCTATATTCTGAATCCGATACGATTTGCGAACATCAGACGGAACGAAGTCAAATCAAAGATTCTGGCTTCGAACATCAGATCCGTAATGAATTCAGGAAGCGGTGAATCCTTTCTGGTGACATCCCAGGACATTGTCCAGAGGGCATCCATGATGCTCAGAGATGTTCACTATGTGATCGAAGCACATTTCGAGATGACTCCGGAGGCGAATGAGACGGACAACTCGGGAAAGTTTCAGGAAATGATGAAACGCAGACTGCGAAAAGGTCAGGCATTTATGCAGCCATATCTGGGCTGCAGGGAATGCACAGCTCACTTCGCATTGTGGGAAAAGAAAGAGGTACCTGCTATTCCGGAAACAAGGGATCTTGGATGGATGCTTTACGATATGGATTATTCCAAAGAGGACAGCATCACACCAATGTTCTTCCGTGCGCAGATGATTAACGGGGTAGTGGATGTATCAAATTGCGAGGTGGTTCGATGATTCTGCAGGAACTGGTGAAGTATTATGACCGGCTCGTAGAAAAAGGAAAACTTCAGGACGAAGGCTGGGAATCCGTCCGGGTTTCCTATGCGTTGCAGATTGATGAAAATGGCGACCTGTGCAGGGTGATTCCCTTGAAACAAGAAGAAAACCGGGGAAAGAAAACTGTCCAGATGCCTCAAATCCTGTGTGTTCCGGCAAGAATAAAGCGTTCTGTCAAAATAATACCGAATTTTCTCTGTGATAATTCGACCTACATGCTAGGTAAGGACAAGAAGGAAAATCCGGAAAGAGCTGCTGAATGCTTTAAGCAAAGCCGCGAAATGCACATAAGGCTGCTTCAGAATCTCAAAGGGAAAGCTGCCCGTTCCTTGCGCAACTTTTTTGTGAACTGGGATCCCGAAAAGGCTGAAGAGAATGAGATCCTGGCACCCTATCTTGAAGAGATTACTGGCGGAGAAAACATCGTTTTCATGGTGGGCACTGAATACGTTCATGAAGACAACGAGTGCCGTGAAGCCTGGAATGCCTTTTACACAGACACAACGAATGCGGAGAGGATGCGCTGCCTTGTGACGGGAAAAACAGAGCCGATCGCAAGACTGCATCCGAGCATTAAGGGAATTGTGGGCGGGCAGTCTTCCGGAACAACCCTCGTTTCTTTCAATGCTCCGGCTTTTGAATCCTATGGGTGGGACGGTGCCCAGGGATTGAACGCTCCTGTGAGCGTTAGGGCGGCTTTTGCATACAGCGCTGCGCTGAAATATATGATTGAGACCCCGGGACATCATCTTCGGCTGAGCGATCAAACGATTGTATTCTGGGCGGAGAATGGGGAAGATGATTACGCAGAGCTGTGCTCTGCCATGTTTGGAGAAGAAACAGGGCTTTCCCTGGATGACCTGAATGAGTTAATGAAGAACCTGGCTTCCGGAAGAGAAGTTCATTGGAAGGATGGAATGCTGAATCCGGGCGAAAAGTTCTTTATTCTCGGACTGTCGCCAAATGCGGCCCGATTGTCTGTAAGATACTTTTTGCAGAGTACAATCGGTGAATTTGCGGAAAACCTGAGCAAGCATCATGAAAGAATGAGAATTGTGAGGCCTCCGAAAGATGAGAGAGTAACACTCAGTTTCTGGCAACTGCTGAATGAAACAGTAAACCAGAAATCACAGGACAAAAAACCTTTGCCGCTGCTTTCAGGCGACCTGGTGAGATCGGTCATGCTTGGATTACCGTATCCGGATATGCTTTTCAGTCAGGTTGAACTGAGAATTCGGGCGGATCACTCCATAACAAGGGGCAGAGCAGGGATTATCAAGGCTGTATTGCTAAAAAAGGATGAATATACAGGGGAAGATAAGGAGAAAAAGGAGGCTCTTACAGTGGAACTGAACGAGGAGACCAAATACGCACCATACGTGCTTGGACGTTTGTTTGCTGTGCTGGAGGATTTACAGCAAGCAGCAAATCCCGGCATCAACGCAACGATCAAAGATCGGTTTTTTAATTCGGCCTGCGCAACACCTGCTGTAGTATTTCCGCAGCTGATAAAGCTTTCCCAGGCGCATCTGAAGAAGCTGAACCCTGGACTTGCTTATCATTACAGCAAAAAAATCGGTGAAATGATGAAAAAAATGGAGCAGGATTATCCTCAACGGCTAAATCTGCAGGATCAAGGAATCTATCAGTTGGGATACTACCATCAGAAATGGACCAGAAAAAAGGAGGAAAACTAAAATGACTAAGGCGATTCAGAACAGGTATGACTTCGTGGTGCTGTTTGATGTGGAGAATGGAAATCCGAACGGAGACCCGGACGCAGGCAACATGCCGAGGATTGACCCGGAAACCGGATACGGAATGATTACGGATGTTTGCCTTAAAAGGAAGATCCGGAATTATGTGGAAACGGTAAAGGAAGATGAAGCTGGCTATAAAATTTATATCAAGGACAGTGTTCCGCTGAACCGCAGTGACAAAACGGCTCTCACATACATCGGGCTGGATGAGAATGACAAGGACGCACTTAAGAAGATGAAGAAGGATGATCCGGAACTCGATAAAAAAGTGCGGGATTTCATGTGCGAAAACTATTATGATATCCGTACATTCGGAGCTGTAATGACAACTTTTGTCAGCATGAATCTGAATTGCGGTCAGGTTCGCGGCCCGGTTCAGCTTGGATTTGCCCGCAGCGTTGATCCGATCATTCCCCAGGAAGTAACAATTACAAGGATTGCGATTACAAAGGAATCTGACGCCGAAAACAAGAAGACGGAAATGGGAAGAAAATACATTGTTCCATACGGCCTTTATCGGGTGGAAGGCTTTGTGTCCGCTAACCTGGCAAGAAAAGTAACAGGATTTTCAAAGGAAGATCTTCAGCTGCTCTGGAAGGCGATTGAAAACATGTTTGAGAATGATCGTTCGGCAGCCAGGGGTAAGATGGCTGTTCGTGAACTGATTGTCTTTAAGCACGCCTCGGAACTTGGAGATGCTCCCGCGCACAAGCTTTTTGATGCTGTGAAGGTTTTCAGAAAAGATCCATCAGCGCCGGCCAGATCCTACTCAGACTATACGGTGGAAATCAATACTGAAGCAATTCCGGAATCCGTTACGCTATCACGTATGGTGTGATGGGCATGGACAGCATCATGCTTTCCGGGACGCTCCCAAAAGAGAACAAAAATGAGAAACCAACCGTATTATTCCCTCCCCGCACGGGGAGGGTGGGTTGAAATTGCTACCAATGGGGAGTTTACACTACAGCTTACGGTCCCTTCCCGCACGGGGAGGGTGGGTTGAAATGAGGCGTATGTCGGGACGGCGGGGACGTACACGCGTCCCTCCTCGCACGGGGAGGGTGGGTTGAAATTGTTCGCTCTGAAGCATGAGAAACATAGCAACGGGTCCCTCCCCGCACGGGGAGGGTGGGTTGAAATGTCTGCACCACCTGGGCTATGGCTTTGCTCAGGGTTCCTCCTCGCACGGGGAGGGTGGGTTGAAATTTGCCCTGCTGAAAGAGCA
>CAMHSI010000039.1 GCA_946187775.1 uncultured Clostridia bacterium
CCTTCGGCTACACCACCGAGAAGCTGGTTTCCTCCGATATCATCGGCATGACCTACGGCTCCCTGTTCGATGCCAACCAGACCATGGTCAACAAGATCGACGACGACACCTATCAGGTGCAGGTCGTGTCCTGGTACGACAACGAGAACAGCTACACCAGCCAGATGGTCCGCACCATCAAGTACTTTGCGGAGCTCAAGTAATCTCTGATTACGTCTGAGCTCCCATCCGCAGCCGTCCGGGCTTCAGCTCGGGGTACGGTTGTTGAATGGTAGTGCGACATGCCCGCTTTCGGGGAACCGGAAGCGGGCATTTTATGTCTGTTTTTGCGGAAACCGCTCCGGTGGGAATCCGATTCCGAATTCATTCATTCCGATCATATACAGGAGATTCCCATGGAAAAGAACGCAACACCGCAGCAGCCCCGGGTTCGCCGGGGGAAGCTGATTCTCCAATTCCTGAAAGGCAGCAAGGCCTTCTTCCTTCTTTGTATGCTGTGCGCCGCCGTTTCCGCCCTGGCGGATATGGTGACGCCCCAGATTATCCGTGTCACGGTGGACAACGTGCTGGGCTCCGCCCCGGTGGACACCCTGTCCCCGGCGGTCCGGGGCATCTTGGACGCCCTGGGCGGGGCGGCGGCCCTCCGGGGAAAGCTGTGGCTCATCGCCCTGGCGGTGGTGGCGGTGGCGGTGGTCAAGGCCGCCTCCCTTTACGGCTTCCGGGTGCTGAACGCCCGGGGCAGCGAAACCCTGGTGAAAACCATGCGGGACACGCTGTACCGCCATATTGCCCGGCTCCCCTTCCAGTGGCACATGCAGAACCATACCGGCGATATCATCCAGCGGTGCACCAGCGATATCGACACCACCCGGAACTTCATTTCCGAGCAGATGACCAGCCTCATCCGGATTTTCATCATGCTGGTGCTGGCGGTGGTGTTCATGGCGGGGATGAACATTCCCCTGACCCTCATCGCCATGGTGCCCCTGCCGGTGATCGTTGGCTATTCCATCTTCTTCCACCGCAAGTTCCGCAAGGGCTTCACCGACTGCGACGAGAACGAGGGCAAGCTCTCCGCCATGGTGCAGGAAAACCTGACCGGCGTGCGGGTGGTCCGGGCCTTCGGCCGGGAGCGCTATGAGCGGGACCGCTTCGGAAAGCAGAACAGCTATTACACCTCCCTGTGGGTGAAGCTGGGCCGGCTCATGGCCTTCTTCTGGAGCAGCGCGGATATCCTCTCCAACCTGCAGGTGATGCTGGTCATCGTTTTCGGCGTGGTCTTCTGCCTGCGGGGGACCATGACCGCCGGCGAGCTCATCGCCTTCACCAGCTACAACGGGATGCTGGTGTGGCCCGTGCGCCAGCTGGGGCGGATGATCAGCGAAATGTCCAAGGCCGGCGTCGGCATCGACCGCATCGGCTACATCATGGACGCGGAGGAGGAAAAGGATGAACCCGGGGCCGCCGACGCGCCCATGGACGGGGACATCCGCTTCGAGCACGTATCCTTCGGCTACGAGGGATGCCCGGAAATGCTCCATGATATCGACCTGACCATTCCCGCCGGGTCCACCCTGGGAATCCTGGGGGGCACCGGCTCCGGCAAGTCCACCATGATGTACCTGCTGGACCGGCTCTACGCCCTGCCGGAGGAAGGGGGCCGCATCACCATCGGCGGCACCGACATCCGGAAGATCCGCCTGGAGCACCTGCGGAGGAACATCGGCATCGTGCTGCAGGAGCCCTACCTCTTCTCCCGGACCCTCCGGGAAAACCTGCTCATCACCTCCCCGGACCTGGGGGAGGAGGAGATGCGGGAAGCCTCCCGGGCGGCCTGCCTGGAGGAAACGGTGGACAGCTTCGCCAAGGGATATGAAACCTTCGTCGGGGAGCGGGGCGTAACCCTCTCCGGCGGCCAGAAGCAGCGGGCGGCCATCGCCCGGATGCTGACCCGGAACACCCCCATCATGATCTTTGACGATTCCCTTTCCGCCGTGGATACGGAAACCGACGCGAAGATCCGCGCGGCGCTGGAGAAGCGCTTCGGCTCCGCCACCATCATCCTGATTTCCCACCGGATCACCACCCTGTCCCGGGCGGACCGGGTGCTGGTGCTGGATCACGGCTCCGTGGCCCAGTTCGGAACGCCGGCGGAACTCAGCGCCCAGGAGGGGCTGTATCGGGAGATCGAAAACATCCAGAGCTGGCACGGCGCGGAAGGCGCCGCAGAAAAGGAGGTGGAGGCGTAATGGAACAGGCGGTTCATCCTGAAACGGAAAAATCCCTGGCTTTCTTTGGCATTCCCCGGCTTTTTCCCTACCTGAAAAAGTATCGGAAAACCCTGCTGCTCATGGTGGCCTGCGGCCTGCTGGCCACCGGCGTGGACGTGGCCATGCCCCTTCTGCAGCGCTATGCCCTGAACCACTTTGTGGCCGGGAACACCCTGGACACCCTGCCCTGGTATATCATCATCTATGTGGCGGCCATCGTTTTCGCCTCCTGCATGAACTTCGTTTCCTGCAACGGGGCCATGCGCACGGAGGTTTCCGTGAACCGGGACCTGCGCACCGAGGCCTTCAACCACCTGCAGACCCTTTCCTTTTCCTACTTTAACCAGAACAGCGTAGGCTGGATCCATTCCCGGGTCATGAGCGACACCTCCCGTATCGGGAGCCTGGTGTCCTGGAGCATGATGGACGCGGTGTGGCACACCAGCTACCTGGTGGGCTCCCTGGCGGTGATGCTGGCCATCAACGCCCGGCTGGCCCTGCTGGTGATGACCATCCTGCCCCTGATTGTGATCCTCTTCGCCCTGTTCCAGAAGAAGCTGATCTTCGCCAACCGGAAGATCCGGGAGCTGAATTCCCGCATCACCGGGGATATCAACGAGGGCATCACCGGGGCGAAAACCGTGAAAACCCTGGTGGCGGAGGAAAAGATGGCCGGGGACTTTGTGAAGGACACGGCGGAAATGAAGCGCACCTCCGTCCGGGCGGCCCGGCTGCGGGGCGCCTTCGCGGTCACCATGAACCTGGCCTCCTCCCTGGCCCTGGCCATCGTGCTGTGGCAGGGGGGCTATATCGCCGCGGCGGAGGTGGGAACCTTCTCCATGTTCATGTCCTACGCCCAGGGCATGATGGAGCCGGTGCGCTGGATCGTGGACGCCATTTCCGATGTCATCACCACCCAGGTGAACATTGAGCGGCTGACCAGGCTGCTCAACACGAAGTCGGACGTATCCGATTCCCCCGAAGTGATCGAACGCTACGGCGACGCCTTCAGCCCGAAGAAGGAGAACTGGGAACCCATCCGCGGGGACATCGAGTTTGAGGATGTGTCCTTCCGCTATCCCGACGGGCACGAATACGTGCTGGAGCATTTCAACCTGAAGATTCCCTTTGGCTCCAACATCGCCATCGTTGGCGAAACCGGCGCCGGCAAGTCCACCCTGGTGAACCTGGTGTGCCGCTTCTTCGAGCCCACCTCCGGCCGGGTGCTCATCGACGGCCGGGACGCCCGGGAGCGCAGCCAGCTCTGGCTCCACAGCGCCATCGGCTATGTGCTGCAGACGCCGCACCTCTTCTCCGGAACCATCCGGGAAAACCTGCTTTACGGCAATCCCGGCGCAACGGAGGAGCAGATTGAAAAGGCCCTGAAGCTGGTTTCCGCCGATGAGGTGGTGGCCCGCATGGAAAAGGGCATCGATACCGATGTGGGAGAAGGCGGCGACCTGCTGTCCACCGGGGAAAAGCAGCTGATTTCCTTCGCCCGGGCCATCCTGGCGGATCCCCGGATCCTGGTGCTGGATGAAGCCACCGCCTCCGTGGACACCCTGACGGAGCAGAAGATCCAGTCCGCCATCGACACCATTATCCGGGGGCGCACCTCCCTGGTGATTGCCCACCGGCTGTCCACCGTCCGGGGGGCGGACCTGATCCTGGTGGTCATGGACGGAAAGATCGTTGAGCAGGGCACCCACGAGGAGCTCCTGGCAAGGAAGGGACACTATTTCCGGCTGTATACCCGGCAGTATGAGGATGAGGCCACCAGCAGCATCCTGGCGTAAGAAACCAATCAAAAAAAGCAGGCGCTCGCCTGCTTTTTCTTTATGCCCGAAACCCTTACCGCTTGGCGAAGACCATCCGGCCCCCGGAGGTCTGGCGCACGGCGGTAACGGTGACCTGCACCTCTTCGCCGATCTTTTCCTTTCCGTTTTCCACCACCACCATGGTTCCGTCCGGCAGGTGGCCGATGCCCTGGCCGTTTTCCCGGCCTTCCCGCTCGATGAACACCGTAAGGCTCGTGCCCTCGGTAACGGCGGGGCGCAGGGCTTCCGCCAGGGCGTGGATATTCACCGTGCGCACGCCGCTGACGGCGGCGGCCTTCTGCAGGGTGGCGTCCGTGGTGATCACGGTTCCGCCGCAGTCCCGGGCCGCCCGCATCAGCTTCACGTCCACATCCCGGGTGGAATCATCGTCCCCGGGATCCACCGTCACCAGGTTTTCCTCCTGCAGCCGCCGGAGGATTTCCAGCCCCCGCAGGCCCTTTTCCCGGGTACGGGGATCGGAGGAGTCTGCCAGGGACTGCATTTCGTCGATGACGTACTGGGCCAGCACCACTTCCCCCTCCAGGATGCCGGTGCGCAGCAGGCCGGCGATCCGGCCGTCGATGACGGCGCTGGTATCCAGGAACTTCCGGGAGGCGTAGCCGTGGCGCACGGTCTTCCGCTTTTCCCGCACGCCGCTGAGCCGGGTGATCATCATCAGGAACTCCCGGCTCCGGCGCTTGCCCACGTTGTAGCCCAGGGCCCCCAGGCTCACATAGAGGATGGCGGAGGCCATCATGGTGGCCATGCTGTTGCCCAGGAAGGCCAGCACGGACCGCAGCAGCGCCGCCACGATCAGCCCCAGGATCAGGCCCAGCACCGCGCTCATCACCTGGTTCAGGGGCATTTTGTCGATGGATTTCTGCATGGCGCCGGAGATTTCCCGCAGCCGCCGCAGGAGCCGTCCGCTCAGCAGCAGGAACACCAGCCCGCCCAGGAGGCCCATGCCGATATATCCCGCCGCGGGCACCCACGCCGGCATCACGGAGTCGTTGGCCAGCCGGTACCACTGCAGCCCCAGCTGGCATACCGCCAGCCCGATGCCGATGCCCAGCAGCACCAGCAGCAGCCGCAGCAGCCGTTCCACTCCCCTGGATTTCATCAAAGGATCACCGTCCGTTCACTTAAAAAATCAAAACAGCACGCTCAGGGCCTGGGCCACCGTGTCCACCCCGATCACCCGCACCCCCTCCGGGGCCTTGATCCGCCCCGCGTTGGTGCGGGGAACGATCAGGGTGGAGAAGCCCAGCCGGGCGCATTCGCTGACCCGCCGCTCGCACTGGGGCACCGTGCGCACCTCACCCGCCAGGCCTACCTCGCCCATGACCGCCACATCCGGCCCCACGGGCTTGTCCTTCAGGCTGGAGGCCACGGCCACGCACAGGGCCAGGTCCGCCGCCGGCTCCCCCAGCTCCAGGCCGCCGGCCACGTTGATATACACATCCTGGTTATAGGTCCTCTGGTTCGCCCGCTTTTCCAGCACCGCCAGCAGCAGGGCCACGCGCCCCGCGTCGGCGCCGTTCACCGCCCGCCGGGGGGTGCCGTAGAAGGTGGGGCTGGTGAGGGCCTGCACATCGCACAGCAGGGGCCGGGACCCCTCCATGCCGCAGAAGACCACGCTGCCGCTGGCGCCCTTGGCCCGGTGGCTCAGCAGCTCCTCGCTGGGGTTTTCCACCACCTGCATGCCGCTGCCCGTCATCCGGAAGACCCCCAGCTCGTTGACGGAGCCGAAGCGGTTTTTCACCGCCCGCAGCAGCCGGTAGTCCTGCTGCCGGTCCCCCTCAAAATACAGCACCACGTCCACCATATGCTCCAGCATCCGGGGCCCGGCGATGGCGCCGTCCTTGGTCACGTGGCCCACCAGGAACACGCTGGTTCCCGTTTCCTTGCACAGCCGCATGATGAGGCTTGTGCTCTCCCGGATCTGGGACACGGAGCCCGGGGCGCTGGTCATCTCCGGCCGGTATACCGTCTGGATGGAGTCGATGACCGCCGTGTCCGGCTGCAGGGTCCGGATTTTTTCTTCAATGGCGTCCAGGGCGTTTTCGGAAAGGACGTACACATCGCTTTCCACCCCCAGCCGCCGGGCCCGCAGGCGGATCTGCCGGGCGGATTCCTCGCCGGAGACATAGAGCACCCGCTGGCCTTCCTTCGCCAGTTGGTCGCACACCTGCAAAAGCAGGGTGCTCTTGCCGATGCCCGGGTCCCCGCCGATGAGCATCAGCCCGCCCTCGACGATGCCGCCCCCCAGCACCCGGTCCAGCTCGCTGATGCCCGTGGAGGTCCGCAGGGAAGCCTCCTCCGGGATGTCCTTCATCAGCAGGGCCTTGGCCCCGGTGCCGGGGCGCTGGTTGGCCGCGATCTTTCCGGCGGAGGCTTTCTCCGCCGGGGCGGCCACGGTTTCCTCCATTGTGTTCCAGGCGCCGCAGCCCGGGCAGCGCCCGGCCCACCGCGGCGTTTCATATCCGCAGGCGTTGCATACAAAAGCGGTCCTGGCTTTGGCCATGGGAATTCCTCCTGAAAAAGGGCAGGGCGCAGGCCCTGCCCTTTTTGATTGTCCGTGATAAGGGGATTACTTGTGCCCGTTGGGCGCGTTCTTCCAGGCGTAGTCGATGGCTTCCGCGTGGAGACTGTCCACCGTTTTGCCGGAGTGGGTCTTGCTGTTGGTGAAGTGGATGCACAGCTGGCCCTTGAAGTCGTTATCGGAAATGGTGTCGCCTTCCGGATAGTTGTGGGGTACGCCGTAGAGGGAGCAGGCGAAGGTCCGGGTGCCGATGGTGATCAGGCAGGGCCTGCGCTGCCAGTGGGTGTTCTCCTTGATCTGGTCCGCGCTCTTGACGCCGTACATTTCGCAGATGACCGCAGTGTCCGCCGCCGTCAGGGGCTCCGCGTCCACGTGGAATCCGCCGGCCCAGCGGTGCGCCCACCAGACCTTTCCGGTGTACACGTCGTAGACCTTCACGTTGTCGCCCCGGGCCCACAGCTGCTGGATGCCGCCGGTGTTCCAGTCGATCTTTTCCGCCGGGTAGAAGGTCATGCTCAGGTTCGTCCGGTTGGCGGTGCCAACGGGCACGGTGTTGAACAGGGCGTGCTGGGTCTGGCTTCCGGCGATGCCGTCCACCGCCAGGCCCTTCGCCTTCTGGAAGGCGCGTACCGCGTTCTCCACGGAGGAATTGTACTTCGAGGTTGCCCCGTACTTGTAGTAGCCCTGGTTGATCAACTCATTCACCAGGTTGGCAACTGCCTGGCCGGTGGAGCCGTTCTTCAGGGTGGTGTAGGAGGCTTCCGTCACGTCGCCGGTGTCCGGATTTTCAGGATTCGGGGTCACAGGCGTTACGGCGGGAGCGGGTGTCGGGGTCGTGACGGGCGTTACGCTGCCGCCGTCCTTGCCGCATTCCCGCACGAAGTTGCCGTGGATGTAGGCGTACCCGTCTCCCGGGAAATTACTGCTGTAGATGTAGTACCAGGTGATGTTGTTCTTCACGGTTGGCGTCCCGATGTAGGGGAACACCGTACCCTTGTCCTTCACCACGTAGATCACGTCGCCCCAGATGCCCTTGCGGACGTTGACGTAGTCCATGGAGGTCTTCACATAGCCCGTGGGATTATCCGGCGAGCCGGCGGGCACGGCAGTGGGCGCGGCCGTGGGCGCGGGAGCGGGGGTCACGGACCCGCCGGCGGGCGTCGCGGTCACAACGTTCTTCGGGGCGGAGGTTACCTTCACGCAGTCGCCCCGGATGTAGCCCTTGATGCCGTTCTTCAGCTGGATGAAATACCAGGTGTAGCTTCCCCGGCGTACCGGTTCAAGCAGGTAGGGGTAGGTTTCGTACTTCCCCACCGTGGTCAGGGAGGTTCCGCCGATGGAGGCCCGGATGTTCACGCTGCCCTTGATGGTGATGATATACCCCAGGGCGTCCGAGGTGGCAGCCGCCGCGCTTTGGGACCCGGAGGAGGAAGACGAAGAAGAGGATGAAGAAGACGAAGAAGATGAAGAGGACGAAGAGGACGAAGAGGAGGTATCCGCGGAGGGCGGCGTCACCGCCCCGCTGCCAAGCCGCAGGAAGGTGGACATGATGTATCCTTCCGTCCCGTTGTAGCTCACTTTATACCAGTGGCTGGTGCTGATGGCGCTGGGAATGGTCAGGACCGTAACCTCGGTATCCCGGTTCAGGGTGGTGATCACCGATCCCCCGGGGGAGGAGCGGAAGTTCACGCCGCCGGCCGTGATGTAGCCCACGGTGCCGGAGTCGGCCACACTGCCGTCCACGGTGGCTTCCGGAACCGTTCCGGTATAGGAGGAGGATTCGTCCGCACCCATGAGCCGGAAGCAGTTGCCCTTGATATAGCCGG
Organism: uncultured Clostridia bacterium; assembly: GCA_946187775.1. Classification (GTDB taxonomy): domain Bacteria; phylum Bacillota; class Clostridia; order Christensenellales; family Aristaeellaceae; genus Aristaeella. The sequence goes on from CAMHSI010000039.1 coordinate 8,456, forward strand.
TGACCACCGGGGCATTGGAGCCCCGATCCGGATCCTGGGCTTCGATTTTATACCAGGTATAGCCTTCGGCGTCGGTGGAGCCCACCACCTTGCACACCGTGTTGATCCGCAGCCGGAAATGCATTTTCGCCCGCATGGAGGCACTGACACGGAAGGCCACTTCCTCCTTCGTGACGACGCCCAGGGTATCCTCGGCCCGGGCGGAACCGCCGGAAAGGGCAGCCGGAAGCAGCGCGGCCAGCATCAGGGCGGCCATCGCCAGGCACAGAATTCTACGGCTGATCCTGATCATGGATTGTTCACCTCAGCACTAAAATGTCGTACATGGTCGTACAGGATCATTCTATTACGGAATTATTACGATGTCAATAAGATTTTACTAATTTTCTGAAAACGAATTGCGAATCACCGGGGTTACTTCACCACGATATTCACGATCCGGCCCTTGACGTAAATCTCTTTGACGATGGTCTTTCCCTCGGTATACGCCTGGACGTTCTTCATGGCGTGGGCCTTCTCCAGCACTGCGGCCTGGTCCTCGTCCACCCCGGCTTCCACCGTGGCCCGGACCTTGCCGTTCACCTGCACGGGAATCTGGATGGTGTCCTCCTTCAGGGCCTCTTCCTTCCATACGGGCCAGGGTTCGAAGGCCAGGGTGCTGTCATGGCCCAGGATCTGCCACATCTCCTCGCCGATGTGGGGGCAGATGCAGCTGAGCATCTTCACGAAGTCCTCGCAGTAGGCCTTGGGGCACTTTCCGGCCTTGTAGCAGGCGTTGACGAAGATCATCATCTGGGAAATGGCGGTGTTGAAGCCCAGGGATTCAAAGTCCCCGGTCACCTTTTTCACCGTCTGGTGGAAAACACGGTCCAGGGTGCCGTCGCTCTCTTCGGCCCAGTTGTCCTCATTGGTGAAGAAGGTCCACACCCGGTTCAGGAACTTCCGGGCACCCTCGACGCCCTGGGGGCTCCAGGGCTTGGAAACCTCCAGCGGGCCCATGAACATTTCATACAGCCGCAGGGTGTCCGCCCCGTACTGGTTCACGATGTCGCTGGGGTTCACCACGTATTTCGGGAACCGCTTGCCCATCTTGATGCCGTTCTCCCCCAGGATCATGCCCTGGTGCACCAGCTTTTTGAAGGGCTCCTTCACGGGGCTCAGCCCCTTGTCATACAGGTACCGGTTCCAGATCCGGCTGTACATCAGGTGGCCCACCGCGTGCTCCGGCCCGCCGATATACAGGTCCACCGGCAGCCAGTGCTTCAGCAGCTCGTAGTCGGCAAAAGCCTTGTCGTTGTGTGGATCGATGTAGCGCATGTAGTACCAGCTGGAGCCCGCGGATCCGGGCATGGTGCTGGTTTCCCGCTTGCCCTTTATGCCGTGGCGGTCATACTGCTTCCACTCGGTGGCGTTTTCCAGGGGCGCCTGGCCGTTCTTTCCTTTATAGTCCTCCAGCTCCGGCAGCACCAGCGGCAGCTCCTCGTCCGGCAGGGGGAAGATCTTCCCGTCCTCCGTGTGCACCACCGGCACCGGCTCGCCCCAGTAACGCTGCCGGGCGAAAATCCACTCCCGGAAATGGTAGTTCACCGTGCGCCTGGCCACGCCCATTTTTTCGAGCTTGGAGGTAATGGCCTCCTTGGCCTCCTCCACCGTGAGCCCGTCGAACTCCTCGCTGTTCATGAGGCGGCAGCCTTTTCCAAGATAGTCCTGCTTCTCAAAGGCGTGCTCGCTCACGTCCGCCCCGCCGATGACCTGGATCATGGGGATCCCGTGGGCCACGGCGTATTCAAAGTCCCGCTGGTCGTGGCTGGGAACGGCCATCACCGCGCCGGTGCCGTAGCTGGCCAGCACGAAGTCGCCGATGAACAGCTCCGCTTCCTTGCCGTTCACCGGGTTGATGCAGGTGACGCCCTCCAGGCGGCAGCCCGTCTTGCCCTTGTTCAGCTCCGTCCGGTCCATATCGTTCTTCTTCCGGGTTTCCTCGATATAGGCCTTCACTTCTTCCTGGTTGCGGATCCGGGGCATCAGGTCCTGCACCAGCTGCCCGTCCGGCGCCAGCACCATGAAGGTGACGCCGTAGATGGTTTCGATACAGGTGGTGAAGATGCTGAACTCCCCGCCGCCTTTGATTTTGAAGGTAACCTCAACGCCCTCGCTCTTGCCGATCCAGTGGCGCTGCATATCCTTGGTGCTTTCCGGCCAGTCGATCTCCTCCAGGCCCTCCAGCAGCTTTTCGGCGAAGGCGGGCTGGTTGATGACCCACTGCTTCATGTTTTTGCGGACCACCGGGTAGCCGCCCCGTTCGCTCTTCCCGTCGATGACCTCGTCGTTGGACAGCACCGTGCCCAGCTCCTCACACCAGTTCACCGGCATGTCGATATACTGGGCGTAGCCGTCCAGGTACAGCTGCTTGAAGATCCACTGGGTCCACTTGTAGAACTCCGGATCGCTGGTGGCGATCATCTTGCTCCAGTCATAATCGAAGCCCAGCTCCCGCAGCTGCTTCGAGAAGGTTTCGATATTCTGCTTCGTAAAGCCTTCGGGATGGTTCCCGGTGGAAATGGCGTACTGCTCCGCCGGCAGGCCGAAGGAGTCGTAGCCCATGGGGTGCAGCACGTTGTAGCCCTGCATCCGCTTCATGCGGCTGATGATGTCCGTGGCGGTGTAGCCTTCCGGGTGCCCGGCGTGGAGGCCTACGCCGCTGGGATAGGGAAACATGTCCAGGGCGTAGAACTTCGGCCTGGAGAAATCGTGTACATCCGTGCGGAAGGTTTCATGCTCCTCCCAGTATTTCTGCCATTTTTTTTCGATTACCTTCGGGTCATAACTGCGTTCCATAGCCTTCACCTGTTCTTACAAAGATTGAAGCAATTATAGCATAATACGGGGTTTTGTCAAAAGACGCAAAAGAGTTGATGCGAAAAGCGTTTCCCGCATTGACAAACTGCGGGTAAAAGAATATACTTTCCCTGTAATTTGTCGTATTTGGTCATTTTCACAGGGGGATTCACCATGAAGACCTATCTGCTTTCGGATATTCCGGAGAAGCTGTCCTCCCTCGCGGTGGAGGGAACGCATAAACCCGGCAGCCTTACCCTGGCCAGCGGGGCGTGGATTCACGCCGCCGGCGCCTTTGTCCTGGAGAAGGGGGAGTATCCCCTCAATCCCCACGACCAGTGGGTCTGGCTGGCGGTGGAGCGGGGCAGCATCCTGCTCACCTGGAACCAGCACGATCTCGAGCTTTCCGCCGGGTTCACCTGTTTCCTCCCCGGGGGCAGCGCCCCGGCCTCCATCCGGGCGGAGGAGCAGACCCGGTGCCTGTGGATCGCCCTGGAGGGTCCCTTAAGCCCCATGGTGGTCCGGAAGATGGGAGCCCTTCTGCACATGCCCCTGAAGCAGGGGGCCCTGCCCAGCCAGATTTACCTGGCGGAGCAGATTGTGCAGGTTATCGTCCGCCACAGCGGGCAGGCGGACGCAACCTATCAGCTGCAGCACCTCATGTACGGCATGATCGCCTCCCACTGGGGCCAGCCCGTGGCTATGGACGCCATGCTCTCCCATGAAATCGCCAAGGTGGTGGACGCCCTCCGGGCCAATCAGTACCGGGACAATTTTTCCCTGGCCGATATGGCTGCCATCTCCCGCATGCCCATGGAAACCTTCCGGAAGCGCTTTGTGGCGGAGGTGGGCATGCCGCCGCTCAGCTATGTGCTCCACTGCAAAATGGAGCGGGCCAAGGAGCTCCTCCGGGACCAGAACTGCTCCGTCCGCCAGGCCGGGGCCGAGGTGGGCATGCAGGATCCCTACCACTTCTCCAAGCAGTTCAAGCACATCGTGGGCATCAGCCCCAGCGCCTTCATGAAGCAGGCCTCCGTCCCCACCGCCACCATCCGGGGCGTGGCGCCGAAAAAGAAGGAAAAGTAAAAACTACAGCAATCAAAAATAAGGGCTCAGCCCTTATTTTTTTGCGCTTCCCGCTTTGCAAGCCACCGGCCCGCCGGTTTCTCCACCAGGTAGGTGATGGCCGCCGCCAGCACCAGGGAGAGGCCGAAGGCCAGCAGGGTGTAATGGATCTGCCAGGGCTGCTCTCCCACCATGTTGGGGGTGTCCGACAGGGAATACGGAATCCGCAGCCGCTTCAGGTGCACCGCCAGGGTCTGGTGGGTCAGGTAGTAATTCATGGAAACGGCCGCCAGGAAGGCGGTGACCCGGTTGCCCAGCAGCGCCCGCAGGGGCTTTACGCTGAAGGGGGCGGAAAGGATCATCCCCGCGAAGCCCAGGGCGAAGAGGGGCCGGTAGATCATCTGGTGCCCCTGGAGGGCGGGATAGTCAATGTTATGGGCCTGCACCTTCAAAAGCTCGCAAACCGCGATAAGGCACCCGAAGAAAACCAGGGTGGCCGCCGCATGGCGCGCGTGGCGGAACCGGTCCTCCCGGAGGAAGGCCGCCTTTGCCCCGGGGCCGTTTTCCGTCTTCTCCAGCTCGGCGTACAGCAGGGCGCAGCCAAAGCCCAGGGCGTATACGTCCAGGAAGTTGGGCAGGGCGTTGACCACCATGGGATACTCGGTCAGCCCCCACAGGCACCAGGCCCGGAAGGCCCAGGCGCAAAGGGCCATGCAAACTGCCGTCCGCGCCGGGTGGCGGTGCATCCCCCGGGCGAGGAGGGGGAACAGCAGGTAGCCCTGGGTCACGATGGCCGCCGTCCAGAAGGCGCCCCCCAGGGGGGAGTAAAGGTAGGTATCCCGGAAGAAGGTGAAGGTCATGGTGAAGTGGGTGAAAAGATCCTTCACCAGGAAGGGGCCGTTGGCCCCGTACATGTTCCAGGGCAGGCAGATGGCAAAGAAGATCAGCAGGATCACAAACCAGTAGCCCGGCAGGATCCGGCGTGCCTTCCGCCGGTAAAAGCCGGGGATGTCCTGCAGGGGCTCCCGGCCCTTCCGGGCCAGGGGCAGGTACAGCAGGAAGGCGCTCAGCAGCACCGTCCCGTCCACCCACACATACCCGGTGCGCACCAGGAAGTCCAGGGACCACCGGATCCCCAGGGCGGGAATGTCCACCCGGGGCTCCAGCCAGCTCTGCTGCCAGATGTGGAACCAGCTGACGATAAAGATCATCAGCACCCGCAGCCCGTCCAGCTCCGGAATCCTTCCCGGCTTTTTCGTCCTTGCCTCCACGTCCCCGCTCCTTTATTCCCCGGCCGCCTCGGCCCGGTAAAGCTCATAGCCCGCCTCCCGGCCTTCCCGCATGTCCCGCAGGCTCAGCCGGTCCTCCGTCAGGTGGGAGATCCGGAAGGTGACTTCCATGGATCCATCCTGTTCCGTTTTCAGGGTGTAGCTGTCCTGCACCAGGAAGGTGAAGTTCTCCCCGGCGATGGTGCAGGTGCTGTCCTCCCGGAATTCGGCCACGGTGTTTCCGTCCGCGTCCGCCCATTTCCCGATGATTTTATACGCCGCGCTGCTGAGCCAGCGGGAAACCCGCCGGGTGTTTCCCACCAGGCGGAAATAGGCCGCCGCCTCGTAGGGCCGGCCCGCCTGGTACAGGGTTTCCCCGGCCTTGACGCAGGCGTCCTCAAACAGGTCGTTCACTTCTTCATATTTCTCCGGCAGGTCCGTCCGGTCCAGGGTTTCCAGCAGGCTCACGGCCCCGGCATAGTCCCCGGCCTCCATGGCAGCCTTCGCCTCGGACACCTTCCCGGCGTAGTATTTGTCATACAGCTCGGCGGCCTTTTCCTCGGCGTCTTCGGTCTTTCCGGCCTTGGCGTATTCCCGGGCCGCCTCCAGGATTTCCCCCTGGTCCTCCTTCACCCGGGCAACCTCCCAGTGCATGCGCCGGGCCAGACTTTCCGCGTCCCGGTAGTCCCCCATGGCTTCAAACCGCGCGGCCAGCTCCGCCGGGTCCCCGACGGTTTCCGCCTCGGTCACCGCCTGCTGGTATTCCGCCTCCAGCTTGTACTGCTCATATTTTTTGCTGTGGGTAATCCGGGGCAGCAGCTCCATGGCTCCCTCCGTGTCCCCCCGGCCCAGCCGGTCCCCGGTGAGGGAAACCAGGGCGGATTCCAGTTTCGAAGGCGCGTCCCGGTAGTCCCCGGCCCGCTCCAGCAGGGTCACCGCCGCATCGTAGTCCTTGACCTTGATGGCGTCCACCCCGGCCAGGTAGCAGGCCCGGGGAATCAGCTCCTCCGTTTCCGGATATCCCTCCGGCAGGGCCAGGAGCAGCTCTGCCGCCCGCTCATAGGCCTTGTCCTCCAGGGCTTCCTTCGCCAGGACCAGCATGCATTCGTTGTTCTTTTCCACCGCCGGCTCGTATCCCGGCAGGGAAGCGTACAGGGTCTGGGCCTTGGCCGTGTCCCCGGCCTCCCGGGCGGCTTCCGCCATGGCGAAAACCGTGTCCCGGCAGCGGACCGAAGCGTCCCCGTAGTCCGCGGCCATGAGGAATTCCGCCGCGGCGGTTTCCGGGTCTCCCTTTTCCAGGGCGGCCTCCCCCAGCTTGTAGTGGCATTCCAGGATGGCGGTCCGGCTCTGGGGATGCTCCGGAATCCGGCCCAGCTCCCGGATGGCCTCCTCGTACTGTCCGTTGTCAATCATTTCGCAGGCGGGAAGGTATACGCATTCCATGGCCAGCTTCCCGGCCTCCGGGAAGGTCCCCGAAAGCGCCAGGAAAAGCTCCCGGGCCCTGGCGTATTCCCCGGCGCCCATTTCCGCCCGGGCTTCCGACAGCAGGATTTCATTTTCCATGTCCTTCCGGCGGGTGTCTTCTTCAGCAAGCAGGGACAGCGCCTCCCGGGCGCCCTCCCGGTCCCCGGCCTCCAGCAGCAGCTTCGAGCGGGCCAGGTCGTCCTCCTCCGCCATGCCGGCGGCCTCCGGATGATCGGTGAGCTCCCGCAGGGCGTTCGCCGCCGCGGCCAGCTCTTCCGCCGTTCCGGCCTCCTCGTGCAGGGCTTTGGCGCCCTGCCATTCGCATTCCGCCAGCCGGCCCTTGGCCCCCGGGAAGTCCCCCAGGGCCCGCAGGGTTTCCGCCGCGTCCGTCCAGCGGCTCTCCTCCATGGCCCGGCCGGCGCTCCACAGCCGGAGGGCCGGGGCGGCGCCGAAGTATACCGCGGCAAGCAGGGCGAGGAAAAGCGGCAGGCACAGGGCCAGGTGCTTCCGCCTTGCCTTCCGGTCCTGCTCCTGGTTGAATTCCTGCTCCCGGATGCGCTGCAGCCGGGCGGTATCCTCCCGCATGCTGCGGGTATAAAGGTCCAGCTGGCGTTCCCGCTGGGCCACCTGTTTTTCCACGGCCTCCCGGTTGAACCGGGTGAAGACCGATTCCTTGCTCCGGCGGCACCGGACGCAGGTGTCCTTCCGGTCCGGGTTGGGCCGGCCGCAGACGCACACCCACAGGCCTTCCTGCTGGCTGGGGAAGCCCACGGCGGTTTCCCCGGCCACAAAGCGCAGGTTCGTCAGCGCCTGGGAAACGGGCAGGTTATTTGGAGTATATTCAACGGCGGCGCTCATCTCCCGGCGCCACACCGCGTTGTCGCTGAACCACACCTTGTCGATGACCGCCTCGGCCGTCCGGGCGGAGGGGCAGGGCGGGCAGGGTACGTGCATCCGGAAGGTGGAATGGGGACGGCCGTTCAGGGCCCGGGCACGGTAAACCACCCGGTCCTTTTCTGCGCCGCTGCCGCCAACCAGCTTCAGCGTCGCCTCCACGGAAACGATCACCCGGTCGCTCAGGTTGAACAGATCCAGCACGGCGGCGGGAACTTCCTCCGTGGGCAGTGAGGCCTGGAAAACCTCGGCCGGACAGCTCAGATCAATCAGCATATGGACACCCTTCCTTCCGGCGCGATTATAACACATCCCCGATTTCGTGACAACCGAGCCCGTCTCTCC
>CAMHSI010000040.1 GCA_946187775.1 uncultured Clostridia bacterium
CCACGGCGCTGCAGTCCGTGGTGAACTCCTTCGGCCCCACGGCCATGGCGGCCTACACCTCCACCACCCGGCTGGAGCAGCTGGTGCAGCAGCCTTTCGGTTCCATGAGCATGGCGGTGTCCACCTATGCCGGGCAGAACCGGGGCGCCGGCAGGACGGACCGGATCCGGGAGGGCCTGCGGGACAGCGTGCTGGCCATGTCCGCCCTGGCCCTGGCGATGACCCTGGTGATGCAGGTGGCCGGGGAAGGACTGGTGGGCCTCTTCGTGTCTGAGCCCGATGTTATTGTCATGGGCGGCAAAGCCCTGAAGATCACCAGTATCTTCTATATCTTCCTGGGCCTCATCTATGTGACCCGGGGCGTGCTCAACGGGGTGGGGGACGCTTTCTTTTCCCTCCTGAACGGCATCGTGGAGGTGTCCGGCCGCGTCGGCCTGCCGCTGCTGCTGCTTTCCCTGACGGACCTGGGGGTGTGGACCATCTGGGTTACGGCGGGGGTCACCTGGATGCTGGCGGGAGCCTTCTGCCTGCTGCGGTACATGTCCTGGCGGAAGAAGGAGGACCGCCGCGAAAGGGAGAGGGCGGTTGCCGGAAAATCCCCGGCGTGATACAATCAGTCCCGGAACAAAACCCGGAAAGAAGGGGGAAACGGGATGCGGATCATTACGGTCAGCCGTCAGTTCGGAAGCGGCGGCAGGGAGCTGGGAAAGCGGCTGTCGGACCTGCTGGGCTTTGACTATTACGACCGGGAGATCATTGAGGCCCTGGCCCTCAAGCAGGGGATGGACCCGGAGACGGTGCGCCGGGAGCTGGGCTCCCACGGCTGGCATCACTACCAGATGACCTTCCGGAATTCCTTCCACCAGTCCGTGGCGGGCGTCCCGGGGCAGACGGGGATGCTCCTGGCCCAGCGGGAGATCCTGCTGGAGATCGCGGAGGCGGGCAACGACTGCGTCATCGTGGGACGGGACGCGGACGTGGTGCTCCATGAGAATCATCCTTTCCGGATCTGCGTCTGCGCGGACATGCAATCCCGGCTGGAGCGGTGCCTGCGGCACGAGGAGAAAAAGCCCCCGGAGGAGCGGATCCCCGAAAAGGAAATCCTCCGGAACATCCGGAGGATCGACCGGAACCGGCGGAGGACCCGGGAAATCCTGACCGGGAAAAGCGCCGTGGACGGCAGCGGCTTTGACCTGACGGTGAACGCGTCCGGGTGGGAGATCAAGAAACTGGCAGAGGCAGTCGCGGATTTTTCCCGGCACTGGTTTGAAAGATGAGACAGTTAAGCGGACAGAATGACCTGACTTCGGGAAGCGTATGGAAAAAGCTGCTGGTGTTCTTCCTGCCCATTGCGGCGGGAACCATCATCCAGCAGCTGTATAACGCGGTGGACGGCCTGATCGTCGGCCGTTTTGTAGGCACCGGCGCGCTGGCGGCGGTCGGAGGAAGCTCCGCCCAGATCATCAACGTGCTGGTGGGTTTTTTTGTGGCCATGACCGCCGGAGCCTCCGTGGTGATCGGACAGATCTTCGGCGCCGGCCGGCGGGAGGACCTGAACAGCGCCATCGGCAACGCCGTGGCGGCCCTGGCCCTGGTGGGCGTGCTGCTGGGAGCCTTCGGGCTGCTGGCTTCCCCGGCGCTGCTGCAGCTGATGCAGACCCCTCCGGAAACCATGGAGGGGGCGGAGCTGTACCTGCGGATCTATTTCCTGGGGGTTCCCTTCGTCATGGTGCTGAACATGGAATCCAGCATCCTGCGGGCCCTGGGGGATTCCTTCCATCCCTTCCTTTATATGGTGGCGGGATGCCTGATGAATATCCTGCTGGACCTGCTCTTCGTCCTGGCCTTCGGGTGGGGCGTGGCCGGGGTGGCGGTGGCCACCGTGGCGGCCCAGGTGCTCAACACCGCCCTGCTGACGGTGCGGCTGATGCGGGGCGGGGAAGTGTACAGGCTGCGGCTGCGGGATTTGCGGCTGAAGGGCGTTTACCTCCGGAACATGCTCCGGCTGGGCATCCCCTCCGGGCTGCAGTCCTCCATGTACAGCGTGTCCAATATGATCATCCAGGTGGCGGTGAACTCCCTGGGAACCGTTGTGGTGGCCAGCTGGGCCATGAGCGGAAAGACCGACGGAATTTACTGGGCCGTGAGCAACGCCATGGGCGCCGCGGTCACCAGCTTTATTGCCCAGAACCGGGGGGCAGGCAAAACGGACCGGGTGAAGCAGTGCGTCCGCCAGGGCATGACCATGGACTTCGGGGTTACGGTTGCCATCAGCGCGTTCCTGATGCTCCTTGGCATTCCCATGCTGCGGATCCTGACCCCGGATGAAGCCGTAGTGGAAAAAACCTATGAGATCATGTCCTATTTCGTGCCCTTCTACTTCACCTGGGTTCCGGTGGAAATCCTCTCCGCGGTGCTGCGGGGCGCCGGGGACGCGGTGTATCCCGTGGTGATCGTGGGTACGGGAATCTGCCTGTTCCGGGTGATCTGGATCGTCACGGTCTTTGCCAGCTTTGGAACCCTCTTCTCCCTGTGCCTGTCCTACGTGGTTTCCTGGACCATCACCAGCATCGCCCTGATCCTCTACTACAGGAAGGGCGGATGGATGAACCGGCACCGGATCCTGGACCACTGAGGGTCAGGCGTTTTTCCGCCAGTCCCGGGGGGACAGGCCTGTGGCCTTGCGGAAGGCGTCCCCGAAATAGTTGGAATCCCGGAAGCCGCACAGGCCGGAGATTTCCGTAATGTTCTTTTCCGTGTTCAGCAGCAGTTCCATGGCTTTCTGGATCCGCAGGTTTACCAGGTATTCCCGCAGGGGAATCCCGGTGGCGGCGTGAAAGGTCCGGGAAAGGTGGGAAGGGCTCAGGGCGAAGACCTCCGCCAGCTGCGGAAGGGTCAGGTCCTCCTGCAGGTGCGCGCTGATGTATTCCGCCACGGCCCGGATCCGCTCATCCTCCGGGGAAACGAGGCCGTCCGCCTCCTCCTCTCCCTCCCGGTAGCGGATCAGGGAAATCAGCAGCTCCGTCAGGCATGCCTTGCAGAAGCTGTGGGCGTGGGCGGGCTGGTTTTCGTATTCGTACAGCATCCGGTTCAGCAGAAGGCCCACCGCCTCCTGCCGCTGCAGGGGAGAGCGGATGCGTCCGGGCCGCAGGCTCCGGGCGGTCAGCTCTTCCCCCAGGAACTGGTCGATCTCCCGGGCGGTGCGCTTGGAGAAGGAGAGGACGATCTTGGTGTTCTGGCCGGCGCTGAGGTAGTCGGTCCGATGCACCGTTCCCGCCGGAATCACGGCAAAGTCCCCTTTCTTCAGCCGGTGCACCCGCTGGCCGATGAATACGGAGCAGGAACCCTCCGCTACGTAAAACATTTCATGGAAGGAGTGGAAACGCTCCGTTTCCTCCTCCTGGGCCCCGGTCCGGATGGTTTTCAGCACCCGGAGATCCGGCACTGCCTGGCGCGCGCTGGCCATGCCCATCGCTCCCTTCTCCTGCTGTTTTCCCGGTCAGTATACCGGAAAAACGGCTGCGGGACAACAAAAAATCTGTAATTTTTCCGAAAAACGCCGTAAAATCCGTAGCTTTCATGGTTTCTTTGGTGTAAAGTACCCCTTGCATTCCGGGAGGGCCTCCCGGAAGCGGAACCCTGGAAGAAAACGGAGGAAAATGAAAATGAAGATTCAACATACAAACACCGCGGAGCGCAGGAGCGGAAGCTGGAAGGAGCGCGCCGCAAGCCGGAAGGAATCCCGCCGGAGCACCTGGACGGATTTCTACACCTATCGGGCGGTACCCGCCCTCTTCGCGGCACAGGAATGCTTCAAGCAGGAACAGCGCTGAGAATTTTTTCGCCGTCTCGTTTTCCGGGACGGCGATTTGTGATATATTCTTAAGAAGGATGATCCAAAGGATACAAATCACGAATCGGAGGGATGAATACATGGCTTTCAGGAAGAGAATGACCGCGCTTGTGCTTTCTGCGCTGATGCTTGCGTGCCTGCTGCCTGCCGGAGGCCTGGCCGGGGAAGCTGCTTCTCCCCTGCAGGTGAAGGACGGGATGCTGCAGCCGTTCGTGAAGGTTTCAGATCCCATTTCCATGGAATACAGCAACAAGGAAAGCGAAATCCTTCGTTACTGTGTCTGGGTGGAAACAGACCATGACACGGATATGGACGGGAAGGCGGACCTGGTGAAGGTGCTGGTGCAGGTGCCCCGTGCCGCCGCGGAAGGGAAGTACAAGGCCGGCGTCATCTACGATCCGACTCCCTATAACGCCGGTACCCTGGACAAGTATGAGGAGGACGTTTCCCCCATGTATGTGGAGGAGCCCTTCAACTACGCGGACCTGGAAAAGCCCGGCGAGAAGAGGACCCCGGCCGGAAAGGCAACCACCCTGGAAACGGCGGAAAAGGCGGATCCCACCCTGTGGATGTACGAGGTTCAGTTCAACAATATGCCCATGTGGGGCGGGATCAACAGTTATGACTACTACCTGGCCAGGGGCTATGCGGTGATTGAAGCCGCCGGTATCGGCACCTACGGATCCGAAGGCTTCGAGCTGTGCGGCACGAAGCTGGAGCGGGACAGCCACAAGAACGTTGTCGAGTGGCTCACCGGGGACCGCCGGGCCTTTACGGATCGGACAAGCAACATTGAGATCGCCGCGGACTGGAGCAACGGGAACGTAGCCATGACCGGCGCCTCCTACGGCGGAACGCTGCCCTTCGAGGTTGCGGCTACGGGCGTGAAGGGCCTGAAGACCATTATCCCCTTCGCCGGCATTGCCAACTGGTACGACTACACCAACGCCCAGGGCGTACCCCTGTTGAACCAAGTGCATTACGCCGACTCCCTGGCGGGCTACAACGCCGGCGGCTGCTTCCTGGATCCGCAGCTGGAAAAGCTCAATCCGAAGTACGGTTCCTGGATGTGGCAGATTGCCCAGGACCAGGAGGCCGCCAACGGGGACTACGCTCCCATCTGGGCCGGCCTGGACTATACCACCGACGAGGAGAACCATTTCAACTGCTCTGCCCTCATCGTCACCGGCATGAATGACTTCAACGTCACCACCCGCCATGCGGACCTGATGTTCCGCGCCTTCAAAAAGGCCGGGAAGACGGTGAAGCTGGTGCTGCACCAGGACGGGCACAATAACCTGGACGGCGTATCCATCAACGGCACCGTCTGGCAGGAAATCATGAACAAGTGGCTGGCCCATTACCTCTTCGGCGTGGAGAACGACTCCGAGCAGTTCCCCGAAGTCCTGGCCCAGAGCAACGTGGACGGCCGCTTCCTGAAGTATACCGGCTGGAGCGAGGCGAAGACGCTGGAAGCGAAGCCCGCCTGGACGGAGAAGACCACGGAGATCACCTCCGCCGGGATTGCGCAGTACACCACCGACTGGCAGCAGAAGACCCAGAACAACCTGACCACATGGGACCAGGCGGAATTCTACCGGGGACTGAAGGCGCCCCTGGCGGCGGTTTACCGCCTGGATGTGCCGGAAAACACGACGATCTTCGGCGTGCCCGAGGTGAAGGCGAAGCTCGACGCCCCGATCCTGGCCAAGGACGGCCTGATGATCACCGCTATCCTGATGGACGTGTCGGACAAGGGCACTTTCCCGGCTTACATGGGCGGCCCGGACAGCACTGCCGGCGAACGGAAGGACCTGGAGCAGAAATATACCGTGGGCGGCGGAACGGACGACAAGCCCATGCAGGAATATCAAACCCAGAACGTCGCCGCCAAGGCCGTGACCTACGGCTGGACGGACCTGCAGAACCCGAACCGGGGCTTCGCTTCCTCGGAATACACCTACCAGGGCGGCCTGGTGAATGAAGGGGAAAAGGACTATACCTTCTACATGCTGCCCATGACCTACACCCTGGCCCCCGGCCATCACTTCGAGCTGATCCTTACCACCTGGGATCCCTACCGGGTCTTCCTGGATGAGAACTTCAAACTGGATCCCGGCATGACGTCGGAGCTGGCCAGCTATGACTACTCCTACACGGTGAACAACGAAAGCCTGAAGGTGATCCTTCCGGTGGCCGAGCCGGTGAAGTAATTCCGGCGAAAAAAAAGAAACAGAAACGGATTGAAAGCATGACCTTTGACGAACTGAATCTGATGCCCCGCCTTCTGGAGAATGTCCGGAAGGCGGGTTATACCGAGCCCACCCCCATCCAGCAGGCGGCCATACCGCTGGTGCTGGAGGGGAGGGACGTGCTGGGCTGCGCCCAGACGGGAACCGGCAAGACGGCATCCTTTGCCCTGCCGGTTCTTCAGCGTCTGGCGGAACAGCGCTCCCGGCGCCCGGAGGCCCGGGTGATCCGGGCCCTGGTGCTTTCTCCCACCAGGGAGCTGGCCCTGCAGACCTATGAAAATTTTGAACTCTACGGCAAGGGCCTTCCCCTGCAGAGCGCCGTCATCTTCGGCGGCGTGGGCCAGGGGAGCCAGGCGGAAGCCCTCCACCGGGGGGCGGACATCGTCATCGCCTGCCCCGGGCGGCTCCTGGACCTGATGGGTCAGGGGCTGGTGCGGCTGGACTGGGTGGAGGTCTTCGTACTGGACGAGGCGGACCGGATGCTGGATATGGGCTTCATCCACGATGTGCGCCGGGTGGTCCGCGCCCTGCCGGAGCGGCGGCAGACCCTGCTCTTCTCCGCTACCATGCCGGGAGAGGTGGAAAAGCTGGCCCTGGACCTGCTGACGGACCCGGCGGATGTGAAGGTGGACCCCGTCACCTCCACGGTGGAAGCCATTGACCAGTGCCTCTACTATGTGGACAAGAGCAACAAGAAGCGGCTCCTGGCCCACCTTCTGCAGGAAGGAAAGCCGGAGACCACCCTGGTGTTTTCCCGGACCCGCCACGGGGTGGACCGCATTGTCCGGGAGCTGAAAAAAGCCGGCATCGAAGCCGCCGGCATCCACGGGGACAAGAGCCAGAACGCCCGCCAGACCGCCCTGAAGCGGTTCAGGGACGGGGATTGCGGGGTGCTGGTGGCTACGGATATCGCCGCCCGGGGCATCGACGTGGAGGGCCTCTCCCTGGTGGTCAATTATGATATGCCCATGGAGCCGGAAGCTTATATCCACCGGATCGGCCGTACCGGCCGGGCCGGACGGGAAGGAAAGGCCGTATCCTTCTGCTGCATTGACGAGGTGAAGCAGCTCAACCAGGTGGAAAAGCTCATCGGCCGCCGCCTCCGGGAGGAAAAGAGCGACTGGCCCATGGAGGTTACCACCCCCAGCGAAAAGAAACCCCGGGAACCCCGGCCCGCGCGGGTCAGCGCCTCCGGGGAGGCGGCCCCCCGGCGGAAGGCTTCCCCCGCTCCCCAGGCCCCGGCGAAAACGGCGCAGAGGGCTCCCGCGCCCCGGACTCCCGGAAGGCAGGACGTCCGCAGGGGCAGCGGCTCCGGCAGCCGCCGGCCTTCCCCCCTGGGCAGGCCGGTCCGCAGAAGGAATCCGGGAGCCGGAAAAGGCGGAAGGACGCGCTGAAATAGCTGGTGGAAGCCGGAAAATCGAAAGCCCAGGACTGAAAAAGGCAAACGAAGGAAACCGCGCCGGAGGGCGGCGCGGCGGGAAAGGGAGCAGCGAAGGAATGCAGGCGGTATACCATCTTCCCGGGCTTTTTGAGTTTCATGAACTGTATAAACGGTTTCTTCCGCTTTTCCGCGGACACCGGGAATGGTTCCACGACTGGTGTGAAATCGGCTCGGTGTACGGCGCTCCCGCCGGCTGCCCCTGGGACGGGGGAAGGGCCGGATTCGGGGAAGCGGATCCGGAGGACGCCGCGGGACTGATGCGGGAGTACGGCATTTCCGCCCGGCTGACCTTCAGCAATTCCCTGCTGCGGGAAAAGGACCTTTCGGACCGGGAGTGCAACCGGCTGTGCGCGCTGTTTGAAAAAAACGGGCCGGTGCCCTCCGGCGTGATCCTCAGCTCGGACCTGCTGCTCAGGTACCTGCGGGAAAGGTATCCGGGATTTTATTTCGTTTCCTCCACCACCAAGGTGCTGACGGAGTTCAGGGAGTTGGAGGAGGAGCTGAAACGGCCGGAATTCCGCTTTGTTGTGCCGGATTTCCGGCTGAACAGGGAAAAGGAACGGCTGGCGTCCCTGCCGGGGGAGCTGAAAGGAAAAGTTGAATTCCTGTGCAACGAGGCGTGCAGTTTCGACTGCCCGGACCGGAAAGCCTGCTATGAGAACGTCTGCCGGAAGAACCTGGGGGAGGACTGCCCGGATCATGTGTGTGTGTCCCCGCGGGCCGGGAGGGGTTACCGCTTTTCCGACGCCATGGAGAATCCCGGGTTTATCGGAATCCGGGAGATCCGGGAGTTTTTCCGGGCAAACGGGTTTTCCCATTTCAAGATTGAGGGGAGGAGCCTGGGGAGCGCGGTGGTCCTGGAATTCCTGCTGTATTACCTGACCCGGGAGGAGTATCAGCTGCGGGTGCGGGAGGAGATCTACCTGGACAGCTCCCTGGACCTGTTCTGAAATCCGGTTCCGGAAATCTGAAAGAGAATCTGAAAGAACCTGCTGCCATCCCGGGCGGAGGTGCGTATCAAACAGTGAGGGGCGGTGCCCCGGCCGGGCAATTTTGCCCGGGGACCAAAGAAAAGGAGAGTGTGGATCATGAAAAAGATGATTGCGGTTCTGATGGCGCTGTGTGTACTGTGCGCGGCAGGGGCTTCCCTGGCGGATATGGAAATCCCCGACTGGGAAAGCATGCCTGAAGCGGTGACCGAGGATGAAAACACGAAGGTGGAAGAAAAGGCCTTCGAAGGCGAGTGGGTGCTGAAATGCGCCTTTGCCGACAAGAATTTTGTGGACGAGCAGACCCTGGCCGGCACCTATGACTACAACTTCATGCCCTTCGTGATCGGGGAAGGAACGATCAAGCAGGACATCCAGCAGGAGAACGGCGAGTTTGTGACGAAGGAAGCCGCTTACACCCTGGAGCACACCCAGCTGATCGGCACGGACTGGAACGGCCGCACCTTCGTGGTGGACCTGCTGGTGGACGGGAACATTGCCCTGTCCTGGTTCTTCCCGGGCGAGGGAGATACCCAGCTCTGCCTGACGGTGTTCCTGGTACATCCCGAGAAGTAAAATGCATCCATGGCAAGGACCTGCGGCGCTGCCTCCAGAGGGCAGCGCTGCTTTTTTGTGCCCGACGTCTGAACGCCGGAGCGCGTACTTCCCGGCTGCGGCAGGCTTTGACAAAGGCGGGAGGGATTTGTTATAGTAAAGCTGATTGATGGAAAAAACAAGAAATATACTGCCTTGCCGTCAACAGCCGGCTGAGGGGAAAACAGGGGAGGATGCGGAATGAATAAGCTCTGGCAGGAAGAGTTTGCTGCGCGTTACCGCCACTATGGGAATGAGCTGAAGAACCTGTATTATGAACTGTACCATTCTGACAGCCGGGCGTATGAGCAATTCACGGAGATGCTCCGCCGCTGCTGGGAGGAGCGTTCGGAATCCCTGAGGAAGCTGGACCGGGAGCGGGAAGCGGCTCCTGACTGGTATAAGGGGCATCACCTGACCGGCATGCTGATGTATGTGAGCGCCTTCGCGGGGACGCTGCAGGGCGTCCGGAAGAAGCTGGATTACATTGCCGACTGCGGTGTGAACTACCTGCACCTGATGCCGCTGCTGGAAAGCCCGAAGGACCGGAGCGACGGCGGGTACGCCGTCAGCGATTTCCGGAAGGTGCAGCCGGAGCTGGGCACCATGGAGGACCTGCAGGATCTGGCGGAGGACTGCCATTCCCGGGGGATCGCTGTCTGCCTCGATTTTGTGATGAACCACACCAGCGAGGACCATGAGTGGGCCAGGCGGGCAAAGGCCGGGGAAAAGGAATACAGGGACCGGTATTTCTTCTACGACAGCTGGGAGATTCCCAACGCCTACGAGCAGACGGTGCCCCAGGTATTTCCTACGACCGCGCCGGGGAATTTCACCTGGTGTCCCGAAGCCGGGAAAGTGGTGATGACCACCTTCTATCCCTACCAGTGGGACCTGAATTATATGAATCCCGCCGTGTTCAATGAGATGACGGATAATATGCTGAACCTCTGCAACCATGGCGTGGACGTGATCCGGCTGGACGCGGTCCCTTATATCTGGAAGTCCCTGGGAACCACGTGCCGGAACCTTCCCCAGGTGCATACCCTCGTCCGGATGATGCGGCTGGCCTGCGGGATCGTGTGCCCCGGGACGCTGCTGCTGGGCGAGGTCGTAATGGAGCCCAGCAAGATTGTGCCGTATTTCGGGAGCGTGGAGAAGCCGGAGTGCCATATGCTGTACAATGTCACGACGATGGCGACCCTGTGGCACACCGTCGCGACGAAGGATGTCCGGTTGCTGGCCCATCAGATGGACCAGGTGTTCCGCCTGCCGCATGCTTATACCTTCCTGAACTACCTGCGCTGCCACGATGATATCGGATGGGGCCTGGATTACGGCTTCCTGCGGCAGTTTGCGCAGGAAGAGGTGCCCCACAAAAGGTTCCTGAACGATTACCTGACCGGGAAATGGGAAGGAAGCATGTCCCGGGGAGAACTGTACAACGACGATCCACGGCTGGGAGATGCCCGGCTGTGCGGCACTACCGCCTCCCTCTGCGGGGTGGAGGCCGCCCTGGAAGCGGGTGACCGGGAGGCGCTGGACCACGCCCTCCGGCTGGATATTATGCTGCACGCCTTCATGTTTACCCTCAGCGGCCTGCCGGTTCTTTACAGCGGGGACGAGATTGCCATGCTGAACGATTACAGCTATCACGGGGATCCCCTCCGGCGGGAGGACAGCCGCTGGCTCCACCGGGGAAATATGGACTGGAAAAAAGCAGCCAGGCGGGGCCAGAAGAAAACGACGGAAGGCAGGATGTTCGCTGCCCTCCGCCGTCTGGAGGAAATCCGCGGGAGGTATTCGGTTTTCGATTCGGAAGGGGATACCTGGCTGCTGGATACCGGAAACGACCACGTCCTGGGAATCGGCCGGTATTACAGCGGGGAGCAGCTGCTGGCACTGTTCAATTTCTCCGATCAGCCGGAAACCGTCTGGCTGCGGGATAAAAAACTGTACACGGACCTGATCAGCGGCCGGGAGGGTGACGCCGGGCAGGTGGACCTGGAAGCGGGCGGTTTCCGCTGGCTGCTGCATACCTTCTGACAGGAGAAGGTTCCCGGGCGGTTATTCCGATTTTTCCTGGAACCGCAGTCCCCGGGAGATGCCCCGGATATGGGCCGCGTCGTTGAACAGCTCGATCCGAGGGTGGACATACTCATTCGGGCGGACCGGAAACTCCAGGATGATAATGGAGGTAAATTCATAGGGCAGGACGGTGCAGACGTAGGGGAAGGGAAGCGCCAGCAGGTGGGCCAGCACGCAGGCCCCGGAACCGCCGTGGCTGAAAACCGCGACGGTTTTCTCTTTGTCCGTTTCGCACAGGAACCGGGTTCCCTCGTGGCGGTATCCCTGCTCCAGCAGGAAGGCGTCGAAGCGTTTGCTGACCGTATCAAAGTATTCCGTGGCAATATTGTTCCGGAAGAAGGGATGCTTCCGCCAGTCCTCCCGGTAAAAATCGAAATCCTCCCGGCTGATCATCCAGTCGCTGAGGGTCCAGGGATGCCCTTCACTCGGGGTATCCGGGCCGCCCCAGGAGATTTCGTGCATATAATCCAGCGTGTGCACCGGCAGGCCCAGCCGCCCTGCCGTAAAGGCCGCGGTTTCCGCCGCGCGCCCCATGGGCGAGGCGTAGATTTCCGATATGCCCTCCCGCTCCAGGCGCAGCGCCGCGGCCGCGGCCTGCTTTTTGCCGGTTTCTGTCAGGCAGTCCTTCTCATAATCAGGCTCTCCGTGACGGACAAAAACAATACGCATTCCGGTCCTCCTTACAGCAGATGAATGAGGTTTCCTGTGGGGATTACAGCGCAGTCCGGATGGGACGCGGCGTCAGGAAACGCCGGTTTCCGCCGGATCGGCATGAATCACGATGCAGTCCTCATCCGGCAGGCGGTATGCTTCAAAGTAGGCGTTTTCCAGGGGGATCCACAGGTCCCGGAACCGCTGCATGGACGCGGCGGACTCCCTTGCAAGGAGCCGGGCTTCCCGGATCTCCCCGGGGGTATCCAGGAAGAGGCGGAGATCCGCGTGCTTCCGGAGGGCGGGGAGATTGCAGTAGCTGCCTTCCAGGACCAGGACCTTCGTATCCGGAAGCTCCTCCTCCGGGAGCAGCACGTCCCTCCTGCAGTCATACCTGCGGTACCGGACGGGAAGTCCGCTTTTGAAAGGAATCACGACCTCTTCCGCCAGGCGCTCCGCGTCGCAGTTTCCGCCGGGAACAGCCAGGCGTTCAGGGGTTTTCCGGGCGTGGGGGATCACAAAATCATCCGTATGCACGACCTGTCCCCGGAACGCCCGGGCCAGCTTTCCAGCCAGGGTCGTCTTGCCGGAGGCGCAGGGCCCGTCCAGGGTGATGAGCAGCCGGACCGAAAGCAGGTGTCCGACCCCCGGCATGGACTGGAAGACAAACTTTACCGCGTCCTCCGGCTGGAGGGCAGGGGCGTGAAGGCACCGGGCCTTCAGCCGGCGCAGGATCTCCCGCTCAAATGCTTCATCGGTCATGGGTCACAGCCTTTCCGCCAGCTCCCGGATATGGTTCAGGGCGTCCTCCAGGATCGCCGCGGAGCCCTTGGCGACGCCCGCCACATAAGTGTTGCACAGGTTCATGGGGATCAGCACCCGATAAGCGGCGCTGGACGCCACGGCGTTGGCCATGGCCGGAGTGATCTCGCCCATCATGGAATCCGCGGCGGTGATGCCGAAGGGGCCCACGATGACCTGCGCGGTGCGGCAGGCAACGATCACGGCGTTTTCGCCGGTGGCAAGCTGATTGGCGCAGCCGGCGCCCAGCATGTTCTGCGTGGCGATGCTGTTGGTGCCGACGGCGGTGATATCAGCTTCCGGACAGGTCTTGCGGATGCTTTCCAGCAGCTTTCTTCCAAGCCGGCCGCCCTGGCCGTCGATGACGAGAATATTCATGGTTCATCCTCCCTGCGGCAGCTGTTTCCCGTGAAGGGCGTCCGGGGCTTCCCGGAAACGGAAAAGGCGCCGGGAACCATCTTCGGATGGCCTTCGGCACCGTCAGGATACTGTTGCTTTTTCCGGAACCTTCCGTAAGAACGGCCTGCCTGCGCAAGCCCGGGAACAGCTTGTGCCAACCGGGTGCATGGTATCACAGGGATTCCGCGTTTGTCAACGGATCCGGCCTCCCCGGATCCGCAGGCCTGGTCAGGCCGGGGAGGGGCTGCCCCTGAACCGTATGCTTCAGGGAAAACCCGGACATCACCGCGGTTATTGATCCATCGCTATATTCACATGCGGGTAGGGGATTTCGATTCCGGCAGCGTCCAGGGCGAGCTTGACCCGGGTGTTAATGTCATCCTTGACGACCTCCGTAGGGCTTTTGGGTTCGTAGTATACCGTGGCCGCCATCTCGAGTCCGTAGGGCTGGTAAGCGATGAAGTAAACCGGGGAGTAGTCCTCGCCCTCCCGGGGAACGGAATGGGGACTCTGCCGGACGGCTTCCCGGATGATCCGCTTTGCTTCCTCAATCGGGGTGTCCATTCCGACGGTAAAGCGGAAATGAATGCTGCGGGTGCCGGGCTTGTGGCTCAGGTTCGTAATCCGTTTGCTGTTGATTTCACTGTTCGGGATAATGATCTTCAGGGTATCGATTCCGTCCAGGACAACGTGCCGGATGGTAATATCCTTTACGATCCCCGTTGTTCCGTCATCCAGTTCAATCCGGTCCCCGATATTGAAGGGCTTCATCATGCTGATCATAAACCCGCAGAACATATCGGACAGGACCGGCTTTGCCGCGAAACCGGCGATGGCCGCAAGCACAGCCGTTCCCTGGAAAAGGGTGCTGCCAAAGTGCTCTGTCAGGGAGCTGCCCATGATCACCCACATCACCACAAGGGAAATGATGATAAAGCGAATGACCCCCTCCGCAAACCGGATATTGATTCCGTCATGCCGGGCAATCCACTTTCGGGCTATTATTTTCTCAGCCTTCAGCAGGACAAAGGCAACCAGCGCAGCGCCGGCCGCGTGGATGAAAAACCAGGCCCAGGAGGAAGCGGGCGAAGAACCGTTGAGGAAATGAAGGATCGTGTCCATGGCAAAGGTACCTCCTTTGGGTGAACAGGATGGAATCTTCGGATTCAGGATCCTGGATGATTGCCTGAATTATAACCTCCTGCCATCTTCCTGACAATACATCTGTTTGTCCGGCCCCGGAAAACGACCCGGCGGCCCGGACAAAAGAACCGTCACCCTGTCCTGTCCGGCTTCCCCCGGATCCGCAGGTTTGTTCAGGCCGGGGAGAGGCTGCCCCTGCGGATCATCGCGTCAGCCATTTCCGCCATCTTCTCAGCCGGCTCCCGGCACTGGCTGTTCAGCCAGGCGCGGAAGACCCCGACGCAGCCGTAAACCACAAAGCTGTAGTGGTACTCAAAGGTGGCATCATCCTTGTCCTCCCTGTTGGGCCACATCCGAAGGCATTTTTCCCGCACGACTTCATTGAGCCTGTGGAGGAAATTCATATCCCCGTGGGGACTGAGCAGCACCCGGCACATTTCCTGGTTCTCTTCGATGAAACGGAACAGGTCCAGCAGGATCGGCTTGGTCTCCTGGCTCACGTCGTCATGCTCGTGCTGGGACACGATTTCGTCCAGCGCTTCAAACAGGCCGTCCTCGATCTTCTCCAGCATATCAAAGATATCCTTGAAATACAGGTAGAAAGTGCCCCGGTTCATATCCGCCAGGTCCGTCAGCTCCTTGACGGTGATTTCATTGATCTGCTTTTCCTGCAGCAATTGGGTCAACGCCTGGGTCAGCAGCCTTTTTGTCCGCCGCACGCGGCGGTCTTCTTTTTTCAGGGCAGTTCCGTTTTCCTGCGCCATGGGTCAGAGCCTTCTTTCTCAACAATTTCCGGCCCTTGTGTCGGATAACGCCGGCTGCCGGGCCCGATTGTTTATTAACAAACGATTGATTATCGAATTGATTATTGAAATCAATCACAGAAGTGATTATAATTCGCATCGTTGAGAAAGTCAACACGGTGTTTTAAAACGTGAAGTGTGTTGGGAGGTAGAAAATGTGAAAGGGTTCACAAAATGGCTGGTCCGGCACAGAATCGCGGTCATAATCCTGTGCATTGCACTGATGATTCCCTCTGTGCTGGGCATGGCAGCAACCAAAACGAAATATGATCTTCTGTATTACCTGCCCCAGGACCTTGAAACGGTGAAGGGCCAGGAAATCCTGCTTCAGGATTTCGGCAAAGGCGCTTTTTCCCTGCTGGTTACAGAAGGAATGAGCGTTTCCGAGCAGGCCGATATGGAAAACGCGCTGAAGGAGATTCCCCATGTGGACAGCGTGATCGGCTTTGCTTCCGTTACGGATGGAATGCTTCCTGCCGAAATCATTCCTTCGGAGATCCGGGAAAAGTTCCAGCGGGGGGACTGCATGCTTTCCGCCGTCTTCTTCGATGAAGGATCCTCTTCAGAGGAAACCATGGAGGCCATCAGCCGGGTGCGTGAGACGGCGGGCAAAAAGTGCTTCGTCAGCGGCCTGTCGGCGGTGGTTACGGATACCAAGCAGCTGGTGGAGGACCAGGAAGCCATATATGTAGGCATCGCTGTGGCGCTGTGCGCCGTGGTGCTGATGATTACCATGGACAGCTTCCTGCTACCGCTGATCTTCCTGGCCTGCATCGGCGTAAGCATCCTTTGGAACATGGGAAGCAATTACTTCCTGGGAGAGATCAGCTATATCACCAAGGCTGTGGCCGCCGTGCTGCAGCTGGGCGTGACGCTGGACTATTCCATCTTCCTGTGGCACAGCTACAAGGAGCAGAAAACGCAAATTGAAGACAAGGACGAGGCCATGGCGGAAGCCATCCGCCTGACCTTTTCCTCCATCCTGGGCTCCAGCCTGACCACCATCGCGGGCTTTGTGAGCATCTGCTTCATGAGCTTCACCCTGGGCAAAGACCTGGGCATCGTCATGAGCAAGGGCGTTGTGATGGGCGTTCTGGGTACGCTGGTGCTGCTTCCCTGCGTGATCCGCCTGCTGGACGGCGCCATCGAAAAAACTTCCCACAGGCCGCTGCTTCCGGATGTGAGCGGCATCGGGCGCTTCGTGGTCCGGCATTACAAGGTGCTGGCGGTGGTGCTGGTGCTCCTGGCGGTTCCGGCGTTCTATGGCTACAACCATGTGAATGTGTACTATGACATGAGCAAGGTCA
>CAMHSI010000041.1 GCA_946187775.1 uncultured Clostridia bacterium
GGCTTACATCAAGCTGCAGGTTCCTGCCGGCAAGGCAACACCCGCTCCGCCTATCGGTCCTGCCCTGGGCCAGCACGGCGTGAACATCCCCGGATTCTGCAAGGAATTCAATGACCGTACCGCCAAGGAAAACGGCATGATCATTCCTGTGGTCATCACCGTCTACACTGACCGTACGTTCTCCTTCATCACCAAGACGCCTCCGGCGCCCGTGCTGATCAAGAAGGAACTGAACCTGCAGAAGGCCAGCGGCCGCCCCAACAAGGACAAGGTTGGCCAGCTGACGAAGGAGCAGTGCCGCAAGATTGCTACCATCAAGATGCCCGACCTGAACGCCGGCAGCATCGAAGCCGCCATGAGCATGGTGGCCGGAACTGCCCGCAGCATGGGCGTCACTGTCGAAGAATAACTTCGACAGCTGTAGCATGGGACATGTTACCCAAATCAAGAATTTGGACATGTCCGCAATTTTGTGGGAGGACATAGTGCCGCTAATACCACATAGGAGGAATAAACAACATGAAACACGGTAAGAAATATACCGACAGCGTAAAGCTGATCGACCACCTGAAGCAGTATGATCCCGAAGAGGCCGTTGACCTGGTTGTGCAGACCGGCAAGGCCAAGTTCGACGAAACCGTTGAGATCTCCGTCCGCCTGGGCGTAGACCCCCGGCACGCTGACCAGCAGGTCCGCGGCGCGGTGGTGCTGCCTCACGGAACCGGCCGGACCATCCGCGTGCTGGTTATCGCCAAGGGCGACAAGGCCAAGGAAGCTGAAGAAGCCGGCGCGGATTATGTAGGCGCTGAGGAAATGATCCAGAAGATCCAGCAGGAGAACTGGTTCGAATTCGACGTCTGCGTTGCCACCCCTGATATGATGGGTATGGTCGGCCGTATCGGCCGGGTGCTGGGCCCGAAGGGCCTGATGCCCAACCCGAAGAGCGGCACGGTTACCATGGACATCACCAAGGCCGTCAAGGACATCAAAGCCGGTAAAGTGGAATACCGCCTGGACAAGACCGCGATTATCCACTGCCCCATCGGCAAGGTTTCCTTCGGGAAGGAAAAGCTGCAGGAGAACCTGAATGTACTGATGGAAGCCATCAACAAGGCGAAGCCCGCCGCTGCCAAGGGCACCTATATGAGGAGTGTTTACCTCTCCAGCACCATGGGCCCCTCCGTGCGCGTGAATCCGCTGAAGTTCTGATTTTCCTGAACACGAGCCGCCGGATCCAACAGGATCCGGCGGTTTTTTTCGTTCAAAAGTTTGAAACGAACAAAGGGAAAAGGGGGAAGAAGGGAGAAGTAAAATAGGTTAGATATTTAAGGGCGAGCACGCGGCGACGTGTTTCAGGAAGAGACGAGGCAGAGCATGAAACTGAACCCTTTGAAGATGGAGCTGACAGCCGGCGCGGAGGAATACGCGGCGGGGCGGGAACTGGAGGAAGCGGGCCGGGTTAAGGCAGCGGAGCAGAGCAGCGCAAGGATGCGCTACACGGTGGCCGGCCAGCCGCCGGCGACGGTGACCATTGAGCAGGACCTGACGGCGCGGTGCGACTGCGTTATTTTCGCCCGGGAAGGCTGCTGCAGGCACATCGTGGCGGCATGGCTGGAAGCGGAGCGGGCCAGGGTGCCCGAAAGCATGCTGCAGAAGGCGGCGCCGAAGCGGGCGGAAGCGCTGACGGGGCTGATCCTGCGGGAAATGCCGGCGGAAGCCAACGTTCGGCTGGAGGTGACGCTGGCACTGCCCCGGCCGGGGAGAACCCGGGGGCCTGTGAAGGCGGGGCTGCGGGTTGGGACGGAAAAGCTGTACGTCCTCAAGGATCCGGAGGCTTTCCTTGCCAGCATGGACGCGGGGGAATCCGTGACCTTCGGGAGGGATTTCGTGTTTGAACCGGGATGGATGCATTTTTCCGGGGACGACGGGCGGGTGCTGGAGCTGATGCGGAAGCTGCTGTCCGTTCCTTCCGGGAAGCGGACAGGCGGACGGCTGCTTGCTCTTCCGGATCCCTTTGTGAAGGAGCTGCTGGAGAACATCGGGGAAACGCCGCTGCGGATTATGAACAGCGAAGGGAAGATCGTGCGCTGCAAGCGGGTGCGGATGCAGAAGCTGCCCCTGCAGTTTTCCCTGAACCTGGGGCCTCGGGGACTGGACGCGGGCGCGCGGATGCCGGCGGATTTCACGCCGGTGACGGAGGACTGCGCCTGGGCCGTGACCGGAGGACACCTGATGGAGACGGACCGGACCCAGCGGGAGCTGATCCGGATGATCTGGCAGAACCAGTACGAAGGCCGGTGCCTGTTCCACTATCCGCTGGAGGAGACGGGACGGGTGATCAGCGAGGTGCTGCCGTACCTGAAGGTGCGGGGCGCGGTTGAAATCGGAAACGACCTGCGGAGCCGGCTGGTGCGGCTGCCGCTGAATTCACGGGTATACCTGGACCGGGACGGCAAAAGCGTGACGGCCTCGGTGGTTTTCCGGTACGGGGAGATTGAACTGAACCCCTTCGCGCCGGAGGAGAAGAAGATTGCCCTGAACAAGGGAGAAAAACTACTGCTGCGGGAAGCGGAAGCGGAGCATACGGTGCTGGATATCCTGGCGAACGCGGGATTCCGGGTACGGAAGGAAAATATCCGGCTGAGCGGCAGCGACGCGGTGTTCGACTTCGTGAGCGAAGGCGTTAAAAAGCTGCAGGACGTGAGCGACGTTTTCCTGAGCCGGGAATTCAAGCGGATCCTGCCCCGGCGGTCCACGCTCAGCGGCAGCATGCGCATGAACGGGGAC
Organism: uncultured Clostridia bacterium; assembly: GCA_946187775.1. Taxonomy (GTDB): domain Bacteria; phylum Bacillota; class Clostridia; order Christensenellales; family Aristaeellaceae; genus Aristaeella. The sequence continues at coordinate 2,788 of CAMHSI010000041.1, forward strand.
AAGCTGGAGCTGATGCTGGAAAAAGACGGGGAGCCCATGGACGAGATCCTTGAGCTGATGGAAGCCCTGAGCCGGAAACGGCGCTATTTCCGGCTGAAGAACGGAGACTTCCTGGACCTGTCGGCCCTGGCGGAATGGCAGGAGCTGGCGGCGGGAATCTATGAGGCGGCGATACGGGACGGCAGCGAGAGCGGAAAGGACGTGCTGGAGCTGCGGGCCTACCGTGCCTGGTACCTGAACAGCATGCTGGAGAACAGCGGCATCCCCATCGAGGTGGACGAGAGCGTTCGGAAGATGGCGGAGAGCGTGACCCAGAGCGACGGCAACATCGCCGAGGCTCCGCTGGCGCCGGGACTGAGCCTGCGGGAATACCAGCGGCGGGGATACGAATGGATGTACGCCCTGGACCGGATGAAGATGGGCGGAATCCTGGCGGACGACATGGGGCTGGGGAAGACGGTGCAGGTGATCGCGCTGCTGCAGACGACGCGGCAGGCGGGCAGGACGAGCCTGGTGGTTGCCCCGACCTCGCTGACATACAACTGGCTGAGCGAGATCCGGCGGTTCGCGCCGGAGCTGAGCGCGGTGATCCTGAACGGGACGGCGCAGCAGCGGGCGGACATGATCCGGCACATTGAAAAGCACGGGGACGTGGACGTGGCGATTACCAGCTACCCGCTGATCCGGCGGGACGCGGAGCTGCTGAAGAACATCGGGTTCCGGTTCCTGATCCTGGACGAGGCGCAGAACATCAAAAACGCCGGAAGCGTGGCGGCCCAGGCTGCCAAGCAGCTGAAGGGCGACACGCGCTTCGCCCTGACGGGTACGCCGATGGAAAACGGCGTAGGGGAGCTGTGGAGCATCTTTGATTTCGTGCTGCCGGGATACCTGCCGGGATACAACAGCTTCCTGCGGCGGTACCAGGACGGGGAGAACGCGGAGGACCTGCTGCGGCGGATCCGGCCTTTCCTGATCCGGCGGCTGAAGCAGGAGGTGCTGGAGGAGCTTCCGGACAAGATGGAGATTACCCTGCGGGCGCAGATGACACCGGAACAGAACCGGATCTACCGGGCGGCGCTGGAACGGCTGCGGCCGCGGATCAGCGAGCTGATCGAGGACAAGGGCGTGGACCGGAGCCGGATGGAGGTGCTGAGCGCCATTACGGAGCTGCGGCAGATCTGCTGCCATCCCTCGCTGGTGATGAACGAATACCAGGGAGGGAGCGGAAAGGAGGACCTGCTGCTGGAGATCCTGCCGGAGATGATCGAAAACGGACGGAGGATCCTGCTGTTCAGCCAGTTTACCAGCATGCTGAAGCTGCTGCGGACCCGGCTGGAGGAAAGCGGATATTCCACGATGTACCTGGACGGGGACACGCCGGCGGAAGAGCGGCTTGAGCTGGCGGAGCGGTTCAACGGCGGGGAGGCGAAGATCTTCCTGATCAGCCTGCGGGCCGGCGGATACGGCCTGAACCTTACGGGGGCGGACCTGGTGATCCACTACGACCCCTGGTGGAACCCGGCGACGGAGGACCAGGCCACGGATCGGGCGCACCGGATCGGCCAGCAGAAGAAGGTGCAGGTGATCCGGCTGGTGACGGGCGAAAGCATCGAAGAGCAGGTTGTGGACCTGGGGACCCGGAAGAAGGCGCTGTTCGAGCGGCTGATCACTCCGGGCGAATCCGCCCTGACGGCCCTGAGCGAACAGGATATCCGCGCACTGTTTGCATGAGAAGGCAGTGTATGGTATAATCAACAATCGGTGGCCAGAAACCACGAAGCGGTTTTTTTCAGACAGAAATCAACGGAGAAGGAGGGAGCCGCATGGAGAACCAGGGCATGCCGCCGCGGGGTCGCAGGGCGGCTTCCAGGGCAACGAAGCTGCGCAGGAGAAGGCAGCGGATGAACGCGCTGCTGCTGATCGGCGCGGTGGCCGCGGTGCTGTGGCTTGTGTTTGTGCTGCCCATATGGCTGGGGCTGCCTTCTCCCTTTACGGACCTGCGCCGGGCAGTGAAAACCGTAGGGACGGAGTCGGGAACGGTGGAGAGCCCCTCGGAGATTTCCGATCTTTACGAGGGACTGCGGATCAGCGAGGTCATGTCCTCCAACCGGTCCTCGGTGACGGACGAAAACGGCGGATACCCGGACTGGGTTGAGATCTGGAACAGCTCGGAGCGGGAAATCAACCTGAAGGGCGTGGGACTGAGCGATGACGGGATGAGCGTCAAGTTCCTGTTCCCGGCGGTAACCCTCCTTCCCGGGGGACGGATCCTGGTCTTCTGCGACAACGTGAACCAGTCGGAGGTGAACCGGCCCTTCCACGCGAAGTTCAAGCTGAGCAGCCTGGGAGAGACGGTGTACCTGTACGACCCGAACGCATACCTGATTGACAGCTGCAAATATCCGATGCTGGCCAGCGACGAAAGCTGGAGCCTGACGGACGAGGGATTCAAAAACGTGACCTGGTTCAGCCCGGGATTCGAAAATTCCCAGGAGGGGCACCTGGCCTACCGGGAGAGCATCACGGTGACCGACGGGTCCGTGCTGATCAACGAAGTGATGGCGGACGCTATGACGGGGCTGCAGGACGACGAAGGCGAGCTGGCCGACTGGATTGAGCTGTACAACACGACGGACAAGGAAATCGACCTGACGATGTTCGCCCTGAGCGACAACGAGAAGCGGCCGCTGAAATGGCGCTTCCCGGACGGGGCAAAGATTCCCGCCCACGGCTACTACGTTGTGCTCTGCACGGGAAAGGACCGGCAGGACAAAGCCAATCCGAGCCTTTACCACACGAATTTCCGCATCAGCGCGGAGAACGAGACGATCATCCTGAGCGACAGCCAGGGACACGTGGTGGACCGGGTGATGATCGACAACCTGCCGCCGGACTGCAGCTGGGGCCGGAACGATTACGGCCAGATGCAGGTATTCGAGACGGCGACGCCGACGCTGCCGAACAACCAGACCGGGTTCAACCAGATGGATATGAACCTGCGGGCCATGAACAAGACCGGGGTCTGGATCAGCGAGGTGCTGGCCAGCAACGACGCCACGGAGACCTACAAGAACGCGGGGTTTACGGACTGGATTGAGATCTACAACTCCGGAAGCTCCACGGTGGACATTTCGGACTGGGGCCTGAGCGACACGCTGACCCGGGGGAGGAAATGGCAGTTTCCCAAGGGAACGGTGATCGCCCCCGGGGAATACAAGGTGATCGTCTGCGACAGGAACACGGCGAAGAACACGGCGTCGGAGCCCCACACCTCCTACAAAATCGGAAGACTGAAACGGGAGATCATCACCCTGACCGATCCGACGGGAAAGGTGCTGGACAAGGTTATCCTTCCCGAACTGAAAGCGGACGTATCCTACGGCCGGACCCTCGGAATGGCGGGGCTTTTTTATTATGACTCGCCTACGCCCTTCAAGGCGAACGGAACGGGCTTTACCGGATACGCGGCGGCGCCGTCCTTCAGCATCGCGCCGGGGCAGTATTCCTCCACACAGTACCTGGAGATCAACGTTCCGGAGGGGACCCAGGTTTACTACACGACGGACGGATCCGACCCGACCCAGGCTTCCAGGCCCTATAACGGGGAGCGGCTGGAGCTGGTGTTCACCAGCGTGATCCGGGCCCGGGCCTACGCGACGGGGCTGGTGCAGCCTAGCGAGATCATTACGGGAACGTACTTCATCAACGCGTTCCACTCGCTGCCCATCGTATCCATGGTTACGGACCCGAAGCACCTGTGGGATCCGGAGGCGGGACTGCTGACCATCGGCGCAAACGCCATCAAGGAGCCCGGCAAGCTGCCCTTCCCGAACACGGTATACCGGAAAATGAAGGATGCCGGAACGAGATACGACTGCCACATTGAGCTGTACAACGACTCGGCGGAGCTGATTGTGAACCAGTACTGCGAATTCGGGCTGATGGGCGACTATTCGCTGGATATGCCGCAAAAGAGCTTCAAATTCCGGTCCAAGAGCAAATACGGAAGCAAGACCTTTGACGCACAGCTGTTCCCGGACAGGAGCTACACCCAGTACAAGGGATTCGTGCTGCGCAACAGCGGCAACGACTGCATGTTCACCCGGCTGCAGGACGGCTTCCAGGGACGGCTGATGGACCTGTGCAGCACGACGATCGCCCACCAGGCGTGGAAGCCCTACGCGGTATACCTGAACGGCCAGTACTGGGGGCACATGAACCTGCGGGAGCGGACGGACAAGTACATGATCGCCCAGTTTGAGGGACTGAGCCTGGACCAGGCGGACCAGATCGACCTGCTGCAGGGCAACGGAACCGTCAAGAGCGGATCCAACAAGGCCTTCAAGGAAATGCGGAAAAAGATCCGGGAGGGGAACCCGGCGAAGAATCCGGAGGACCTGCAGTACATCCTGGACAACGTGGACGCGGACAACCTGTTCGAATACATGGCGTTTGAAATGTTCTTCGGGAACAGCGACATCGGTAACACCCGCTACTACCGGACGAACCAGCCGGGAAGCAAATGGAGATGGGTGCTGTATGACGTGGACTACGGCCTGTATTCCTCCTCCTTCAACAGCCCCTGGAGCTACACGAAGGAAAAGGGCATGGGCCAGAAATCCATCGACAACTCGATTTTCCTGAAGCTGCTGAGCGTTCCGGAATACAAGGACCGGTTCCTGACCATTTACGGAAACATCTTCCAGAAGCTGACGACGGACTTCATGATCCAGGCGCTGAACGACATGGTGCGGATCATTGAGCCGGAGATGCAGCTGCACTGGGCCCGGTGGGGCGAGGAAAACGACAAGATGGTTATATCGGAAGTGCCGACAACGGTGGACGGCGCTTACCGGTACTGGGAGAAGCGGGTGGAGCGGCTGCGGAACGTGTGCCGCTGGCGGCCCAGCCGGCTGTGGGAATTCACGCAGGACGCCTTCAACCTGACGAACGACCAGATGGAAAAGTACTTCGGGCCGAAGCCGGAAGTGCCGCCGGACGCCGTGTAAACCAAAAGAATCCAGAACTCAGATACAGAGGAGGACACAGACATGTTCATTTCAACCGCGATGGCGACCAGCGCGAGCTCCATTGTCCGGAACGATTCCGGCCTGAGCTCCTACTTCCTGAGCCAGTTTGAGAACCTGACCCCGTGGAAAATCCTGATCGGGCTGGCGATGGGCTGCATTGTGGGACTGATTATCGCCTTCGTGTACAAGCGGTGCTACCGGGGCGTGCTTTACAGCCCGACCTTCGCCATGACGCTGATGATGCTGACGCTGATTACCACGCCGGTGGTTATGTGTATCAAGAGCGATATCGCCCTGAGCATGGGCATGGTGGGCGCGCTGAGCATCGTGCGTTTCAGGACGGCGGTGAAGGATCCCATGGACACGGCCTACATGTTCTGGGCCCTGACGATGGGCATCCTGCTGGGAGCGGAGCTGTACGTGCACGCGCTGGCGGTGGTGCTGGGGATCAGCATCATCCTGTTTGTGATGACCTTCGTGCGGTTCAGGAACCCCAACGGATACCTGCTGGTGGTGCATTACGACGACTACGCGGAGCAGGAGATTACCCAGCTGCTGCGGAGGACCGTGAAGCAGCGGAAGCTGCGGAGCAAGACCGTGACCCGCTCCGGGGCGGAAATGACCGTGGAGGTGCGGCTGGACAGCAAGCAGGACCTGGTAAGCGCGGTGCTGAACATCGAAGGCGTGCACGACGCGACGCTGGTTGCCTGCCAGACGGAGGCGGGAGCCTGAGGGGAGCATTGGCATGAGTATGAACACCCTGCCGCTGCGGCATGAGCTGAAATACTTCATCAATGAGCGGCAGTATTTTGTGCTGTCGGGCATCCTGGACTCCGTGCTTTCCAGGGACCCGAACGGGGACGAATACAACGAATACCACATCCGGTCGCTGTACTTCGACACCATTTACAACAGCGCGCTGTACGACAAGCTGAACGGGGTGCAGAACCGGGACAAGTTCCGGATCCGGATCTACAACTTCAGCGACAGCGTGATCAAGCTGGAATGCAAGACAAAGGTGGGGAGCCTGATCTCCAAGCGGAGCATCTCCATTCCGAAGCTGCTTTGCGAGCAGCTGATGGCGGGGGACCCGGCGGGGCTGGAAACCACCCGCAGCGGCCTGCTGAACGATATGTACCGGGAGATGACGGTGAACCTGCTGCGGCCGGTGGTGCTGGTGGACTACGTTCGGGAAGCCTACCTGCATCCCGCGGAGGAGGTGCGGATCACCTTCGACAAGCAGCTGCGGACCGGGCTGTACAGCAAGGACCTGTTTGACCGGTATGTGCCGACGATTTCGCCCTTTGACGACAACCTGATTATCCTGGAAGTGAAATACAACCACGGGCTGCCCACCTATATCCGGGACCTGCTGAGCCAGTACTGCCAGGGGGCGCAGATCAGCGCCATCAGCAAATACACCTGGTGCAGGCGGTATGAAGGGCTCGGGGAAGAGTAAAAAGGCTATTTCCACGGAGGAGAGAAGAGACATGGAAGCATTGATTCCGAAATGGCACCGGGAGCTGGAGCTGTTCAGCGCGATCAAGCCGCTGCTGATCCTGGAAGGAAACGTGACGGATCAGTACCGGTATCCGACGGAAGGATCCGTGCGTCAGGACGAGATCGTTTCCCTGAGCCGGTACCTGCAGGCGTACTACGCGGACCAGGGATACGACCAGGTGATTTTCTACAGCAACCTGCTGGGATTTGTGAGCCCGTTTGATCCTTCCATGCTGGAGCGCTACGCGGCGCTGACGGAGACGGAGATCAAAAACGGGGCGATTCCCTCGGAATTCAAGGGAAACGGCGCGGACACGGCGCCGAACGTGATCCGCCGGGCCATGAGCCAGCAGCAGGCGGCCACGGTGACGGTGATGGAGATGGCCAGCCACTACATCACAACGCCGGAGCGCATGGACCAGCAGGAAGTGAACAGCTTCAACATCCTGATGCAGAGCGCCCTGAGCGCCAGCTGGGTGCGGACTGCCCACGGGAAGAAACAGAACCTGCTGATCCTGCTGGTGAACAAGCTGAACGACCTGCCCGCCTGGTTTTACCTGAACAACCCGGTGTGCAAGATCCTGCAGCTGGAGGCGCCGGACCGGGAAGAGCGGAAACGCATGATGACCGGGACCAACTTCGCCTCCTTCTTCAGCGGGACGGTATACCGGAGGGACATGCCCTACTACGCGGAGCATGAGGACGAGCTGGACCGGATCAAGGAAAAGTTCGTAGGGCTTACGGAAGGCATGACCTTCACGGAGCTGGACGAAATGCGGATGCTGTGCAAGCGGGAGGAAATGCCGGTACGGGACCTGTGCAAAATTGTGGACCTGTACAAATACGGCATCAAGGAGAACCCCTGGAGCACGCTGAGCGTCAAGAGCCTGAAGACGGCGAAGCAGGACTTTGAGAAGCGGATCAAGGGACAGGACACGGCCCTGGAGCGGACGCTGGACGTGGTGAAGCGCGCGGTGACGGGGATGAACGGACTGAACTCCTCCTCCACGGGAAAGCCCAAGGGCGTGCTCTTCTTCGCGGGACCCACGGGAACCGGCAAGACGGAGACGGCCAAGGCGCTGGCGGAGAAGCTGTTCGGCGACGAGAGCACCTGCATCCGTTTTGACATGAGCGAATACGGACAGAGCCATTCGGACCAGAAGCTGATGGGAGCGCCTCCCGGATACGTTGGATACGAGGCGGGAGGACAGCTGACCAACGCGGTGAAGAAGAACCCCTTCTGCATCCTGCTGTTTGACGAGATTGAGAAGGCCCACTCCACCATCCTGGACAAGTTCCTGCAGATCCTGGAGGACGGACGGATGACGGACGGGCAGGGGAACACGGTATACTTCTCCGAAACCATCATCATCTTCACCAGCAACCTGGGCATCTATGTAAAGGACGCCCTGGGAAACCGGCATCCCAACGTGACGATGGACATGCCCTATTCCGAGGTGCAGACCCGGGTGCGCAGCGCCATCGAGGACTACTTCAAGCTGGAGCTGGGCCGGCCGGAAATCCTGAACCGGATCGGGGAGAACATCGTTGTGTTCGACTACATCCGGAAGGAGGCGGCGGACCTGATCCTGAAGGGGCAGGTCAACAAGATCATCAGCAAGCTGCGGGAGCAGAAGAACATCGAAATCAGCATCGAGGAGCACGCATACAAGAGCCTGGAGGAGGCGGCCACCTTCGACCTGTCCAACGGCGGACGGGGAATCGGCAACCAGGTGGAAAGCCTGGTGATCAACCCCCTGAGCCGGTGGCTGTTTGACCACGAGATTACGGAGAACGCGAAGATTGTGATCGAAGCCTTCGAAACGGCCGCGAACCCGGCGAGCATCCGGTGCCGTGTGGAAGGAGGGGAAGAGGCATGAGCGAGGAAACCAACCTGCCGCTGGACCAGAATGAACTGCTGAAAAGAATGCGGGCGATTGCCTCCGACCTGTGGAAGGAAAACCCGGGAGTGGCGGCGGAACCGAAAGCCGCCCCGGATAAGCCGGCAAGGGTGGTTGTGAAACGGCCGGAGATCGGCATTGACAACCTGTGGATGACGGCGGACGAAACCATCGACTGGACGGACGCGCTGGGCCACGAATACCCGACGGACGGACTGACAAACCTGCGGCTGTGGAGCTTTTACCACAAGCAGGCGGAGGCGGTGCTTTCCGGGGACACGAAGGCCTACGCGGAGGTGCTGCGGAAGGCGAACCCCCTGGGAGAGCTGACGACCTTCGCCGAGAGCATCAACATGCGGGCACCGGATCCGGGCCGGCTGGAGGCCCAGTTCAACTGCCGGGAAGAATACATGGAGCAGAACGCGAAGAAATACCTGAGCGCCATGGGCGTTCGGATTGCCCGGGACCTGCTGGCGTGCCTGCCGGTGGACGAGGTGAAGGTGACCGCCACCCGGAACGGGGAAACAGCGATGGAGGTTACCTACCGGCGGGAGCAGCTGCTTCACCGAAACTTCAGCTTCCTGGACCCGGTGGCGCTGACGGAGGAATGCGGCGCTGCATTCAGGCTGTAAGACTTACAAATAAGGCAAAAACAACGGACCGGTTCGGATGAACCGGTCCGCATTTTTCTGGATTGAATGCTTACTGCCCGGCGGAGGCGAAATAGATGAAGTCCCAGAGGTCCCGGTTCTTCAGCTTCGGCACATTGACCTTGCCAAGGCCGGGATAATAGAGGATGGAGGACTGGCCGCCGTCGAGATTGTAGGCGAACTGAACCCCCAGGGAGGCGATGCACTCCGCGAATTCCGACAGGGTGAGGCCGCGGTTTTCATAATACTTCTCGCCGGTGACCAGGAGATAATGCAGGGGGCCCACCTGGCAGATGGCGGCGCGCTGGGCAGGCTCATCAGAGAGCATTTTCATCCAGGTTCCGCCGGCGCCGGGCTCCCGGTCGGTACCGAAGTAATCGGTGACCACCTGGCCGTTTTCCACCAGGATGGGGCCGAAGGAGAAGACATCCATGACCGGACGCCCCTCGAAGACGGAGGGATCATCGAGATCGCCGGCTTTCGCGGCGTGGATCCCGTGGAAATTCCCGTCCATATCCACAACGAGGAGATCCATGGCATACCTGCCGGAATCGTCCAGCCGGGAGGAGAAAAGCTGCCCCTGGCGATAGACGATGCCGAAATTATGCTTTTCGTTGCCGGCGCCCCAGGAATCCCCGTTGATGGCGGTGACGGCGTTGACGGCCTCAGCGCCGCGGGCGACGCTGCCGGTGCGCTTCACGCTGGAAAAGTCGTGTTCCGGATCGAAGGAGGCCACCCGCAGCTGGGAAGGATCGGAGATGACCACATCGGCCATCCAGATGCGGGAGCCTTTGTTATCCTTGCTGTTGGGCACAAACCAGCGCTTTTCGGACAAGGTGACGCGGATGGTACTGTCCTGATAAACACGGACGGTATTGCCGTTTTCATCCACGGATTCGGAGAAATTCTCCGGCTTCAGGGGAGAACCGGGGGTGAAATCCAGGGGCAGGGAGGCGGCGGAGGTGCTCAGGACCTCGATTTCCTCGACCTCGGCGCCGGTGCTTCCGGCCTCTTCCGCAAGGGCGGCGGCAGGCAGCAGGACAACGGCCAGCAGCAGCGCTGCCAGGCGGATGAACAGGGCAGAACCAGGCATTTTCTTCATTACAAACTCCTTGGGATCATGCGTACTTTCGCCTTCTCCGGCGAAGGGAGAAGGCTTTAACCATTATAAAAGCGCCCCTCCATCTTGTCAAACGAATCAGGAGGGGAGAAGCTTCCCGCGGTCAGGAATCCGCCTTCGCCTGACGGCGGCGGAGGAGGGCGGCGGTTCCCAGGACAACGGCGGCGCCGAAGGCACAGAGGACGGCGACGGCGATCCAGGCCCGGCCGTCCAGGGGAACCAGCTCAAAATGCCTCCCGGCGGTGAAGAGCACCAGCACAAAGGCGGCGGCCATGGCGGCAAGAAGCAGGCAGCGGTTCCGGTTCAGGGGCAGGCAGGTGCGCAGCAGCACCAGGAAGCCGACAAACCAGGCCACAAGCACAGCGACGGTGGAACACATCTCCGGATCCCAGCCGAAACGGGGAAGCACCATGGCCAGGGCCGCACACAGGGTGACGGCGAGGCCGCCGGGAAGGGCGCGGGTGAGCACGGTGCGCAGGAACTTTCCGCGGATCCGCTCATAGCAGGGCTCCAGGGCCAGGAAAAAGCCGGGGATGCCCACGGTGAGGGAGGAAATCAGAGTCAGGTGAATGGGATGGAAGGGATAGGAGGAAGCGGGAAGAAGCAGGGTCAGGATGCTGAGGAGAAAGCTGAAAAGCGTTTTCGTCAGGAACAGGCTGGCCGCCCGGGTGATGTTATTGATGACCCGGCGCCCCTCCAGGACGATTTCCGGCATGACGCTGAAATCGGAATCCAGGAGGGTCAGCTGGGCGGCGTGACGGGCGGCGTCGGCGCCGCCGGCCATGGCAATGGAGCAGTCCGCCGCCTTCAGGGCGGGAATATCATTGACGCCGTCACCGGTCATGGCAACATTATGGCCTTTTTCCCGCAGGGCGAGGACCAGGGACTTCTTCTGCTCGGGAGAGACGCGGCCAAAGACGGTATAGCGCTCACAGGCATCGGAAAGGGCTTCGGGGGTATCGAGGGTACGGGCATCCACCCATTTGTCCCAGCCTTCCAGGCCGGCCTGCCGGGCGATCTGGGAAACGGTACGGGGATTATCCCCGGAGATGACCTTCAGATCCACCCCCTGCTCCCGGAAATAACGGAGGGTCTGGGCGGCGCCGGGACGGATCCGGTCCGTGAGGGCGACGAGGGCGAGAATGCTTTCCACCGGGGGAAGGGACCGGACTGAAACGATTCCGCGGGCGCCGCAAAGCACCATCACCCGGCGGCCGTCGGCGGCCAGGGAATCAATCTTCGCGCGAAGGGCAGCGGGACAGCGGTCCCCGAGGACATATTCCGGGGCGCCGAAGATCAGGGCCTGCCCGTCGTTGAAGGTGGCGGCGGAGAGCTTCCGGCCGGAGGAAAAGGGCAGCACGGCCCGGGGCGCTTCCGCGCCGGGGGCAAAGCGGGCGCGAAGGGCGTCCAGGGTGGGGCTGGGATCGTCAAAGGCGCCGAGAAAACGGGAAAGGGACTTCTCCGCCTCCGCATCCGGACAATCCACGCCCTCTGCAAGGAAGACCTCCATGCTGCCGGAGGTGATAGTTCCCGTTTTATCCAGGCAGAGCACATCTGCCCGGGCCAGGGTTTCAATGCCGGCCAGCTCCTGCACAAGGGCTTTTTTCCGGCCGAGACGGATTATGCCCACGGCCATGGCGATACTGGTGAGGAGGATCAGGCCCTCGGGAATCATGCCGATCATGGCGGCAACGGAGGAGGGGACGGCTTCCTTCGCCACCTCGACGAAGGGAAGGGGATTCGCCGCGGCCCAGCGGCGGAGAATCAGCTCCTTCAGGAAGAGGGCGATGCCCAGGGGAACCAGGAGCACGGTATCGAATTTGATGAGCCGGTCCAGCTCCTTCATGAGACGGGAGCCGGGACGGGCGGTTTTTTTGGCCTCCCGGTTCAGGCGGCCGATATAGCTTTCATTGGCCACATAAACCAGCTGGGCCGTCATCTTTCCCTCGACGACATAGCTGCCGGAATACAGCCAGCTGTTTATCTGCTTGGGAACGGGATCGCTCTCGCCGGTGAGCAGGGATTCCATGGCGGAGCCGGCCCCGTCGATGATCACGGCATCGGCGATGACCTGATCCCCGGCGCGGAAGACCGCCAGATCCCCCTGGACGGTTTCCTCCGGCTTGAGGACGACCTCCTGCCCGCCGCGGAGGACATGGACATCCGGCGCGTTCAGCAGCTGCAGCTCCCGGATTGTTTTCCGGGCACGGTACTCCTGGACGGTGCCGATGACAATGTTCGTGAGGATGATGGTGATAAAGAGCATATTCCGGTAGCTTCCCACCAGGAACAGGCAGAAAGCCAGGGCAAAGTTCAGGAAATTAAAGAAGGTAAAAACATTGTCAAAAAGGATCTTCTTCAGGGATTTCCCCTGATCGTCGGCGATGACATTGCCGCGGCCGTCCTGCATACGGGCTTCCGCCTCCGCGGGGGAAAGGCCGCCTTCCCCGGTATATTCAAATCCCTCCGGATACTGATCCGGAAGCTTCAGTCCGCTATCCACACGGCGCCTCCTGTATTCAAAAAATCCTTTTCCATGCTATACCCCCGGAGGACGCATGTCAAGAAAGAAAGGGGAAGGGGAAGGCTTCGGAATATTGTGTTCCGGGGCGAAAATATGATATGCTGACGGGAGATGAGCAAAAAGGGCGTGAAGCAGATGTCGCAGAGACTGAACCGCGGAGTGCGGGAGGACGGAACAAAGCGCACCAACCAGGAAACCGCCGGGCTGGTGAAACGGTTTATCCGATACTACAGGCCACACAAAAAGCTGTTTTTCATGGACATGGGGGCCTCCGTGGCCGTGGCGCTGATCGGCGTGGTTTATCCGATTATCACCCGGACGATGCTGAACACCCTGATTCCGGACCGGAACTACCGGATGATCCTGATCCTGGGCGTGACGCTGCTGGCGCTGTACCTGGCGAAGATGCTGCTGAACTACTTCATCCAGTACCAGGGGCACATGATGGGCGTGTACATGCAGGCCCGGATGCGCAGTGACATGTT
>CAMHSI010000042.1 GCA_946187775.1 uncultured Clostridia bacterium
TTTTTATTCCTGCCTGCCGGTGAAGGACCGGAGCAGGGCTTCCTTGGCCAGGTGCATCAGGACCAGGTCCAGGATGCCGTTGACGATAAAGGCAAGGCCGATAAAAATCAACAGGATATTCTCAATGGCCTGGGGATGCAGCAGGATCATCAGGCCGCCCACGGCCATGAGCGCGGAAATCAGCAGCACGACCCATTTGTCCGTCTGCTCCTCCGGGGAGCTCAGGATGCCCAGGTTGCTGAAGGCGTTGAGAATCAGGGTGACGCCGGCGATCCCGGGGAAAATGTCCACCAGGGTTCCGGCCAGCAGCCAGAGCAGCACCCCCGTGCCGGCCAGCAGCACGCCCACGGCCAGCTGGGTATTCTCCCTGCGGATAGGCCCGAAAAAGTACAGGCACAGGCTCCCGGCCCCGCCGATCACCAGCAGGGCGGCGGCGATGCGGATCACCGCGTCCATGGCGCTCCTGCGGGCGATGACCAGCGCGGCGCCGAAAAGGATGCTGAGGACCGCCGGAACGATCTTCGCCCGGTGCAGCCTGACAATTGCTTCATTCATATGTTCTTTTTCCTCCCGTTTCTTACTGTTTTCCGTTGGATCCAATATATCCGCGCCGCGCTCCCCTGTCAAGCCGGGGCGGGCGCCCCGTTCACCGCCATCTGAAGGTGGCCAGCCCGTAAACATACAGGAAGAGGATGAGGACCGGCACCGCAAAGCGGAACAGGGGCTTCATCCAGGACTTCACCTTCAGGCCCCGGCCGGTATTGGCCTCCGCCATGAAGGCGTCCCATCCCCATCCGAAGCGGTTGCAGCAGAACAGGGCGTAAAACAGCGAGCCCAGGGGAAGGATATTGGTGGAAACAATAAAGTCCCAGAAATCCAGCCAGGCGGTTCCCTCCGCGAAGGGCCGGAATTTCAGCACGCTGTAGCCCAGGGCGGTGGTCAGGCTCAGCAGGAAGACCACGGCGCCGCACAGGAGGCTTCCCTTCTTCCGGCTCCACCCGAACATCTCCCGGGCCATGGCCAGAATGTTCTCGCACACGGCCAGCACCGTGGAAAACGCGGCGAACACCATGAACAGGAAGAACAGGGCTCCCCACCATCTTCCCCCCGCCATGTGGAGGAAGACGTAAGCCATGGTGTCAAAGAGCAGCCCCGGGCCCTCGGTCACCTCCACGTCGTAGGAAAAGCACGCCGGGAAAATGATGGCCCCGGCCAGCAGCGCCACCAGCGTATCCAGTGCGATGACGGTTCCCGCCTCCCCCATCAGGGAGCGGTCCTTGCCGATATAGCTGCCGAAAATCGCCATGCTGCCGATCCCCACCGACAGGGTGAAGAAGGCCTGGTTCATGGCCTTTACAACGGTTTCGCCGCTGAACTTCGAGAAGTCCGGCACCAGGTAAAACTGCATTCCTTTTCCCGCCCCGGGAAGGGACAGGCTGTTGCCCAGCATCACCAGCATCATCAGCAGCAGGGCCACCATCATATACTTGGTAATCCGCTCCAGCCCGCCCTGGATGCTGAAGCTCAGCACCGCGAAGCTGATGGCCACGGTCACCAGGGTGAAAATCACATTCTCCCAGGGGTTGGAAATCATATTTCCGAAGGAAAGGGCTTCCGTCTGCCCGGTGACGAACCGGAAGAAGTAGTTCAGGATCCAGCCTGCCACCACCGTGTAAAAGGCCATCAGCGCCACATTGCCGAGGAGGGACAGCGCCCCGGGAACCTTCCATACGGGGCTGTGTCCCTTCCCCAGCTTCCGGAACATATACAGGGGGCTCGCCTGGGCCGCCCTGCCCATGGAAAACTCCATGGTCATCACCGGAAGCCCCAGCACCAGCAGGCAGAGGATATAGACCGCCACAAAGCTGCCGCCGCCGTATTCCCCGCACATCCAGGGAAATTTCCAGACGTTTCCGCAGCCGATGGCGCAGCCCGCGGACAGCATGATAAAGCCCAGGCGGCTGCCCAGCCGTTCGCGGCCGCCCTTATTGTTTTCCTTTTTCATTCCTGCCGATATCCTTTCGCTCAAACAATACCTGAAAGATGATAGCCCTGTTTCCATGTTCTGTCAAACCGGCCGTTTTTGGCTTTCCGGGTGCCATCCCCCTTTTTCCTGCGTATATACTTCAGAAGGAGGATGAGACCTATGGAACAGATTACTTTGAATAAACAGTTGACCCTTACTTTTCCCGACGGATTCCGGAAGCTGGACGCCAATGAGGTCAAGGCCCTGTCTTCCGCCGGCTCCGAGAACGCGGAGGCGCTGAAGAACGAGGAAGCGCACCTGATGGTGAGCATGGGGTTTAAAAAAGCCGGCGGCCTTGCCGGACTGCTGCTGAAGGAAGCGGACATGGTCAAAGCCGCCGAAAAGGGGATTGCCAAAGCATCCGCCCCCTTCGGATACAAGCTGGCGGGCTTCGGCGAGCGCACCGTCGGCGGAAAGGAAGCCAAAAGCTTCCGCTATACTTATACGGCCCAGGGAGTTGCCATGACCGGCGAGGGCGTCGTGGTGAAGGCCGGGGGATTCTATTACTACCTGTATCTCTACGCCCGGGAAGCGCTGCAGGACGCGGGCTTTGCTGCCTGGCAGGAGATCCTGGACGGCGTCAGGTGGGCCGAATAAAAAATTTTTACAAATTTGTTAAAAAAGTGTTGACAAACTAAAATATATGTGCAATAATTCATTCACAGAGAAAAAGAACCAACCAGACGACAGATGATTCCCGGGAGGTGAAGCATCCGGCAGGAGATCCCGTAAACCGGTATACAGGCATACACTTTCCCCGCCGGCAGGGGGTCCGATACACCCATGGCAAGTGGTCTCTCCGGGGCGGTAAGGACCTTGGACCTGCGGCAGCTGTGAATGATATATAGGACCGACGGAGCTGTGAAATGATTTTCACAGCTCCTTTACTTTTGCTCAGAAGGACCAGGGAAACCCCGGGGAAAACAAAAAAACGGGGCCGAAGCCCCGCAGGAAAACCGATGGAAAAAATCAGGCAATCTCCAGCCCCAGCCGGATCATGTCCAGGAAGGAGGACTGGCGGTCCTCCGCCGGCAGGCTCTCGCCGGTGACGGCGCTGTCGGAGATGGTGCAGATGGTCAGGGCCTTCTTCCCGGTGAGGGCGGCGTTGAGGTACAGCGCCGCGGCTTCCATTTCAACGGCCATCACATGCTGCGCCCGCAGGGCCTCCACGTCCGCGCCCTCCCCGTAGAAGGCTTCGGAGGTGAACACCGCGCCGCAGTGCACCGGAAGGTTCATGGCCTTCGCCGTTTCCACCGCCCTGGACAGCAGGTCGTAATCGGCGCAGGGGGCGTTGTCCCCGGTGAAGCCGAACTGCTTCAGGTAGGAGCTGTGGTTGTAGGCGCTCATGGCGATGACGATATCCCGGAGCCGGATGTCCTCCCGCATGGCTCCGGCGGAGCCCAGGCGGATGATGCTCTTCACATCGTAGAACTTGAACAGCTCATAGGAATAGATGCCGATGGAGGGGGCGCCCATGCCGCTGGCCATCACGGAAACGCGCTTTCCCTTGTAATAACCGGTGTAGCCCTGGACGCCGCGGACGTCGTTCACCAGCTCCGCCTTCTCCAGGAAGCTGTCGGCAATGAGCCGGGACCGCTTGGGGTCACCGGGCATCAGGACGGTATCGGCAAAGGCACCGGCAGGAGCGTTGATATGGGGGGTCGGGATCGGCATGGGGTTTTTCCTCCTTTTTCTTCTTTGCTCAGCGGGAACTCTTATCATAGGGGATGCCTTCCGCCTTGGGCGCGCGGGACCTCTTGGAGGTGAAGGCCAGCACGATCAGGGTAACCAGATACGGAAGGACGCGGTAGATATGGCTGCTGATTCCCAGGTTCGCAAGCACATAGTAGCCGTCTCCGTTCACATCCAGGGTTGCGTAGGAAGCCGCGATACATTTGAACAGGCCGAACAGCAGCGCTCCCAGGGCGATGGGCAGCGGCTTCCAGTTGCCGAAAATCATGACCGCCAGCGCCAGGAAACCGAAGCCGGCCACATCGCCGTTTGCGGAACAGTTCGCCGTGGTAACGGCGAAAACGCATCCGCCGAGGCCTGCCAGCGCTCCGGAGATCATAACACCGGTATAGCGCATCCGGTTCACGTTGATGCCCAGGGAGGCGGACGCCTGCGGATTCTCTCCGCAGGAGCGGAGCCGGAGGCCGAACTTCGTTTTGTACAGGACCACCGAAAGCACAATGAACAGGATAATGCAGAAATATGTGGTCAGGTAGACCTTATTCAGGAAGGCTTCTCCGAGGACGCTGAGCTTCTGGCTTTTATCAAATCCCCACATCGCCTTTTTGATCATGAACCAGGTGGCGGAATCACCGCTGGCCAGCAGCAGGCTGTTCTGCTTCGCGGTAATGCGGACCATGAACAGGACGATAGCAGGAGCCAGCATATTCAGGGCCGTTCCGCCGATGGTCTGATCCGCCTTCAGGTGGATTGCCGCAAATGCCAGCAGCAGGGAGAAAATGCTTCCCGCCACGCTGGAAACGAACATTGCCAGCAGCAGGTACCATTGGGCTGTCCAAGGGTTGCCGGAAGCCTTTACCGCGTCGAACCATCCAAGGCTCATCATGACATTCATACAGACAACGCCGATATAGGCGCCGAAGATCATCATACCTTCCAGCGCCAGGTTGATCACGCCGCTGCGTTCGGCAAAAACGCCGGCCAGCGCCACAATCATCAGCGGAACGGAATAGATAAGGGTTTGCCGGATCAGGAATGCCATTATTTGCTCACCTCCGCCGTCTTCCTGTCGGGTTTCCCGGACTTGTCGCCGGGTTTCGTCCGTTTTTTGCTGATCCACATCCTGATAATCAGCATGAAAGCGGAAAGATAAACAATCACCGCGATAATAACATCCGTAATGTATTCATTGTAGGCGGTCAGGTTGGTGATCTGCTGCCCGTTGATATTCAGGAGGGACATGAACATTCCGGAGAAAATCACCCCGACAGGATTGTTGACGGCGAGCAGGGCAACAGCGATGCCTGTAAAGCCCACCGCCGGAAGCGTCTGGTATGTCGTCCAGAAGAACTCCGTGTTTCCGCTCAGGGAATAAAGGGCGCCCGCCGCACCGGCCATTGCTCCCGCCATCGCCATGGACAGCACGATGTTCCGCTTGTCCTTGATTCCGGCGTATTTGGCCGAATATCGGTTGGATCCGCAAGCCTTCAGCTGGTACCCAAGGGTGGTTTTTTCCATGATGATATAAAACACCACTGCCAGCAGGATCGCAATCAGGATGCCGGCGTTGACCTGGCTTCCCGGGAAAAGGCTGTCCAGTCCCAGCTTCGGCGTCGCGACGCCGCCGCGGGTGGCAAGCACCTGCGCTCCTTCCGGGATCTTTGCCCCGGAGATGGTCCGGACACCATCGACGACAACATCGTTGATGATCGTGGATGTTTTGTAGATATACCCTGTTTTTGTTCCTTCAAGGACGTTCTTCAGGCTGCTGATATCAAACGCCCATGTCACCAGTCCGGCGGCCAGCCAGTTGGTCATGATGCAGGCAATGACCTCATTGATGTTCAGCAAAGCCTTCAGCAGTCCGGGGATGCACCCCCACAAAGCGCCGGCGATCATGCCGCCCAGGAACGCAATCACCCATACCATCCAGGCAGGAATCGAAGAAGTGGGAATGCTCAGCGCCAGGAAAAGCGTAGCGCAGGTTCCCGCAAGATACTGCCCGGGGGCGCCGATATTGAACAGCCCTGTTTTATAGGCAACGGCCACCGAAAGTCCTGTCAGGATCAGGGGCATTGCCCGGAAGAGCAGGTTGCCGAAATAAACAGGATTGAAGCCAAATGTCAGGGCTCCTGTAGCAGCGTCCCGCCCGGTGTTGAAAACACCCGCGATCACCAGGCGGATCGCATCCCAGATAGCAGAAGGAATAATGGAGCCGTTTGTCAGTCCGACGATGACAATGATGACGGCCCCGGCCAGCAGGCCGATGACAATGGAAAGGAGCGACGCCAGGATTGTTTTGACGCCTTCCCGCTGAAAGAACGGCTTATTCTCCATCCTTTTTCCCTCCTTCCTTCGCCTGCCGGCGTGCGCCTGTCATATACAGGCCCAGTTCCTGGATATTCGTATCTTCCGGCCTGAACTCACCCACGATTTCTCCCTCGTACATCACGAGGATCCTGTCCGGAAGGCTCATCACCTCATCCAGCTCCAGGCTGACCAGGAGGACGGCCTTTCCCGCATCCCGTTCCGCAACGAGCCTGCTGTGAACGCCTTCGATGGCGCCCACATCCAGTCCGCGGGTGGGCTGCACCGCCACAATCAATTTTTTATCCCTGTCCAGTTCCCGGGCAATGATCGCTTTCTGCTGGTTTCCGCCGGACATGGATCTCACCTTTGTAACCGGTCCCTGCCCGGAACGCACATCGTATTCTTTAATCAGCTGCTCCGCATAGGAGCGAACCTCCTGGAACCGAATGAACTTCCCGCGCTGGAACCGGGGCTCCATGAACCGCTGGAGGACCATGTTCTGCTCAAGGGTGAAGTCGAGGATCAGTCCGTGCTTGTGCCGGTCTTCCGGGATATGGCTCATGTTTTCCCCGCGTTTTTTGATGGACTGGTGTGTAATATCCTGGCCGCACAGCTTAACGGTTCCGCCATTGCTTTTTTCAAGGCCTGTCAGCCCGTAAATAAAATCCGTCTGGCCGTTCCCGTCAATACCGGCAATGCAGACGATTTCACCGGCCCGAACCGTGAAGGATACATCGTTTACGGCATTCCGGTTGTGTATCCTGCTGGGAACGCAGAAATGGCTGACCTCCAGCACGGTTTCTCCCGGATGCGCTTCCTCCTTGGAAACCTCCAGCTGAACGGACCTTCCCACCATCATGTCGGAAAGCTCCTGCTTGTTGGTATCGGCCGTGTTGACAGTCCCGATATATTTCCCCTTGCGCAAAACCGTCACTCGGTCCGAAACCTGCATGATTTCATTCAGCTTGTGACTGATGAAGAGGATGCTTTTTCCTTCCGCGGCAAGGTTCTTCATGATCTGCATCAGTTCATCGATTTCCTGGGGCGTCAGCACGGCGGTGGGCTCGTCAAAGATCAGGATCTCATTGTCCCGGTAGAGCATTTTCAGGATTTCCACCCGCTGCTGCATACCCACGGTGATATCCTCAATTTTCGCATCCAGGTCAATTTTCAGCCCATATTTATCGCTCAGGGCCTGCACCTTCTGCCGGGCCGCCTTTTTGGAAAGGAAACCGAACCGGGTATCCTCCGCGCCGAGGATGATATTGTCCAGCACGGTAAACACATCCACCAGCTTGAAGTGCTGGTGCACCATTCCGATATGAAGGGCGGTGGCATCGTTGGGATCGTCAATCTTCACCACCTGTCCGTTTTTCCGGATCTCGCCCTTCTCCGGTTTATAAAGGCCGAAGAGGACGCTCATCAGGGTGGACTTTCCTGCCCCGTTCTCGCCCAGCAGCGCGTGGATCTCCCCTTTGCGAAGCTGCAGGGTGATGTCGTCGTTGGCTACAATTCCCGGGAAGACCTTGGTAATGTGATTCATCTCAATCACATATTCCGATGTTTCCGGAGAACGTTCACTCATACCGGCAATCAGCTCCTCACCGACTATTGATTTGGATCTTTCAAGTCCTGAACATTATAGCAGGAAAACATAAAAAAAGGAAGGGCCGAAGCCCTTCCCGAAAGGGGATGGATTATTCAATCATGGAAATCTTCACATGATCATATTCCGTCTTCATGTTCTCGTACTTGTCGTCGATAACGAGGGCGCCGCTGATGACATCCTCAACCATCTTGTTGTACTCTTCAACCGTGAACTTGGTGAACCGCCAGGAGCCTTCCGCGGTAGGAAGCGCGATGGCGCCTTCCGCCGTTCCGTACACCTGATCCGTTCCGCCCAGCTTGTCCCAGCCGCCGTCGAAATAGGCCTTCAGGATCTGGTAGGAAGCAGCGTCAACACCCTTCAGGGCGGAGGTCAGCACGCGATCGGAGTCAGCAGCCTGATCCCTGTCAACGCCCAGGGCCCACGCGTCATTGGCCGCAGCCGCGGAGAAGCAGCTCAGGTACATTGCGCCGCCGCAGGGGAAGATCACTTCGGTGCCGTTCTCATACCAGCCGTTCAGCATGGTTTCCAGCTCGGGGCTGTCGGAGAAGGTGCCGCCGTACAGCCAGGAATAGTTCATTTCAACGTTCACGCCCAGCTCAGCCGCAGCCGCTTCAGCGCCCTGCACAAAGCCGTAACCGTAACGGCAGCATGCCGGGGTGGTTCCGCCGCCGCCGCCGGAGAAGCCCAGCTTGGTGAAGCCTTCCTTCACGCAGGCATAGCCGGCGAAGAAGCCGCACTGTTCTTCCTTGAAGGCAACACCCACGGTGTTGTCGCCGAAGTGGCTGCCGTCCACGTACACAAACTTCACGTTCGTGAACTCGGAGGAGGCCTTTTCAATGGCGGCACCGGCCATGAAACCGGCGCAGACCACGATTTCGGCGCCGCCGTCCACGGCGGCCTTCATGGCGTCGTAACGGTCGTCATCCGTCGCCTGGTTGCCGTTGGCGGGCTGATAATACTTGTAGGCAATGTTGTTCTCGGAAGCGTACCTCTTGACGCCATTGAAGATGCCTTCGTTGAAGGAATGATCCTTCAGCTGGCCGACGTCGGTAACGAACGCGATGGGGTACTGGCCGTTTTCAGATGTCATTTCGTCCGGAATGTCATCATAGTTGAAATCGTCCGCAAAGGCGGAGCAGGCTGCCAGAGCCATGATGGCCGCCAGCAGGATAGCCAGGAATTTCTTCATCAGGGAACCCTCCTTTAATAAAGTTGTACAATTTTCCCAGGTTTTTCACCTGTTCTGTCGGTGATTATTATATCAGATATCCCCGGGGAAGGGAAAGGGGAATTTGTTGCAAATTCATTAATCATTTTATTCCGCGGCAAACTGCTCCAGGATCTGCTTTCCGGCGCTGGCGCCGATGCGCTCCGCCCCGGCTTCGATCATGGCCCTGCAGGAAGCCCAGTCCCGGATGCCGCCGGCAGCCTTGACCTTCACGGCGCCCCGGACGGTTTCCTTCATGATGCGCACATCCTCCACCGTGGCCCCGCCGGTGCCGAAGCCCGTGGAGGTCTTGATGAAGTCCGGCTTCACCTCCGCCGCGATGGCGGCCAGCCGGGCGATCTCCTCCTTGGTGAGGTAGCAGTTTTCAAAGATGACCTTGCAGCCGGCGCCCCTCCCGTGGCAGGCGGCGGTGATCTTTTCCATTTCAGAGCGGACCAGGTCCCACTTCCCGTCCTTCACGTCCGACACGTTCACCACGTAGTCGATCTCGTCCGCCCCGTCGGCGATGGCGGTTTCCGCCTCGAAAACCTTGGCAGCCGTGGACATCTGCCCCAGGGGGAAGCCGGCCACCGTGCCCACCAGCACGCCGGAGCCGGCCACCTGCTCCCTGCAGAAGGCGGTGAAGGCGGAATTGACCATGACGGAGGCGAAATGATACGTCTTCGCTTCGTCGCACAGGCGGCGGATATCCTCCCGGGTGGCATTGGCCTTCAGGTTGGTATGGTCAATCATGGCGGCAACTTTTTCCCGGGTCAGTTCGTTTGTATTCATGGATCCTTCTCCTTTTTTCGGTTTTTTTCTGCCGACAGTATAGCATACTTCCGCTTCTTTGGGTAGAATGGAGGAGGAGGGAGGAACAGTCATGGCAAAGCTATATTTCCGTTACGGCGCGATGGGGTCCTCCAAGACCGCCAACGCCATCATGGTGCAGTACAATTACCGGGAGCGGGGGCAGAAGGCCCTGATGGTGAAGCCCGCCCTGGAAAACCGGGACGGGAGCCGGGTTGTGGCTTCCCGGGTCGGCCTGAAGGCGGAATGCGCCCTGATGGAGGAACTGACCCTGGAGAAGGCGAAGGAATACGACTGTATTATCGTGGATGAGGCCCAGTTCCTGAAAAAGGAGCAGGTGCAGCTGCTGGTGGACATCGTGGACAAGGCCGGGGTTCCGGTGATCTGCTACGGCCTGCGGGCGGATTTCCAGGGAAACCTGTTTGAGGGCAGCCTGTGGCTCCTGGCCTGGGCGGACTCCATTGAGGAGGTCAAAACCGTCTGCTGGTGCGGCAGGAAGGCTACCTGCAACGCCCGGCTTTCCGGCGGCAAGGTCGTCCGGGAGGGCGAGCAGGTGCTGCTGGGCGGCAACGAGAGCTATATCGCCCTGTGCCGGAAGC
This sequence comes from uncultured Clostridia bacterium, assembly GCA_946187775.1. Taxonomy (GTDB): domain Bacteria; phylum Bacillota; class Clostridia; order Christensenellales; family Aristaeellaceae; genus Aristaeella. The sequence continues at coordinate 10,254 of CAMHSI010000042.1, forward strand.
ACTGGGCGGAGGGAAAGGCCTGCCCGTAAAATCCAAAAAAGCGGGAACTCCCGCGGAGGAAGCATAACATATGAGAAAAATCAGAAACTGGGTATTCGGCGGAATCCAGCAGAAAGTGTTCAACCTGGTGCTCTTCGTGATCCTGCTGATGATGGCCGCCTACACCGGGGTCATTTTCTACCAGGCGGTGCACCTGCAGGGCCTGGTGGCGGAAACCAACACGAAGCAGAAGGAATCCATTTCCGCCATTTCCCGGGAGACCATGGACGCCGTGATTTCCCGCAGCCAGGGGCAGAGCACGCAGATGGAGGCCTACATCGCCAACGAACTCTTCGGGGACCTGGGGAACACCGTAAAGATGCTGGGAGACTATGCGGAAAACCTCTTTGCCTCCCCGGAAAGCTGGGGGGAGCATCCCTACGCCCTGCCGGACCCGGCGAAGGAAGGGAAAATCACCGTGCAGCTGCTCTCCGAGGCGGGGGCGGATACCGACAGCCCGGAGATCAAGGCCCAGCTGGGGCTTATGGCCAACATGAGCGAAATGATGGAGGCCCTGTATGCAAACGGCACCGTGAATTCCTGCTATGTGGCCCTGCCCTCCGGCGTCATGCTCCTGGCGGACGACCATTCCGCGGGCAAGTTTTCCGGGGACGGAGCCCTGATCCCCATCCCCATCCGGGAGCGGGACTGGTATAAGGGCGCCGCGGAAAGCGGAAGCCTCTACTATACGGATGTGGTGCAGGACGTGTTCACCGGCCGCATCGGCATCATGTGCGCCCTGCCGGTTTACCGGAACGGGAAGCTGGCCGCCGTGTGCGGGGCGGACCTGTTCCTGGACAACATGCAGGAGGCCATTGACTCCGTTTCGGACGATACTTCCTTTGTCTTCATCGTGAACCAGTACGGCCACGTGGTCTTCTCCCCCCGGACGGAGGGCAGCCTGCGGGTGCGGGAGCCCTCGGAGGCGGAGGACCTGCGGGAAAGCGGCGGGGAAACCCTCTCCGCCTTCGTCGGGAGCGCCCTGTCCGGCGTCACGGAGCTTACCGCCGTCACCGTGGACGGGGAGGAATACCTCATGTCCGGCGCCCCTGTGGGCAGCGTGGGCTGGACGGTGATTTCCGCCGTGAACCGGGCCGCCGCCCTGAGGCCCACCGAAAGGCTGGAAACGCAGTATGACACCATTCTTTCCGACGCCGGAAGCAGCATGACCGAAAGCCTGGACCGCTCAAAAACCACAATCCTGATCCTGCTGGGGATCATCCTGGTGCTGGGTCTCACCGGCGCCCTGGTGCTCTCCAAGCGCATTGTGAAGCCCCTGGGCATCATGACGGAGCGGATGCAGCAGCTGGGCGGGGACAACCTGCAGTTCAAAATGGAGGACGCCTACCGCACCGGGGACGAGATTGAGTTCCTGGCGGATTCCTTCTCCACCCTCTCCGCCCGCACCCTGCAGTACATGCAGGAAACCCAGCGGGTTACCGCCGAGAAGGAGCGCATCGGCGCGGAGCTGAACATGGCCCGGGGCATCCAGGCCAGCCAGCTGCCCCGGCTCTTCCCCGCCTTCCCGGACCGGCCGGAGTTTGACGTTTACGCCACCATGACCCCCGCCAAGGAGGTGGGCGGCGATTTCTACGATTTCTTCCTGGTGGACCACGACCACATCGGCCTGGTTATGGCGGACGTTTCCGGCAAGGGCGTCCCGGCGGCCCTGTTCATGATGATCTCCCGGGTGCTGATCAAATCCCGGCTTCAGAACGGGGAATCCCCCGCCCAGGTCCTCAGCGAGGTGAACAACCAGCTGTGCGAAGGCAACGAGGCCGGATTCTTCGTCACGGTGTGGCTGGCGGTGCTGCAGATTTCCACCGGCCTGGGGGTGGCCGCCAACGCCGGCCACGAGCATCCGGTGCTCCGCCGGGCCGGGGAGGACTACGCCCTGCAGGTGTACCGCCATTCTCCCGCCGTGGCCGTGATGGAAGGCACGCCCTTCCGGGAGCATGAATTCCGGATGAATCCGGGAGACAGCCTCTTCGTCTATACCGACGGCGTGGCGGAAGCCACCAGCACCGCCCAGGAGCTCTACGGCACCGAGCGGATGCTGGACGCCCTGAACCGGGACCCGGACGCCGATCCGAAAACCGTCACCGAAAACGTGATGAACAGCATCCTGGGCTTCACCGCCGGGGCGGAGCAGTTCGACGATATCACCATGCTGTGCCTGAAATACATCGGGAAGCAGTAACGCTTCCCGGGCATGTGAAAAGGAGGCAGGATTTCCTGCCTCCTTCTTTTCATTTTCGCTTTTATCCCTGGACGCAAAGGCGCTCCAGTCCTTCCCGGGCGGCGCGGATTTTTTCCAGGAGGGGTGCATAGTCCGCCTGCGTCCCCGCCCGCAGCAGCTCCGTAATCTCGCTGACGGGGGTAAGCAGGGGCGTCAGGGCGAGATTGGCCGCGGCACCCTTCAGGGCATGGGCCGCCTCAAAGCCGACCTTCAGGTCCCCCGCCTCCAGGGCTTCCTCCAGCTTCCCGAAATTGGCGTCCCCGGGAATCATGCCCACCAGGCGGAGATACATGCTTTCCATGCCCATGCACCGCTCCAGTCCCTGGGCGGTATCGGCGCCGTAGGCCTTCAGGTCTTCAACAGTCATGGGGATTCTCCCTTCTTTTTTCCGTATTCTCAGTTCTCCCCGGGCCGGTGCTCCAGCATGTACGCTTCAAAGGCGTCCGCCGGAAGCGGCCGGGAGAAGTAATAGCCCTGGATATAATCGCAGCCCATGGCCCGGAGGACTTCGCACTGCTCCGCCGTCTCCACGCCCTCGGCGATGGTGGGCACCTCAAAGGCCTCCGCCAGCCTGATCATGGCCTCCAGCAGCCGGGTATCCCTGCCCTCCGCGCTGAAGGCGTGGCGGATAAACCGCATGTCCAGCTTCAGGGCGTCAATGGGCAGGATGGACAGCATGTTCAGGGAGGAATAGCCGGAGCCGAAATCGTCCATTTCGATCCGGAATCCCATGGCCCGCAGCTGGTTCACCTTCTCAACGATCTGGGCGGAATCCTCGGTATAGGCGGACTCCGTCACCTCCAGCAGCAGGTTCCGGTATCCGATGCCGTTCTTCTCCACGATCTCCCGCAGGTTGTCAAAAATCCGGGGATCGAACAGGTCGATCCGGGATACGTTCACCGACACGGGAAGGGTAATGCCCAGCCGGTCCCGCCAGTCCCGGATCTTCTCCGCCGCGGCGGCCCAGACATAGCGGTCCAGGGCCCGGACCAGGCCGTTGGCCTCAAAGACGGGGATGAAGATCCCGGGGCTCACCATGCCCATTTCCGGATGGTTCCAGCGCACCAGCGCCTCGGCGCTGGCCAGCACGGGCTTCTCTCCCCGGATATGGAACTTGGGCTGGAAATAAACCGTAAACTGCTTTTCCCGCAGGGCGGCGGCGAAATCCTCCACCAGCCGGGCGTCCAGCTTTTCCTTTTCATACATGGCTTCGCTGAACCAGCCCACGGAGTTGGAATACCCGGAGCGGGCGGTATCCGCCGCCATCTTCGCCCGGTCAAACCGGCGGTCGATGTCCAGCTCCTTGTCCACCAGGGCGTAGACCCCCATCCGCAGGCGGATCCGGTTTTCCCCGGAGATATCCCGGTTCACCCGGTCGGCCAGCCGCTCCAGCAGGGCGGCGTAGTCCTCCCGGTGGGGACAGTAGAAGCAAAAGGTATCCGAATCGCTCCGGCTGGCGATGCCGCCGGTTTCCTTCAGCAGTTCGCGGATCTCCTCGCCGGCGGCTGCCAGCACGGCGTCGCCGTAGGCCCTGCCGTAGCGGTCGTTGATCATATGGAACTGGGTAATATTCAGGATCGCCGCGTCGCTGGGCTCCTCCGGATGGAAGGTGTCCAGCTGCCGGGCGTAGCGGTTGAAGAACTCCCGGTTGTACAGCCCCGTCAGGGCGTCCCGCTCGGTCCAGCGCAGGATCTCCCGGTCTTCGGAAAGCTCGATGATGCGCCGCACCCGGGCCTGCACGATTTCCGGCCGGGGATAGGGCTTGGGAATAAAGTCCACGGCCCCGTGGGAGAGGCATTCCACCTCGGCCTTGCTGTCCGCCGTCATAACGATGACGGGAATGCCGGCGGTGCGCACATCCTTCCGCATGCGGCGCAGGATGTCCATCCCGTGCATGTCGGGCAGCATCAGGTCCAGCAGCACCATGCTCAGGGTTTCCTGCTCCCGATCAATGATCTCCAGGGCCTCCGCCCCGGTCATGGCGGGAAGTACTTCATAGGTACCCTGCAGGCACGCCTGCAGGATCTCCTGGTTAACCTGTTCATCCTCCACCAGCAGGATTTTCCGTTTTTTGTCATAGGGCCGGAATTTGGTTTCGCTCATGCCTTCAGCCTCCGGATGCGGTCCGTCGCGTTCTTCTGTGTCCGCATCCCATTACTCGGATTGTACCACATTCGCGCCGAAAGCGGAAGTCTTCCCATCCGCTTTGGCGACGACGCGGCGCACCTCCTCCACCGTCATTCCCTTTTCCCGGGCGATGGCAGCGCAGTCGTCGTATTCCGCTTTTGACTTTTCCACGCCCATGCCCCGGGCGTATTTGACCCGAACCGGGCCCAGCTCCGTATCCACCGTCCGGATCTCCCGCTGCAGCACGTAGCGGCCGATGTCGAAGCGGCGGATCCCCAGGGTGGTGGTATACTTCATGACCGCCGCCGCCAGGGCGTCCGCGTCCTCCCGGGCGCCCACCACGCTCAGCAGCGTTCCCGCCCGGCTCTTCTTCATCCCCGCCGCCTGGGTGTATACATCCCGGGCGCCGGCCTCAAACAGCCGGTCCATGGCGAAGGACAGCTCCTCCGCCGTCATATCGTCCACGTTGCATTCCAGCTTCACGCTCTTTTCCAGCTCGCCCTCGCTCTCCCCCAGGAAAGCCCGGACGCAGTTGGCCTGCTCAAAATCCTTTTTGCCCATGCCGTATCCAACAGCGGAAACGGCCATCACCGGCCGGTCCCCGAAGCGCAGGGCGAAATGCTTCAGCAGCGCCGCCCCGGTGGGGGTGCACAGCTCTCCCCGCACCTGGCCGCCGTAGGTGGGAACCCCGGTGAGGATCAGGGCCGTGGCCGGCGCCGGTACCGGAAGAATGCCGTGGGCGCAGCGCACCTGCCCGGAGCCCACATGCACCGGGGAAACAATCACCTGCTCCGCGCCGATCTCGTACATCAGCAGGCATACGCCCACCACGTCCGCCACCGCGTCCATGGTGCCCACCTCGTGGAAGTGCACCTCAGTCACCGGCCGTCCGTGGACCTTTCCCTCCGCCTCCGCGATGAGGCGGTACACCGCCTTGGCGTCCTCCTTCACCTGCTCCGGCAGGGCCAGGCCGTCAATGAGGGCGAAAATATCCCCGGCGGAAGC
>CAMHSI010000043.1 GCA_946187775.1 uncultured Clostridia bacterium
ATTCCGCTGACGCTGGCGCCCATGCACAGGGTGGAATCCAGCGCGTTCAGCGGCGCCACCGCACCCAGGGTGTAGCAGCCGATATCGCCGATCACTGTGATTTTGTTCTTCACCAGCGTATAATACATTCCCCGGTGGGGGCATCCGGAGCACATCATGGGCGGCCGTCCCGGCACCGCCGGCGCCGCGCCCTGGGCCTCCGGCACCCCTTCGATCTTCACGCCTTCCCGGAGAAACGCGTCCCGGATGGTCTTCTGGCTGAATTCGCCGATGGCGCTGAACAGTTCCTTGCCAGTGACTTCAATTCCCAGCGCTTTCACGTGGTTTTCGATCACCGGGTCCAGCTCCTCGATCACGTAGAGCTTCTTCACCTTTGCGGCGAAGTCCCGGATCATCTTCTCCGGCAGCGGGTTGGGCATGCCGATCTTCAGCACGCTCACGCTGTCCCCGAATACTTCCTTCACATACAGGTAGCTGCATCCGGAGGTGATGATGCCGATCTCCCGGTCCTCCGCCAGCTCAACCCGGTTGTAGGCGCAGTTCTCCGCCAGCTCCCGGAGCTTTTCCGTCCGCTCCTCCACCACCGGGTGCCGCAGCTTCGCGTATCCCGGCATCATGATGTACTTGGAGGGCTGCTTGACATAGTCCTTCATGGGGATCTCTTCCCGCTCCCCGATATCCACCAGGCACTGGCTGTGGGCAATCCGGGTGCACATCCGCAGCAGCACCGGCGTGTCGTACTTCTCGCTCAGCTCAAAGGCGCTCTTCGCAAAGGCGTACGCCTCCGCCGAATCCGAGGGCTCCAGCATGGGCACCTTGGCCGCCACGGCGTAGTGCCGGGAATCCTGCTCGTTCTGGCTGGAGTGCATGGCCGGGTCGTCCGCAACGCACACCACCAGCCCGGCGGTCACGCCCGTGTAGCTCATGGTGAACAGCGGGTCCGCCGCCACGTTCAGCCCAACGTGCTTCATGGCGCAGGCGCTCCGCATCCCCGCCAGGCTCGCCCCGAAGGCCGTCTCCATGGCCACCTTCTCATTGGGCGCCCATTCGGAATGAATGTCGTCGTGCTTCGCCAGGAATTCCGTAATCTCCGTGGACGGGGTTCCCGGATAGCTGGAAACCAGCCCGATTCCGCCGTTGTAAAGCCCCCAGGCCACCGCTTCGTTTCCGATCAGTAATTTCTTCATACAACCCATTCCTTACCAAATATTCTTTCCCGGGCCTTCTCCTGCCCGCTCAGCTCCGGTTCTGGGTATCCACCAGGCCCTCGCCGCCGTAGATCTTCCGCAGCTTCGGCTTCTCGATCTTTCCGGTGGCGTTGCGGGGAACCGGCGCCAGGATGATCCTCCGGGGCCGCTTGTACCGCGGCATGCCCATGCAGAACTCGTTGATGTCCTCCACCGTCGCCGTGGCGCCGGGAACCAGTTCCACGATGGCCGCGGCGATCTCGCCCAGCCGCGCGTCCGGCAGGCCGATCACCGCCACGTCCTTGATGGGCGGATAGGCTGCCATGAAGTTCTCAATCTCAACGGGATACAGGTTCTCGCCGCCGGTGATGACCACGTCCTTCTTCCGGTCCACCAGGTAGATGAAGCCTTCTTCATCCTGCCGCGCCATATCTCCCGTCAGCAGCCACCCGTCCTTCAGGGTCTCCGCCGTCGCTTCCGGGTTGTTGTAGTAGCATACCATGACGCCGGGGCCCTTCAGGCAGAGCTCTCCGACCTCTCCCTGCTTCACCTCGCTGCCGTCCGGATTAATGATTTTCGTCTGCCATCCGTATCCGGGGATGCCGATGGCGCCCACCTTCCGCACGTTCTCGATGCCCAGGTGCACCGCGCCGGGGCCGATGGATTCGCTCAGGCCGTAGTTGGTGTCGTACTGGTGGTTCGGGAAATATTCCAGCCACCGGTGGATCAGGCTCTGGGGCACCGGCTGCGCGCCGATGTGCATCAGCCGCCACTGGCTCAGCTCATAGTCCTCCAGGCGTAGCTCGCCGCTGTCCAGGGCGGTCAGGATATCCTGGGCCCAGGGCACCAGCAGCCATACGATGGTGCACTTTTCCCGGCTCACTGCCTCCAGGATCGTCTGGGGCCGCGTGCCCTTGAGGATCACGGCTTTTCCGCCGGAAATCAGGCTGCCGAACCAGTGCATCTTCGCGCCGGTGTGATACAGCGGCGGAATGCACAGGAAGCAGTCGTCCTTCGTCTGTCCGTGGTGCTCCTGCTCCACCCGGGCGGAATGGATCAGGCTCCTGTGCTTGTGCAGGATCGCCTTCGGGAAGCCCGTGGTGCCGGAGGAGAAATAGATGGCCGCGTCGTCGTCCTCCGTCAGGGTGCACAGCGGGAAGCTGCTGGAGCATTCGTTGATCAGCTCCGTCAGGTCGTCGGCAAAGCTCGGGCATCCGGGACCCTCAAACACCAGGTCCACCCCCGGGATCTTATCCACGATCTCCTCCACACGGCCGATGAACTCCGGCCCGAAGATCAGCATGTTGCTTTCCGACAGCTTCAGGCAGTATTCGATTTCATTGGAGGCGTAGCGGAAGTTCATGGGCACCGCCAGCGCCCCGGTCTTCAGGATCCCGAAGTAGATCGGAAGCCAGTCGATGCAGTTCATCAGCAGGATGGCCACCTTCTTGCCCTTGCCGATGTTGTAGCTCTTCAGCATATTGGCTACCCGGTTGGCCTTTTCATCAAAAACCGCCCAGGTGATTTCCCGGCGGTAGTGCTTCTTCTTCGCGCTGGGCTCCACCAGCTCAAAATCGTGCCAGGTGACCCGGCGGGTTTCCGGCTGGTCCGGGTTGATCTCCACCAGTGCCGTGTCGTTCGGCCACTCCCTGGCGTTTCTTTCCAGCAGTTCAATAATGGTCATGGTCCGTATCCTCTCCTGTAAAATTCTGAAGCAAACAGCCCGTTTCTCCGGGCGATCCCTTGAATTATGGAATAGGAAAGATGAATTGTCAACGCAAGTCCATCAAAAGAACAGAATCCGGCACGTCCCCTGCCCATTCCGGCCGCGTTGTCAAAAGGATCTGTCCGCCCGTCACGGGGTGGCGCATCTCAAGCACCGCGCTGCACAGGGCAAACTTCCCGGGAAACTCCCCCGGCAGCTCCCTGCCGTAGAGGAAATCCCCCGCCACCGGGCAGCCGATGGCCGCCAGGTGCACCCGGATCTGGTGGGTTCTCCCCGTCTCCAGCTCCAGCAGCACCAGGGCCCGTCCGTCCCTTTTCTCCAGCACCCGATACCGGGTCCGGGAGGGTTTCCCCTCCGGGCGGATCTCCCGCCGCACCGTGGCTCCCTCCGCCTTGGCAATGGGCAGGTCAATGACGCCCTCTTCCGCCTCCGGTATTCCTTCCGTCAGTGCCAGGTACCTCCGCCGGAATTCCGGCGTGTGCAGCTGCCGCTGCATCAGGTACTGGGCGTGGGGCGTCTTCGCGATCACCATCAGCCCGCAGGTTCCTTTATCCAGCCGGTTCACCGGCCGGTACACGAAGTTCTCCGGGCACCCGAAATACGTGTACACCGCGTTCTCCAGGCTGTCGTCCGGATGGTTCCGGCTGCTCTGGCTGGCCAGGGGCGCCGGCTTCACCACCGCCATCAGGTGTTCGTCCTCATAGGGAATCTCCAGCGCAAGGTCGAAGCGCCGCGGCCGGTATGCCGGCGCGTCCTCCGCCCATTCCATGCGCAGCCGGTCCCCCGCCTGCACCCGCTCGTCCGTATGCACGCTTTCGCCGTTCAGCTCCAGCCGTCCGTTCCACTTGGCGCTCTTCATGGCGGTATAGCTGACCCCCATGCTTCCCCGCAGGATCTCCCGCACCCGTTTCCCGGCTTCCTCCGGCTTCACGGTGTATTCCATGGCGCTCCTCCCCGCTCCGTTATCCGCGGCACAGCTCCGCCGCAACGGCCGCGCCCAGCCGGGCGTTGTTGTATACCAGCTGGATGTTCGCCTTCAGGGAATCCCCGCCCGTCAGCTTCTGGATCTTGTCCAGCAGGTAAGGCGTCGTCTGCTTCCCGTGGATGCCCAGCTTTTTGCATTCCTCAATGGCGGCGTCAATGTTCTTATTGATGTAGTCCGGATCCATGGAGTATTCCTCCGGAATGGGGTTGGTCACCAGCATGCCGCCCCGCAGCCCGCATTCCAGCTTCACCCGGAAGGCGTCGGCGATTTCCTTCGGCGTATCCAGCCGGTAATCCACCCGGAATCCGGAGGTCCGGGTATAGAAGGCCGGCAGCTCCTCCGTGCCGTATCCGATCACCGGAACGCCGCGGGTCTCCAGGTATTCCAGCGTCAGTCCCAGGTCCAGGATGCTCTTGGCCCCGGCGCAGACCACCAGCACCGGCGTCTCCGCCAGCTCCTCCAGGTCCGCGGAAATATCCATGGTGGTCTCCGCTCCCCGGTGCACCCCGCCGATGCCACCCGTGGCAAAAACCCGGATCCCGGCCAGCGCCGCCCCGATCATGGTGGTGGTCACCGTCGTGGCGCCGTCCTCTCCCCGGGCCAGCAGCACCGGAAGATCCCTCCGGCTGGCCTTGGTCACTGCCAGGCCCTTCTTCCCCAGGTACTCAATCTGCTCCGCAGAGCAGCCAACCGTCAGCTTTCCCTGCAGGATGGCCACCGTCGCCGGCACCGCCCCGTTCTCCCGGATGATCTTCTCCACGTTCAGGGCCGTTTCCACGTTCTGGAGATAGGGCATTCCGTGGGAGATAATCGTGGATTCCAGCGCCACCACAGGCTTTCCGGCGTCCAGCGCCGCCTGCACTTCCGCCGAAACGGACAGGTATTTCTTCAGGTTCTGCATTGTTACATTTCGCTCCTTTTCTTTTCAATCGTCTCCGGCATGATCCCGGGGCTCACCGCCGCGGAGTCCTCCGCGCAGATGGCGGCCGCCGCCAGTCCCCTCCGGGCGCATTCCATCGTGTCAAATCCCCGCAGGTAAGCGTCCGCGGCCGCGGCCACGAAGGCGTCCCCGCAGCCGGAGGTGTTTACGATCCTCCCCGGCGCGCAGTTCAGCAGCGCTCCGCTCTTTCCGTCGTCCGCCCATACGCCGCGGCTTCCCAGGGAAAGGAATACCTTCTCCACCCCCAGGGCGTGCAGCGCGTCCGCCAGCAGGGTCAGGGATCCGGAGGCTGTCATCCCCGTCAGGATCTCCGCCTCCTGCAGGTTGGGCTTGAGGAAGGCCAGCCTGCGCAGCAGCGGCCGAAGCCGCGGCGCCTTGGCCGCGGACACGGGGTCCGCCGCAATGGGCACCGTCACCTTCTCCGCGATCCACCCCAGGGTCTCCTCCGGCAGGTTCGCGTCGGCGATCACCATGCTCCCGGCGTTCAGCTCCGGCAGGAAGGGCTCCAGCTTCTCCGGCGTCATCTGGTCACAGATGGCCATGTCCGCAACTGCCGCGTGCAGGTCCCCGTTTCCCTCGTTCAGGCACAGGTACGTGGAGGTCCTTCCCAGCGGATCCGTGAGGCTGCACTCCAGGCCGATTCCCAGGTTCCTGCAGTGCTCCCGGATGATCTCCGCGTAGGCGTCCTCTCCCATCACCGTCACCAGGGAAACCCTGCGGCCCAGCCGGCAGAGGTTTTCGGCGATGTTCCGCCCCACGCCGCCGGGGGTCAGCGTAACGTGCCCCGGGTTGGAGTCCCCCTGGCGCAGCTCCCCTGCGGGCGTTCCCGCGATATCCATGTTCACGCCGCCAATCACATGGATCGGTGCCGTATTCACCTTCGTATTCCTCCCTTTCCGGGATTATTCGCACCCATACAGTTTAGCACATCCCGTTTTTTTTACAAGCAAATTCACGATCTTTCCCCTTGACGCATCTGAAGTCTCATGATAATATAATCGGGCTGGTTAGCTCTGGAGCGATGGCCGAGCGGTTGAAGGCGCTGGTCTTGAAAACCAGTGATACCGAAAGGTACCGGGGGTTCGAATCCCTCTCGCTCCGCCAGCCTTGACAAGGAGAAGTACCCAAGTGGCCGAAGGGGCTCCCCTGCTAAGGGAGTAGTGTCAGTGATGGCAGCCCGGGTTCAAATCCCGGCTTCTCCGCTTTAAAAACCCTGCAATCTCAACGGTTGCAGGGTTTTGCTTTTGCCGTTTACCCCAACCCGTACCCCAACGGGAAAAAAAGCGGGACTCCATTTCCATTCGAAAGCAGAGCCCCAAAGATGAAGAATTACAGGCTTTCGATGTAAGCCTGCATGTTTATTTTTTTCTTTCTGGTATTTTAACATACGTTGCATTATATCCATCGCCACTCAGTTCGCCATGCTTCATAAACCGTTCCTCATCTTTCACTTTCACATAAGGGAATGCGTCCGATCCGGCGGCAAGGTAGACCAGCGAGTTCTCCTCCGCGCCAAACACAAAGGACAGATCCAGGCCGCCTTCATTCTCCGTCATGTATACCGCATGGTCATACACCTGCCATGTTCCCGATCCCAGGTAGCTGCTGAGCGTTCCTTCACAGAAGGTGTAAGTGCCATCCGCTTTCAGGGTGATGGTAAAATCGCCGCCGATGCCCTCCCCTTCATATTGGTATGTGCCGGCGAGGGTTTCCATTTTTTCTCTTTCAAAGATGTCCAGGACAGCGCGCTGAAAGCTGAAATACTTTTCAGGAAATGCGTTGTCTCCGCTGGCCCGGACGCTCAACCCATCCGCGAAATCCATTTCGAGGCTGAAGCCTTCCCCGTCCAGCACTTCAAATTCTGTTTCATATATGCCGTTCCAGCTGTCTGCATCGTTTTCCGCAATTGCCCGCATCAGCTCCGCAGCCAGCCCTGCCGGGAAGGGACGGGGTGCTTCCTCGTTTTCCTGAATCCGGTATCCGTCCTCCCGAAGCGTGATGTCCCAGCTCCGGGGCATCATTTCGCCCCAAATGGAATAGCGGAAGTGCGTCAGCGCAGGGCTGCCCGTACCCTCGGCAAAACCCTGTGTGCAAAGGAGCGTCAGTGTAAGCGCCAGTACAGAAACCAGCAACAGAATCCTCTTCATGCAGCTCTCCTCATATTGTCCCTCTGTCTTTGCGGAAATTATAACATGCGGGAAATCACAGCGCAATCATGTCGCTGCCAGCTCCTTGCCGCTGCGCGTATATAAGATTGTCGGACAGCACACAGTGAAGGAGGAATCACCATGGAAAACAATCATCTGTCTGAACTCACCATTGAGGATATCATCAAAGCCAGCGGCGGAACCCTGGATGAAACCAACAAGCGTTCAATGGACCTTATGATCAAGCTGTTTAATGCCCAGGGAAGGAAAATGGAGGAAATCTACCAGATCCCCGGCCTGCCGGATGAGATGCGGGAATATATCCGCAGCAGATGGTACCAGCTTTAACAGCTTTCGTCAGCCCCGCATATTGACAGCTTGCGGGTCGTCTGCTACAGTTAGGTCAGAAGCGCTGTCCGCAGTTGAATACGATGTTCGGGCCCTGGGCTCTGCATGGTTTTGCGGGTCGCTTTGTTTTTGTCCCGGTCACCGGTCATCCGGCGCCCGGTAGGCAAAAACAGGATTCCTTTCGAAAGGAAATAGCGAATCATGATCACTCTGCTTCTGTCCCTGGCTGTATTGGTTGCAGGTTACTTTATCTACGGACGGCTGACCGAACGGGTCTTCGGCCCGGACGGGCGGCAGACGCCGGCGGTCGCTGTCAACGACGGTGTGGACTGCGTACCGATGAAACGATGGAAATCGTTTCTGATCCAGCTGCTGAACATTGCGGGAACAGGACCCATTTTCGGCGCGCTGATGGGCGCCTGCTTCGGGCCGGTGGTCTTCCTCTGGATCGTGTTCGGTTCCATTCTCGGGGGCGCGGTGCACGATTACATGTCGGGGATGATCTCCTCCCGCCATCGGGGCGCTTCCATTGCGGAGCTGTCGGGAGACTATCTCGGAAACATTGCCCGGTGGATCATGCGGCTGTTTTCCGTGGTGCTGCTTATCCTGTGCGGAACGGTTTTTGTAACCAGCCCCGCAGGCCTGCTGGCCCGGTTTACGGCGGGTACCGTTGACGAAACTGTCTGGAGCGTGGTCATCCTGGCGTACTACCTCCTGGCTACGCTTCTTCCCATTGACAAGGTCATCGGAAAGCTCTATCCGGTTTTCGGCGTCCTGCTGATCCTGATGGCCGTAAGCGTCATCTGTGGAATTGTATTTTCCGGCGGACGCTACGTGATTCCCGAGCTCACCCTTGCGAACCTGCATCCGAAGGCGGAGTCAACGCCGGTCTGGCCGTATATGTTCGTCACCGTTGCCTGCGGCGCGATTTCCGGCTTCCATGCGACCCAGTCCCCCATGATTGCGAAATGCATCACCAGCGAAAAGCAGGGGCGTTCCGTTTTCTACGGGGCCATGATCTCCGAAGCCGTCATCGCCCTGATCTGGGCCGCCGCCGGCGTCGCCTTCTACGGAACCACGGAGCTCCTGACGGAAGCACTGGGCTCCGGCGCATCCAACGTGGTTTACGAAATCTCCAGGGGCGTCCTGGGCACTGTCGGCTCCGTGCTGGCGGTGGCCGGGGTCGTGATCTGTCCGGTCACCTCCGGGGACACGGCCTTCCGGAGTGCCCGCCTGATCCTGGCGGAGACCTTCCGCCTGGACCAGAAAAAGATCCGGAACCGCCTGCTGGTAACCCTGCCCCTGCTGGCCGTCGGCGGAATCCTCACCTGGTATGCCGCAACGGATGACAAGGGCTTCGAAACCGTCTGGCGGTATTTTTCCTGGAGCAACCAGACCCTGGCCATGATCTCCCTGTGGGTGGCGACAGCCTACCTGCTGAAGAACGGAAAAGGGCGCGCGGCCGCGCTGCTGACCGCCCTGCCCGCAGCCTTCATGTCCGCGGTCTCCCTGACCTATATCCTGATGGCCGATGAAGGCTTCCGCCTCTCCTCCGCCATCGCGTACCCGGCTGGCGCCGTCTTTGCGGCGGTCCTGTTCCTCTTTTTTATGCTCAGCCGAAACTTCACGAGCCCTTCGGAACACCCGAAGATACATCAATAACCGGAGATGAATTCATTATGAAAAAAATCGCTGTTTTCCTGATGGCTTTTGTCCTGCTGGCCTGTTCTGCCGCATTCGCGGAAGAAGCCGATGCCGGCCGCACCGTTGTCACTGCAATGGCTGCCTGGTTTAACCCGGAAGAGCCTGTTTCCGTGGCAATGGACGCGAAGATCCTGTCCTGCGACGGGAAAACCTGCACCCTGGTTCCCCTGGTTCCCGAAAGGTATCCCCAGGATGATGTCCGGGCCCTGAAGGCCGGAGACGCCATCTTCACCCAGGGCCGGGAGGTTGTCGTCCGCACCGTAACGGAGGAGGACGGCTTCCTGGTGCTGAACAAGGGAGAAGAGGACGAGGTTTCCCTCTTTGAATGCGATGACCTGAACTTTGGGATCACAAATCAGAACGACAATACCTGGACGGAGTTCCCGGAGGTTACGGTTCCCGTTTCCGATCACCTGCTTTTCCTGGATGAAATTGATCCGGAAAGCGGAAGCACGCCGGTGGTCCCCACGGTCCATAACAGGGACGGATTCCTGTCCCTGATGAAGTCCGAAAGCGATCCGGGCTTCGATATCCGGAACGTCCTGGTAGCCTTTGATGAGCACGGGGAGCTGGCGCTGGTCCGGCGGTTCTATGTGCCCTGGCAGTAAGCGATTTATATGCCCGGCTTTTGAACTCACGGTGAAGGAGGAGGATTCTGTATGAAACTGGCAGAAGCGCTGCAGGAAAGGGCGGACCTGAAAAGGAACCTGAACAGCCTGCGGGAAAGGCTGGAGCGGGTGGTCCTGGTCCAGGAGGGCGAGAAACCCGCGGAGGATCCCCGGGAGCTCCTGAAGCTCCAGGAGTCCTGCTTTAAGCGGATGGAATACCTGATCGCGGCCATCAACCACTCCAATGACAGCATCACCGTGGGCGGAATGACCCTGACGCAGCTGATCGCGAAAAAGGACGTCCTGCTGATGAAGCTGGCCGCGTACAAAAATGTGCTCCGGGCGGCCGGAAGCAGCACCAGCCGCGCCCGGGGAACGGAGATCCGGATCCTCCCCACCGTCAGCACTGCGGAGCTCCAGGCGGAAGCCGACAGGATCTCCCGGGAAATCCGGCTCCTGGACAACCAGCTGCAGGAAACCAACTGGACGAAGGACCTGATCGAATAATCACGCGAACCGTATCTGCTGGTAGCTTTATCAGGCGCATATCAGGCGGCAACTGCCCAAGTTGCACATAGGAGGCGGCACATACCATGCCGCTGTGAAGAAGTGCCCTGCAGAAGGGGGATTGTCACAGCGAATGGAGCATATATGCATCGTCAGGTGTTATGGAGTCTTTGGACCGATTTACTACCGGATATGGATGGTGAAGCGAGGGTCTGGGTAAGGGGAATTTCCGGTTCCGTGAAAGAGGCGGGGAAACAACGGATCCCCGCCTCTTTTTTGCCGGAGGCTCCCCGGAAATCCGCTGGAAAAAATGAGTAATTTGCGCCGTTTTCCCTTCCAAAGGCCGGACTTTTTGTGGTATGATACAGCAAAGTATAAGGAGGAGGCAAACAAAATGAACAGCAAACTGAAATCACAGCTGGGTAGCTTTGGGGTGACGCTGGTGCTGCTGGCGTTGTCCATCTTTGTGTGGAAGAAATGGAACTGGGCGGACTGGGTCCTGGTCGGCATCGCCGTGATTGAGCTTTTCGGAATCCTCTTCTCCCTCAGCCCTGATGAAAACCAGGGGGGCCAGGAGCAGGCAAAGACAGAGGAAACAAAGGCAGAGGAGAATAAACCCGAAGCCTGATCCGTTCGTTTGAAGCACCCCGTCCCGTGCCGGACGGGGTTTGCTTTCCGCGTCCGCGGAATATATACAGAGAAGAACACAGGAGGTACATTCATGAAAAAGCTGGGAAAAGGACTTTGCATACTGCTGGCGCTGTGCCTGGGGCTGGCCGTTTTCACCGCCGCGGCGGAGGGAGCGGAAACGGCGCCTGCCGCGGCGCGGGCCGACCATCTGTCGGTAACGCAGCACAAGACGACCATCCAGGGAAAAGAGATTGCCTACACCGCGACGGCGGGCACCATCGCGATGAACACGGACCTGGGCGCGTATGACATGTTCTTTATTGCCTATACCCTCGACGGCGTGGAGGATCCGTCCACCCGGCCCATCACCTTTGCCTACAACGGAGGCCCCGGCGTTGCTGCAGTGTATGTGAACCTCGGGTTCATGGGTCCGGACAAGCTTGCCCTGAACGATGAAGGCCAGGTGTCGCAGCTGCCCAACAAGACCGTACCCAATGACCTCTCCCTCCTGGACCTGACGGACCTGGTGTTCATTGATCCCGTGGGAACCGGCTATTCCCGGGCCGCCGGGGATACCAAAACAGAGGTTTTCTTTGACACCCAGCGGGACGTCCAGTCCGTGGGCGATTTCATCCGTGTATACCTGAACCGGTATGAGCGCTGGACCTCCCCCAGGTACCTGGCCGGTGAGTCCTACGGAACGGTCCGGACCGCCGCCCTGTGCGACTACCTGATGAACAAGCTGTATGTGGAACTGAACGGACTGATGATGATCTCTTCCTGCAACAATTTCCTGTCCGTTGAATTTATGCCCGGAAACGACCTCCCCTACGCGACCTACCTGCCCACCTACGCGGCCATTGCCTGGCACCACGGGAAAACGGCGGTCGAGTACCGGGATCTGGACCTGGAAAGCTTCATGCAGGAGGCGCGCGCATTTGCGGGCGGCGAATACTGGTCCGCCCTGTACAAAGGCAGCTCCCTGACGGCGGAGGAAAAGGAAGCCATTGCGGAAAAAGTGTCCGCAATGACCGGCCTGAAGAAAGACCTGGTCCTCCGGAAAAACCTGCGGGTCGATTCCGATACCTTCTGCGCGGAGCTGTTCTCTGAGGAGGGGCTGTTCTGCGGCCGGCTGGACGGACGGTACACCGGTCCCGCGGTGACGGGAAGCATGGAGGACGGAGACGCGGATCCCTCCTCCAACGGTGTCTCCCAGGCCTTTGCCAACGCCATGGGCGATATCCTGACCCGGAAGCTGAAGGTGCAGTCCGACCTGTATTACGACACCCTGAGCGTTCCGGCGAATGATAAATGGACTTATGTAGAGAAAAACAACACCGTCCTGAGCCAGGAAAAGGTCCTTCATGACTGCATGTCCAAGAACCCGCTCCTGAAGGTCTGGGTCCTCTGCGGATATTATGACCTGGCCACGCCCTTCTTCGGCGCGGAGTGGACCTACAATCGTCTCTTCCTGAACGAGGCCCAGCAGAAGAACCTGCAGTTCACCTATTATCCCTCCGGCCACATGTTCTACATGTACGCCGCGAGCCTCCGGAAGTTCCGGGCGGAAGCGGAAGCCTGGTATGCCGCCAAATAAAAAACCCGGCCTCCGGGCCGGGTATAAGCGGGAGGAAGACGGCGGCAGTCACGGATCCCCGAGAAGGGCCAGTGCCCGCTCAAAGTTTTCCTCCTTCACAAGGATATAGTCGGTATTGAAGGTCGATACGGCAAAAATGCTGATGCCGTGCCCGGCGAGGATTCCGGATATTTCAGCCAGGACGCCGGTGAGGGAGAAATCAAGCACCCCCTCCACCCGGAATCCCCTCCATCCGTCCTCCCGGACAACGGCCCCGGCAGGAACATCCTCTGTCCTGCAGACCAGGGAGATCTCCTCGTCTGTCCGCACGATGAACCAGAATTCCGCTTCGGTGTTGATTTCGCGCAGCTCCGTGACCTTGCACACGGTCAGGTTCCAGGGCAGTTTCTTCAGCTTCCTGTTCATCTGTGTCCCTTTCCTTCCATCCACCGCAGATCCGGGTTCCGGCCCCCAGGGCCGGAACCTTTTTTATGCAGCTCTCAGTTGGCTGCCTTTTTCCGCATCAGGTAATACCAGCACAGGGCTCCGGCCACCGCGGCAATGCCGATGATGTCCGTCAGCGTTCCAGGGTAAATCAGCAGCAGGCCGCCGGCGATGGCAATGAGCCGCTGGATCAGGGCGCATACCTTCGCGCTTCCGGCCTTCTCCTGCTCCCGCAGGCCGCTGAGGCCGAAGGTGATGCCGTACATGCCGATGATGGAGGTCACCGTCAGCTGGATCACTTCCAGCGCGGTGGTGTTCACCAGCAGCATGGAGGGGCTCAGGGCGAAGATGAAGGGAATAATGAATCCCGCAATGGCCAGCCGCGTCGCCTGTACGCCGGTCTTCATGGGGCTTCCGCCGGAGATGGCGGCCCCGGCGTAGGCCGCCAGCGCAACCGGCGGCGTGATGTCCGCCACAATGCCGTAATAGAACACGAAGAAGTGGGCCGCGATCATGGGAACGCCCATCTGGATCAGGATCGGGGCGCAGGTGGAGGCCATGATGCAGTAGGTTGCTGTGGTGGGAATGCCCATGCCCAGGATAATGCAGCAGATCATCGTCAGCAGCAGGCCCAGGAAGAGCTTGCCCTGGGAAACCGTCACAATGGCGTTGATCACCGTGGAGGCCAGGCCGGTCACCGTCAGGCATCCGCAGATCAGTCCCGCCACGCCGCAGGCCACCGCCACGCCGATGCTGCTGCGGCCGCCGTTTTCCAGCGCCTCAAAGATGTTCACCAGCCGGAAGCGGCTATTGGTGGTTCCCTCCCCGGTCTGCAGCGCCTTGCCGTGGCGGATTTTCCGGTGGATGTTGCTGATCACGCCCACGGCAATGGTGGCCAGGATGGACACCGCCGCAGAGAACTGCATGGTCCGGGTGTTGGAGCACACCAGGTAGATCAGGATGGCCAGGGGCAGCAGCAGGTAGCTTTCCTTCAGCAGCTCCTTGATCCTCGGCAGCTGTTCCCGGCTCAGGCCCTTCAGTCCCAGCTTCTTCGCCTCCAGGTGCACCGAAAGGAAGATGCCCAGGAAATACAGGCAGGCCGGCAGGATGGCCCGGACGATGATGTCCGAATAGGGCACGCCCATGTAGTCCGCCATCAGGAAGGCGGCGGCGCCCATGATGGGCGGCATGATCTGTCCGCCGGTGGAGGCTGCCGCTTCCACCGCGCCGGAGAAGTTCTTTTCATAGCCCGTTTTCTTCATCATGGGGATGGTGATGGATCCCGTGGTCACCGTATTGCCCACGGAGGAGCCGGAAACCATGCCGCACAGGGCGGAGGAAACCACCGCCACCTTGGCCGGCCCGCCGGCAAAGCGCCCGGTGAGGCCGTTGGCCATGGCGATGAAGTATTCGGAGATTCCCGTTTTTTCCAGGAAGGCCCCGAAGATGATAAACACCACAATGTATTTGGAGCAGACATTGATGGGCGTGGACAGGAGCCCGTTCTCGTTGTAGAACAGCTCATGCACCACATTGGCCAGCATCTTCCCGTCCTTGACGTAGAAATAGATGGTATACGCCAGGAAGGCCCCCGCCACGCACAGGATCGGAATGCCGACGCTCCGGCGGCACAGCTCGCACAGCACCAGGATTCCCACGATGCCGGCGGTGATGTACAGCGGGTCGTTCAGCTTGATCTTGATCCGGGTATTCAGGAGCCGCTGGGCGCTGAAGGTGTAGTACAGGAAGGCCGCCGCCCCCAGCACCATCAGCAGGATGTCATACCAGGGGATGTAGTTGGTCCGCACGTGCTTCTTGGAGGCCGGATAGGTCAGGTATCCGATCACGATCACAAACCCCAGGAAGGAGCTGAGCCGGACCTGGTCCAGCAGGTTTGCGAACAGGGTAACATAGATGCAGAAGCAGGAAAAGACCGCCAGGATCACCCGGATGATGATCTTCGGTGTTCCCTCCCAGATACGCGTGTTGGACTCCCGGTCATACTTGCGCATGATCGCGTCCACGTTCGCGGCTGTCTCCTGCTGTTCCTGGGTTTTCTTTTCTTCCAACTGGCTCACCGATATTCTCCTTCCGCTTTGTTTGGATCTTAAAACGGGAATCCGCCTTCTGCTGAAGGCGGATTCCTTCCCGTTTCTTTTCCGTTCAGGATTTCAGGGCTGAGGTCAGGGGTTCGCCGTTTCCACGGTGATGCCCTGCTCCGCAAAATACCTGGCGGCGCCGGGATGATAAGGCACGCCGCAGGTGGAGGCGTAGGCCAGGTCCAGGTCCGCGCCCTTGGCGTGGGCTTCCGTAATGGCGTCCTTGCCTTCGAAGATGGCCTTCACGATGGCGTAGGCCTGGTCGTCGGTCACCTGGCCGTTGGCGATGATGGTCGCCTTCACGCCCACGGTCACAACGTCCGCTTCCTGGCCTTCATAGGTGCCGGCGGGAATCACGGACTCGGCGTACACGGGAGAGATCTCCTTCAGCTTCGCCACATGCTCCTCGTCCAGGGACACCAGGTAGGTGGCCTTGCTGGTGGCCAGGTCGGTCACGGCGGGGGTGGGGGCTCCGGCCACCACGAAGGCCGCGTCGATCTTGCCGTCCTTCAGGGCCTCGGCGGAATCGCCGAAGCTCTGGTAGGTGGGAACGATGTCCGCTTCCGTCATATCATAGGCAGCCAGGAAGTCCATGGCGTTGAAGTACACGCCGGAGCCGGAGGAACCGATGGAAACATTCTT
>CAMHSI010000044.1 GCA_946187775.1 uncultured Clostridia bacterium
AATCCGCATTGCTCCCATGCCATCCAGAAATGCTGTGATTATATCGAATTATCATTGGATCGGAAAATCCATGCCAAGGATTTGGCTGTCCTGGTCGGCTATACCGAATACTACCTGACGGAAAAATTCAAAAATGAAACGGGCCTGTCCGTTAGTGATTATGTCCGCAACGCCAAAATCAATCGCGCGAAAATGCTGCTGCAATCCACTGACATGAGCGTCAGTGAAATTGCGGATCGGCTGGCCTTCAATTCGGCTAATTACCTGATTCGTGTGTTCAAAGAATTGGAAGGCTGCACGCCCGCTGCATACAGAGAACGGCATCATTCAGAAACGCCGTTGCAGTCATGAGTTTACTCGTTCCAGTAGGCTTAGGGGTGAAATCATACAGGACGCGGTTGACGCCCCTGACTTTGGGGATAGGACATGGATGAAAAGTACCGGGAAACTTCCCACGGAGGGCTTGCCCAGCTGTACAAAAACTGAACGGGGAGAAAAACAACAGCGAAGCCGGAAGGAGAAATCAATGAAACGGGGAAACGGCCAATCCCGCTGCGTTATCCGACAATGATCCTGGAAGAAACGGATGCTCGGACCAGGTCTTCAGACGCGGAAAGGCCGAAATAGGGCATTCCGTCCGGCCGGAAGTGCACCCGCCGGATCCCGTCGCACCGAAGCATTTCGGTCAGGCTGGTCTCCGCGTGGTAGGCGATCATCAGTTCACCGTCGCTCCCGGTATAAAAGGAGTTGTGGCCGGGACCGTATTCGCCGTCCACAGAATAGAACGTCAGGACGGGAGTCATACTCTTGCGCCAGGAGCGGAGGTCCAGCAGGTCGCTGCCGGAATCCGCGGTGAGCAGGCCCAGCGCATAGGTGTAGCGGTTTGCGGAACCGCCGGAGTAGGTCAGGAAAACCTTTCCGTCCCGCAGGAAGGCATACGGCCCTTCGTTGTTGATGGTTCCGGCGACGTTTTCCCAGCCGAGCAGCGGGCGGGTCAGCAGCACCGGATCGCTGGTCAGTTGCCAGGGCTCCCGCTCATCGATAGATGCGATATACAGCATGGATCCGGAATCCAGTAGCGTTCCGATATGCTCACGGTAGGACCAGACAACATAGGAACCGCTTCGGGCGCCGATATAAGTCATATCCAGGGTGATCGCGGCATCCGCCAGCGGGCTTCCGTCCTTTCGCACCACGCGGACCGGGTTTTCCCAGCCGTCCGGATCGGTGATCCGCCCGGCTTTTTTCTTTTTCATCATATGGCACTGCGGTCCCCATACATGGCCGCTGACCGCGAACAGGATATACAGTTCACCGCCGATCACATGGAATTCCGGCGCCCAGAAGGTCTGCTCAAAACCGCGCTCCGGACTGAACGGAAGGATCAGGTGCTCCGTGATTCCCTCCGCGAAGAGCCCTTCGACGGTTTCAGCTTCTCGGACATAAAGGCCGATATCATCCAGGTTGTCATTGGTGGAGATGTAGTACCATCGGCCTTCCCAGCGGAAGATTACGGGATCCCCGTATCCTTCGGCCAGCGGAAAGCGGAAGGACTGCTGGGAAACGGTTCCCTGCGCGGTGCAGGTGCCCGGCCGGTCCAGGCAGACGGTATCCGGATCCCAGGCGATCTCCTTTTTCCGGACGGAGCCGTCGCTGTACCGGATGAGGGCCGGGACGCGGGCCAGGTCCTGCATGCTTTCCGCGCGGATCTCCTCCGGGACGCTTGTTCCGGTATGGACAACCGGACTCCAGAAGCGCAGCGCGGTTTCCGCCAAGGCGCGGCTGACGGCCAGGGAGCCGGAGGTACGGCCGGAAGGGAGCGCTTCCGCATCTACAAGGCCGGCCGGTTCAAAATGGACCAGGTCCCGGGTCTTCCACAGGAGCAGTTTCCCGGCGGCGGTTTCGTCCGCATCGCCGTTTTCATAAACCCGTTCGCCACAGATACCGATCGTGCCGTCCTCCAGACGGAAAATCCCGGGATTGCGGACGCCCACGGGGACGATCGTATTGCGGCCGGAAATCCGTCCTTCCGCAAAGAGAATGCCGTAGTTTTTGTTGAAGGGGACCATCCCGGTGTCTTCCGCCTCAAAAGCCAGGTGGATGCTGCGGGCCAGGCCTTCCGGGTAGTTTTCGGCACTGACGGGCCGGGTGTATACATGGATGACGGCCCGGTCGTCCTGCCACGTTTCCCCGGCCAGGCCCTCCAGGATGGAACCGCATGCCCAGGGCATCAGCGCGAACCAGGTGGAAGCCGGGGAACCGTCCGGCCAGGTTTCGGTGAGCAGGCCTTCGCTGTGGCAGAAGCGTTCGGACATCCATCCGGTTTTCCCGTAGCCGAATTCCCTGTCCCGGGTGTTGTGGCACTGGCAGCTCCACAGGACGGTGTCTTCCAGGCGGCTGCGGACATACGCGTCCTCCCTGAAACGCAGGTAATACCGCATTTCATCCATCACGGAGGAGGACATCGGGTGGATGTGCGGATTGGTGACGGAAGTGATGCTGCCGCCGCAGCTGGACCAGCCGACGGTGCTGAGCGGCGGCACCCGGACCGGCGAATTGTAACAGAACTTGAAAAGGAATTCATAGTACAGCGCGTCCCGCAGGTGGTCCAGCAGTTCCTCCTGCCCGGCGCGGCCGTCGGGCTGATCCGCGCAGCGGATTTCGTGCAGGTTCCGGACGGCGCGGATATAGGCCAGGATCCCTTCAGAATCGATATTTTTGTCGATATCCAGCGGACCGCCGTAGCATTCTTCATGCAGGACATAGGTATCATGGTACCATTTTTCGCTTTCCAGCAGTCCGGGGAGGTAAGCCCGTTCCCCGGTGAGGCGGCAGTACATGGCAGCCGCGGCCAGGCACCACGCGCCGGAGAAGGAGTCGTATTCCAGGCCGGCGCCGGTTTCCTCCGAAAAGATATAGGGGTACTCGCCCGTGCTGCTGCGGCTTTGCTCCGTGCGGGCGATCACATCCCGGGCGAACGCGAGCCAGTCGGGATG
Source organism: uncultured Clostridia bacterium (assembly GCA_946187775.1). GTDB lineage: Bacteria > Bacillota > Clostridia > Christensenellales > Aristaeellaceae > Aristaeella. Next base: position 2,997 of record CAMHSI010000044.1, read on the forward strand.
CTCCGTGCCGCATGTTTTTTCCAGCTTGTATGCCTTCAATACCAAGTAAACGCTTTGGCCGACCAGGTAAGCCGCATGCCCGGGAACCGGCTGCTTGTCATACCACCAGCCGCGGTTGCTCCACCGGCCGTCCTGTTCCGCCATGAAGGGCAGGCCGTTCCGGGGATTCACGCAGCTGCGCACAATATGGCCGATACAGTCCAGCGCCTGGGCGAGCATCGTTCCGTCGCCGAGGCGGCGGGCGGACATCAGCATCGGCACCGCGGCCGAGAGGCCGTTCGTCCACGAGACGGAGGGGAGAAGGCGGTTTTCGAAATGGGTGCCCCGGTCAAACACAAAACCGGAATAACAGTGGGCATCCGGAATCCAGGCATCCCGGGAGATGGCGGAGGCGATATCCCGGACGGTTTCATAGACGGAGCCGGCCCTGCGCGGCGATTCATGCCAGAGCGTGTAAACATGCTTCATGATGCTGTGGATTTCCCGCTCGTCCCCGGCCGGGCAGTCGAAACAGTACAGGGTAACGTCAACGGATTCACCCCGGCGGAGAATGAAGCAGTTATCATCCGGCTGCCTGCGAGGCAGGATATGGTGGGAATCCACAAACAGCCATGGCGCGTTTTCATAGCCCAGGGTGTACCAAACTTCACCGTCCGCAAGGGAACAGCCGAATCCCGTGTACTGGTCAAAGTCCCCGCAGGTTCCGGGCTGCCATGCGGCGCGGTTCCCGTCCCGGCGGATATAGTACGGCGATGCGGAAATGCCCCGGACCCTTCCGTCCAGGAACATCAGCGCGCAGGGATGGGAAAGCCGGTCGCTGCGGACCATCCACCAGGGAGAGGCCGGGAAACCGCCGTCCATCCGCAGGCGCGGCGTTTTGCTGTCGGTTACCAGGGGCGCGCTGCCCCGGTTGGTGCCGAACATGAACCCGGGCAGGTAAAAACGGGCGGAAGGATCCGGACTTTCCGCACGCATGGCGATCCGGATCACACCGGCAAAGTCGGAATCAGCCGTGACACGGATTTTCACTTCCGCGGGGCTGCCGAATTCCGGCTGGGTCATCTCCCAGCGGAGGGAATGTCGGCTGAGCGGTTCGTAGGCTTCCGGCCCGCCTTTTGCGCGGGCAGCCAGTCGGAGGTCCATATGCGTTACCCTGCCGGCGCGGCAACGGCAGTTCCGGGAATGAAAACGGGAGCCGCCTGATTTCCCGTAATCAGCCGGGATCCTGTCCCGGCGGTTGTGGATTAACGGAGTGCTTTTTAATGCCTGTATTATACCGGAATACCCGCGTGATTCCAAGTATTATGGCGGGATGAAGTGAAAAACGCTGCCCGGCCTGTGGGCCGGGCAGCGTGATGAGTGAAAAGTGAAAATGAGAATGACGCTGACGAGACTCCCCGCACTGCGGGTCGTCAGCTTTATTATCCGCAAACTCTATAGTCGCGACTCCGCACTGCGGAGTAAGGATTCGCACGCGCACCGCGGAGTCGTAGTCACGACTCTCGCGCACCGCGCGCGGCAGCGCTCCTTAAAGTTTGAGAATAGATTTTTCGAAATTTCCGCCACAGGCGGTCGAAAAATCTATTCCCACTCAATCGTGGAAACGGGCTTCTCGCTGATGTCCCAGAGGACGCGGTTGACGCCGGGGACAGTGGCGATGATGCGGTCACGGATGCGGCAGAGAACGGAGAAGGGGATCTCCGGGACGGTGGCAGTGACGGCGTCCACGGTGTTGACGGCGCGGACGACGACGGCCCAGCCCATGTAGCGCTCACCCTTGCCATCCACATAGCGGATGCCGGTGGACTGGAAATCGGGAATGGCGCAGAAATACTGCCAGGGGACCTCCGGCAGGGCGCCGATTTCCTCCCGGACGATGGCATCAGCCTCCCGGAGGGCCTCCAGGCGGTCACGGGTGATGGCGCCGACGCAGCGGACGCCCAGGCCGGGGCCGGGGAAGGGCTGACGGTATACCATGCCGTCCGGCAGGCCAAGGGCCTTGCCCACGACGCGGACTTCATCCTTATAAAGGAACTTTACGGGCTCCACCAGCTCGAACTTCAGGTCATCGGGCAGGCCGCCAACATTGTGATGGGCCTTGACGCCGACGCTCTCCAGGATATCGGGATAAATGGTTCCCTGGGCCAGGAAGGAGATATCCTCCTGCTTGCGGGCCTCTTCCTCAAAAACACGGATAAACTCGGCGCCGATGATTTTCCGCTTCTGCTCGGGATCGCTGACGCCGGCCAGCTTGTCGAGGAAACGGTCCACGGCGTCCACATAAATGAGGTTGGCGTTCATCTGGTTGCGGAAAACCTCGATGACCTGCTCAGGCTCTCCCTTGCGGAGAAGGCCGTGATTTACGTGCACCGCCACCAGCTGCTTGCCGATGGCCTTGATCAGCAGGGCTGCCACCACGGAGCTGTCTACACCGCCGGAGAGCGCCAGAAGAACCTTTTTATTTCCAACCTGGGCCTGAATGGCCGCCACCTGCTCCTGAATGAAGGCTTCGGCCAGCTCAGGAGTGGAAATCCGCTGCATGCTGTCGGGACGCTTATTGTTATCCATGTTCATCCTCCCATCTTCAATACGCCTGGGTATTAATGAAAAAACCTTTTACAAGGATAGAAAAAGCGCGGACGGGTGTCAATCAGAAAACATGACAAAAGTATAAACTTATTTTTTCAGAAAAAAAATTTTTTGGCGGGGAAGAACAGTTGTTAACTAAAATGTTAACCATGCATTCAATTTCCTAAAGAAAACAAGGGGATCCGGAATGACAACAAATGAGTACCTACAAATCAGTAAACGTTTGCATGCAACGAATTGAGGATGTTGACAAAAGCAAAAAGAGAAGGTATCATTCAGTTAACAAAGGTTAAGTTGTAAACTTAACAAAAATTGAAGGAGGAGACCTGTATGAAGAAACTGTTGTCCCTGATCCTGGCGCTGTGCATGGTGCTGGGCATGACGGCGATCGCTTCCGCGGAAGAGGCGCTGCCCACCTTTGACCAGATTGTCCTGGGCGAGAACACCGACCTGACGGCCAAGATCCACTTTGCCTATCACCGCACCGACATCCCGGAGAAGCTGAACGGCTATGTGGAAGAGTTCCGGAAGACCTACCCCAACATTGAAATCGAGTACGAACTGATTACGGACTACGCGGAGAACGCCCTGCTGCGGGTCGGCAACACCGACTGGACCATCATGGGCATCCCCACCGTACAGAAGGACGAGCTGTCCAAGTACTTCGTTCCGCTGGGCTCCCTGGAGACCCTGGACAAGCTGTACAACTTCATGAGCACCCAGTCCTATGAGGGCACCTGCTACGGCATCCCCTCCACGGGCAACGCCAACGGCGTGCTGTACAACAAGCGGATCTTCGCGGAAGCCGGCGTGACCGAGCTGCCCAAGACCCCGGATGAATTCATCGCCGCCCTGAAGGCTGTGAAGGAAAAGACCGACGCCATCCCGCTGTACACCAACTACGCCGCGGGCTGGACCATGGGTGCCTGGGACGCCTACATCGGCGTGGCCGCCACCGGAAAGACCGAATACATGAACCAGATCCTGCCGCACGCCAAGGATCCCTTCGCGGATCAGGGCAACGGCACCGGCCCCTACGCCGTGTACAAGATCCTGTACGACGCGGCGGCTGAGGGACTGATCGAAGAAGACTACACCACCACCGACTGGGAAGGCTGCAAGCCGATGCTGAACAACGGCGAGATCGCCACCATGGTGCTGGGCTCCTGGGCTTTCACCCAGATGCGGGACGCCGAGGGCGGACAGCATCCGGAAGACGTCGGCTACATGGCGTTCCCGGTGAGCATTGACGGAAAACAGTACGCCCCCGCCGGCGGCGACTACAACTTCGGCATCAACGTGCAGGCTACCCGCGAAGAGAAGCTGGCTTCCATGTACTACCTGAAGTGGCTGACCCATGAGAGCGGATTCGCCTACAGCGAAGGCGGCGTTCCGATCGACAAGAACGGCGAGTATCCGGACCTGTACGCGGCCTTCGACGGCATCGAGATGCTGTCTGACGCGGACGCCCTGCCCGGAGAGGAAACCTTGATGAGCGAGCTGAACAGCGAATCTGAACTGAACTTCAACAACGGCGGAAACACCAAGGTTCAGGAGATCGTTGAGCACGGCTTCAAGAAGGACAAGAGCTTCGAAGACATCATGGCCGACTGGAACGCTGCGTGGACAGAAGCCCAGGAAAGCCTGAACGTTGAAGTAAAGTAAACACAATCCATCCCTGCGGGACCACGGGGTCTGCTCCTGGTCCCGCTTTCTCTTTCTTTGGACAAGATACCGGGAGGTGCTGAGAGACGTGAGTGTGATTGCGAGCAGGGTCCAGCCGGACCTGAGGAGGAAGCGCATCAACTGGCAGAAAGTGCTGGTGATTACGCTGTTCGCGGCGGTGCCGCTGTTCCTGCTGATCCTGTTTACCTACATCCCCTTTGCCAAGATGATCCAGTTCAGCTTCTACAACATGAGCTACACCAAGAACAAGGGGTATGTGGGACTGGACAACTACCTGAAGGTGTTTACAAAAGAGGAATATGTGGGAGCCATGCTGCTGAGCCTGTACTACATGGCGGGTGCGGTGGTCCAGCTGGCGCTGGCGCTCTTCTTCGCCTCCATCCTCAGCCTGGAGCGGATCCGGGGCGCCGGCATCTACAAGGCAGTCCTGTTTTTCCCCTTCCTGGTGAACGGAATCGCCATCGGATACATCTTCAAGTATTTCTACACCCGGGGATTCGTGCTGGACTCGGTGCTGCAGGCCATCGGCATACCGCTGGACGCGCTGCCGTACTGGCTGCGGGACCAGAGCGTCAACAACTGGTCCCTGGTGTTCACGTCGGTATGGAAATACTGCGGACAGAACATGGTGCTGTTCATCGGCGCCATCGCCTCCATCGATCCCACGCTGTATGAGGCGGCGACCATCGACGGGGCGAACCGCTGGCAGCAGTTCAAGGCCATTATTCTGCCCGGCATCAAGACGGTGTTCATGCTGAACCTGATCCTTTCCATTACCGGATCCCTGAGCGCCTTCGAGCCGGCGTACGTGGTGGGAAGCATGGGCGCCAACGGAACGGCTACCTTCTTCATCAAGATCCACCAGATGGCGCACGTGTCCCAGAAGGTCGGACAGGCCTGCGCCATGGCCATGGTGCTGATGGCGCTGATCCTGCTGTTTACGGTGCTGCAGCGGCTGTTCTTCCGGTATGTGATGAAGGATTCCGAAAATACGTTCAACGCCAAGGCCAACAAGGCCAAGGCGCTGTGGTGAGAAAGGAGGGCGCGGAATGTCGAACGTAACCCTGTCCGTGCAGAGCACGAACAAAAAGGCAAAGGTCCAGCGGACGGTGATCAAGACGCTGGAATACCTGGCGCTGCTGCTGGCCTGCTTTATCGCCCTGCTGCCCCTCTGGTCCTCCTTCACCACCTCCTTCAAGACGGCGGAGGAGTACGGATCGACCAACGCCATGGCGCTGCCGCAGAACTGGCTGAACTTTGAGAACTATTCCCAGGTGTGGACCCAGGGGGATATGCTGCGGGCGTTCCTGACCTCGGCCTGCGTGGTTGTGGTTGTGGTGACGGTGTCCGTGATGATGGGATCCATGCTGGCCTACGTGCTCAACCGCTTCCGCTTCCCGGGGAACGGGCTGATCCGGAACCTGTTCATGATCGCGACGCTGATTCCGGGAATTGCCATGCAGGTAACCACCTACCAGATCATGAAGGACCTGGGATTCCTGAATTCCATCGTGGGCTACATGATCCTGATGAGCGGAACGGATGTTATCTCCATCTATATCTTCCTGCAGTACTTTGAGAACCTGGACGGGGCGCTGGACGAATCGGCGGTGCTGGAGGGATGCACCTACTTCGGGGTGTTCTTCAAGATCCTGCTGCCGCTGACGAAGCCGGCCATCATCACGGTGGCGGTACTCAAGGGCGTAGGCGTGTACAACGAGTATTACAGCGCGAACCTCTACCTGCAGTCCAATTCCTGGCGGACGATTTCCACGGCGCTGTATTCCTTCTCCGGCCCCTTCAAGAGCTCCTACAACATCATCTGCGCCGGCGTGCTGCTGACGCTGATCCCCAGCCTGATCGTGTTCCTGTTCTTCCAGAAGCAGGTGTACGCGGGCCTGGCCAGCGGATCCGTCAAGGGTTAAAAAAGACCTGCTCCGGGCGTGTCCGGATATTGACTTTCACAATAAACGAAGTAAAATGGTTAACAAACTGGTTAACAAGAGGAGCTTACGATGCTGAAGTCGGAAGTAAGGGCTCACCTGGAGCAAAAAATCCTCCCATTCTGGGAAAAACTGAAGGACGAAAAGCGCGGCGGTTTCTACGGATACATGGATGAAGACCTGCGGCTGCGGAAGGACGCGGACAAGGGATGCATCCTGAACAGCCGGATCCTGTGGACCTTCTCCGCCGCATCACGGGTGCTGCGGCGGGAGGACCTGCGGGAATACGCGGACCACGCCTACGACTTCCTGAGCCGGTTTGAGGACCCGGTGAACGGCGGCGTATTCTGGAGCGTGACCTGCGACGGGAAGCCTTCGGACACCACGAAGCATACCTACTGCCAGGCCTTCGCCGTTTACGGGCTGGCGGCCTATTACCGGCTGACCGGGAAGGAGGAGACCCTGGAGAAAGCCATGGCCCTCTTCCGGACCATTGAGACGAAATGCCGGGACGAGAAGGGATACCTGGAAGCGCTGAAGGCGGACTTCACGCCGGAGAGCAACGAGAAGCTGAGCGAAAACGGCGTCATGGCCTCCCGGACGATGAACACGCTGCTCCACGTGCTGGAGGCCTACGCCGAGCTGCAGCGGGCCTGCCCTTCGGAGGCGGTGCGGAAGGCCGGACGGGAAGGAATGGAACAGGCGCTTGCCACGGTGTACAACCCGGAGAAGCGGCGGATGGAAGTCTTCTTTGACAACGATTTCCGGCCGATTCTGGACATGCAGAGCTACGGGCACGACATTGAGGGCAGCTGGCTGCTGTATGACGCGGCGGAGACCTTCATGGACGGAGATGAGCTGGAGCCTTACCGGAGGATGTGCCTGGACCTGCTGGAAAGCTCTACGGAGCGGGCCTTCACGGACCACGGGCTGAACTACGAGATCGTTGCCGGAAAGGTGAACACGATCCGGGCCTGGTGGCCCCAGGCGGAGACGATGCTGGGGTTTGAGTTCGGCTGGCGGATGACGGGAGACCGGAGCTGGACCGAAAGGATGCGCGCGCAGTGGGACTACATCCGCCGGGTGACGGTGGATCCCCGGGAGGGAAGCGAGTGGTTCAACGAACTGCGGGAAGACGGAACCTCCCTGGGCAAGCCCATGGTTGAGGAATGGAAATGTCCCTATCATAACGGAAGGATGTGCCTGCGGCTGACGGAGGCGGAGCTGCCGGAGGACGTTTAAGGCACAGAGGAAGGACGACGGGTGATGGCTGCGAAGAAGGCAACCATGCGGGACATCGCGCGGGCGGTGGGAACCAGCGCGGTGACCGTTTCAAAGGCGCTGGCGGGAAAGAGCGGCATGAGCGACCGGATGCGGACCCGGATCCTCCGGAAGGCGGAGGAAATGGGCTACGAGTATCCCCGGGGCAGCCGGCTGATTCCCCGGGAGCATATGAATATCGGGATCCTGATTCCGGATCGGTACTTTGAACCGGAATCCTTCTATGCCTATATGTACCGGAAGCTGATCCGCGCCCTTTCGGCCAGGGGCCACTTCGGCCTGCTGGAGATCCTCAGCCCGGAGGACGAGGGGAACCTGGTGCTGCCGAACCTGCTGGCTACGGGCCACGCGGAGGGGCTGATCCTGCTGGGGGAGCCCTCCAAGGCCTACTACCGGAGGATTGCCCAGGCCGGAACGCCGGTGGTTTTCCTGGACTTCTACGACGAGCAGGCGAACGCCGACGCGGTGACGGGGGACAACGGATACGGTTCCTACCGGCTGACCAGCCACCTGATCCGCCGGGGGCACCGGGAGATCGGCTTCATCGGAAGCGCGAAGGCCACGGGCAGCATCATGGACCGGTACCTGGGCTACTACCGGGCGATGTTGGTGAACGACCTGCCGGTGCGGCAGGAATGGATCCTCCCGGACCGGGATCCGGCGGGTAACCTGAAGACGCCGGAGCTGCCGGAGGAGCTGCCTACGGCTTTTGTGTGCAACTGCGACATGACCGCCCGGATGGTGATTGAGCAGCTGCGGGAGAGGGGAGTCCGGGTGCCGGAGGATGTTTCGGTGACGGGCTTCGACGACTATCCCCCGGGCGGGGAAAACGACGTGGCCCTGAGCACCTTCAGGGTGAATACGGACGGAATGATCGACCTGGCCATCCAGCGGCTGCTGGAACGGTGCGCCGGGGATCCGTCCCCCTACGGCCGGACGGTGGTGAGCGGGCAGCCGGTATACCGGGAATCGGAGATTCCCATGGACGGATTTGAAGCATGAAAAACAGGAAGGATGGAATAACACCATGGCTGACATCAAATTGATCAACGTAAACTCCCTTCCCAACATCCCCTGGCAGGAGCGGCCGGCGGACCAGAAGACGGAAAGCCCCGTGTGGCGGTATTCCGGAAACCCGGTGATGGGCCGGAACCCCACCCCGGAGATCGCACGGATCTTCAACAGCGCGGTGGTGCCGTGGGAAGACGGATTTATCGCGGTGCTGCGGGGAGAGCAGATCAACGGCGTGCCCTACGTTTACCTGGGCCATTCCAAGGACGGAATCCACTGGGACGTGGAGCGGGAGAAGGTTCCTTTCACGGATGAGAACGGGGAGCCCATGATGCCCCACTATGCTTACGATCCGCGACTGGTGAAGGTGGAGGACACCTACTACATCATCTGGTGCGGGGACTTCTACGGCGCTTCCATCGGCATGGCGAAGACGAAGGATTTCAAGACCTTCACCCGGCTGGAGAACCCCTTTATCCCCTTCAACCGCAACGCGGTGCTGTTCCCGCGGAAGATCAACGGAACCTACCGGCTGCTGTCCCGGCCTTCCGACAGCGGACACACGCCCTTCGGGGACATCTTCCTGAGCGAGAGCCCGGACATGGTGTTCTGGGGAAAACACCGCCATGTGATGGGCAGCGGCGGGGAATGGTGGCAGGGAGTGAAGATCGGCGCCGGCGCGGCTCCCATTGAGACCAGCGAGGGCTGGCTGATGTTCTACCACGGGGTTTCCACCACCTGCAACGGATTTGTGTATTCCATGGGCGGGGCGATCCTGGACATCAACGAGCCCAGCAAGGTGCTGTACCGCTGCGCCAACCACCTGCTGACGCCGGAGGAGAACTACGAGGTGACCGGATTTGTGCCCAACGTGATCTTCCCCTGCGCCACGCTGCAGGACGGGGACACGGGACGCATCGCCATCTACTACGGCGCGGCGGACACCCACGTTGGCCTGGCCTTCACGACGGTGCAGGAGGTTGTATCCTACATCAAGGCCCACAGCGTGCTGCACGACGGGGACGGGGAAGCCGTTCACCACTACTGATAGGACGGGAGAGAGGAAAGAATGAGAATCCGCAGTTTTGACTCCCTGACGGAGGCCTATGAACGGCTGCTGAACCGGCCGAACCCGGTGGACGAGCATTTCAGCAACGGACTGTATGTGCGGTACCGCAACCCGGTGCTGACCCGGGAGCATATTCCACCCTTCTGGATGTATGACGCGGATCCGCGGACGAATCCCTTCATGATGCAGCGGCTGGGCGTGAACGCGGTGCTGAACAGCGGCGCCATCAAGGTGAACGGGAAGTACTGCCTGGTGGCCCGGGTGGAGGGCATGGACCGGAAGAGCTTTTTCGCGGTGGCGGAAAGCGACCGGCCCACGGAGGGATTCCGCTTCCGGGATTACCCGGTGATCCTGCCGGACACGGAAAAGGCGGAGACCAACGTATATGACATGCGGCTGACGCAGCATGAGGACGGATGGATTTACGGCGTATTCTGCTCGGAGAGCAAGGATCCGGAGAACCCGGACCTGTCGGCGGCGGTGGCCGCGGCGGGCATCGTGCGGACGAAGGACCTGGAAAACTGGGAGCGGCTGCCGAACCTGGTGACCCTGCATTCGCCCCAGCAGCGGAACGTGGTGCTGCATCCGGAATTCGTGGACGGCAAATACGCCTTCTACACCCGGCCCATGGACGACTTTATTGAGACGGGCAGCGGCGGAGGCATCGGCTTCGGGCTGTGCGACGACATTACCCATCCGGTGGTGGGGGAGGAAAAGATCATCTCCTTCCGGAAGTACCACACGATTACGGAATCCAAGAACGGCGCAGGAGCGGTGCCGATCAAAACCGACCGGGGCTGGATCCATATCGCCCACGGGGTGCGGAACACGGCGGCGGGGCTGCGGTATGTGCTGTACGCCTTTGCCACGGACCTGCAGGACCCGTCCAAAGTGATCGCGGAGCCCTCCGGCATGCTGCTGGGACCCCTGGGCCGGGAGCGGATCGGGGATGTGAGCAACGTGGTGTTCACCAACGGCGCCATTGCGGACGAGGACGGAAAGGTGTACATCTACTACGCCTCCTCCGACACCCGGATGCACGTTGCGGAGACGGACGTTGAACGGCTGAAGGACTATGTGTTCAATACGCCGGAGGATCCGCTGCGCAGCCCGGACTGCGTGCGGCAGCGGGCGGAGCTGATCCGGAGGAACCTGGAGTACCTGAAGGAAGGAAGATAACGGAATGCTGGAGCCCTCTTCGCTGTTTACGGACGGCGCAGTGCTTGCCAGGGAAAAGGAAATAAGGATTTTCGGCCGGGCGGACAGCGGGGAGACCGTGACCGCAAGGCTGGAGGACCGCCGGGGATCGGTGCTGGCGGAAGCAACCGCGGAGGCGCGGGAAGGAAGGTTCCTTGCCTTTCTTCCGCCCCAGCGGGCCCAGACCGGCTGCCGGCTGACGCTGCGCTGCGGCGGGGAGACCTTCGGGGCGGAGGATATAGCCATCGGGGATGTTTACCTGGCCGGGGGCCAGAGCAACATGGAGCTGGAGCTGCGGGGCGCCCTGGGCGGCCCGGAGGCGCTTCCGGAGGACCCGCTGGTGCGTTTTTTCAACGTGCCCAAAATCGCGCGGACCTGCGAGGAGCAGGAGAGGGCGCTGGCAGGAACCCGGTGGAAGCCGGTGAATGCAGAAAGCGCCGGATACAACAGCGCCGTGGCCTCCTGGTTCGCGGCGGAAATGCGCAGGAAGCATCCGGAGATCCCGGTGGGGATCATCGGCTGCTACTGGGGAGGCACCTCCGCAACCTGCTGGATGGACCGGGAAACGCTGGAAAGCATCAGCGAGGGAATCCGGTACCTGCGGGAATACGGGGAGAAGAGCGGGGACAAGACCCTGGAAACCTACCTGGAGGAGGAAAAGGAATTCAACCGGGTGCTGGGAGAGTGGAACGCCGCGGCAGACGCCTTCCGGGTGGAACATCCCGGCGAACCCTTTACGGAGCTGGAGAAGGCCTGCGGGAAGTGCCCCTGGAACCCGCCGGCGGGACCCGGATCCCCCTACCGGCCCGCAGGCCTGGCGGAAAGCATGCTGAAGCAGGTGATGCCGGTTTCGCTGACGGCGATCCTGTATTACCAGGGGGAGGAAGACGCGGACAAGACGGACCGGTATGACCAGCTGATGACCGCGCTGATCGGATTCTGGCGGAAGGGCTTCCGGGAGGCGGAGCTGCCCTTCCTGTTTGTGCAGCTGCCCATGTGGATCGACGACGGGGCGCAGGACAGCTTCCGCTGGCCGGCGCTGCGGCTGGCCCAGGCGGCGGTTCGGGACAGCGTGCGGAACACGGGAATGATCTGCCTGCTGGACCAGGGTGAATACGGAAACATCCACCCCGTGAACAAGGAACCGGTTGGAAAGCGGCTGGCGGAGCTGGCGGAGCAGATGCTGCGCGGCAGGGGAGAGGAATCCCCCCGGGCGATAGGGCGCTGGGTCCGCGGGGACACGATGCACGTGGTGCTGAGCCGGGAGGTGATCACCCCTGACGGGGAGGCGCCGAGGCTGCTGGAGATTGCCGGGGCGGACGGAAGGTTTGTGCCGGCGGAGGCGGAGATTTCGGAAAAAATGCTGCGGATCCGGTCCGAACAGGTGGCGCATCCCGCGGCGGCGCGGTACGCCTGGACGGATTATTCGGACCGGGTGAACCTTTTCGGGGAGAACGGACTGCCCCTGGAGCCCTTCCTGCTGTAAGGCGGGGAAAGGAACAGCAAAGATACAGGCGAAACCCGGCGGAAAGAGTTGACAAGCGGCGGTGAAAAGCGTAAACTCCCGATAAAGGCCTTGAAGGAGAGGGCGGCGGAATCCCGGAGAACAGAGACGCGGCGGAAGGTGCGAGCCGCGGGAAGGGTCCGCAGGCTGTAGCTCCAGAGCCGGAAGGAAGAAAGCATAAGCAAGTAGAACCTTCCCGAACCAGCCGCGTAAGGGCAAAAGGGCTTCACGGAGAGCCTGAAGGGGCGGCG
>CAMHSI010000045.1 GCA_946187775.1 uncultured Clostridia bacterium
AAGCCGACGGAGCTGTCAAACCGGTCGACATAGACCGGGACGGTTCCGGCCTTCAGGAGGGCTTCCACCTCTTCGTCCCGATACAGGAGGCGGCTGCGGTAACGGTGGACAACACCGGAGGGATCCGTATACTCGCATTCGATATAGCGGGGAGAGGATCCGTTGACGCGGACATTGGGCTGGTATCCGGTGCCGGTGATGCGGGCGTCCACGCGCATGCCGCCCAGGTACGCCTGGCGGAGGCGGTTCCTGCGGCGAAGGTCCTTCGAAAGGAAGAAGAGCCCCGGGACCAGGAAAAAGGCGCCGACGCCGCCGGAAACCGTGAGGAAGAACGTTTCGCCGCCGGGCCGGTTCCAGGTGAATCCCGCCTGGGAAACCGCCAGGGCAAGCAGGACGAAAAACAGCCCGATGGGGGCGAAAACAAGCCCGACAATTCCGAAAGCGGACCATCCGTATTTCTTTCTCATAACGCGCTCCTTCCGGCAGGGAGGACCATCCCCCGGCCGCCGTGTCAAGGGGATGATATCAGCTTCGGGAAAGGCTGTCAAATGACGGCAGGGGAAAGCAGGGACAGGACGGGCGCGCATAGAATATAAACAGGAAACACAGGAAATCCCCGGGAATGCATCAGCGGCTGCCGCTGCCAGGGACGCCGGGAGCTGCGTATAAATCCGGGAAGATGATAAATGAGGTGGGATCAGGATGAAGACAGACGTGATTATGATTTCCGGGGACGGACGGCGGACGGAAAAGGCGCTGCAGCAGGCTGAAAAGGTGATTGCCTACAAGGAACTGAAGGGGAAGAACGCCCTGCACCTGCGGCTGCTGACAGAGGAAATGATGGGCATGATGCGCTCCATCACGGGAGAGACGGAGGGCAAGTTCTGGATCGAGGACCAGGACGGCGAATTCCAGATCCACCTGCGGGTGGTGACCCGGATGGACAGCGGAAAGCGGGACCGGCTGCTGGCGGTTTCCAGCAGCGGGCGGAACGAGTCCGCCCGGGGCTTGATGGGAAAGATCCGGGACTTCTTTGACCGGAGCGCGGACGATGACCTGGCGGCCTATTCCGGCGCGCTGATGCTGCCGGAAATGTACGACTATTCCACCGCGGTGACGCCGGAGCTGGAGTGGTCCATGATGGAGTACGAAAACGCCCTGTCCGGCCGGCTGAAGAACCACGAGGCCGGCGCGGAGGAGGCCTGGGACGAGCTGGAGAAGTCCGTGGTGGCCCACGTGGCGGACGACGTGAAGGTGTACATCCGCGAGGGCGTGGTGGAAATGGTGATTTTCAAGAAGATGGCTTGAAATCGGCCATTCCCTGTGATAGGATAATGTCAGACAAAAAAACCGAAAGGATGGTTCATCCCATGAACAAAACCGAACTGATTGAAGTTGTGTCCTCCAAGGCCGAAATCACCAAGGCCGAAGCCGGCCGCGTTGTGAACGCCGTGTTCGATGGCATCATCGAAGGACTGAAGAGCGAAGGCAAGGTTATCCTGCCCGGCTTCGGTTCCTTTGAAGTGCGCAAGCGCACCGCCCGCACGGGCCGGAATCCCCGGACCGGCGAGGAGATCAAGATCAAGGCCTCCAAAGCGCCCGCCTTCAAAGCCGGCAAGGGCATGAAGGACGCCGTGAACAAGAAGTAAGATTCCAGGAGAACAGCCCGGAGCCGCCAAGCGGCTTCGGGTTTTCCTTTCCGGCCTTGATCTTATGCGCTTTTCCGGTTAAAATACAGGTATCTCAGGCATATCCGAGGGGAACGAAATGAAGGCCAGAAAGAACACGGCAACATTGGCTGCCGCCATCGGCAGCGTTATTGTGACACTGATCCTGGTGCTGGGGACCATCTGGATGGGACAGGCAGCCAAGCAGGATTCGGACCAGGCGGTCCGCTCCGTGAGCCTCCTGTACCTGGAGGAGCTGACCGGCAGGCGGGAGCAGGTGGTGGAAAAAAACCTGCAGGATAAAATCGATAATATCAAAACGGCCATCTCCCTGATGACGGAGGAGGACCTGGGCGACCTGGCACACCTGCAGGCATACCAGGCCAGGATGCGGAAGCTGTACGGCCTGGAGAAATTCGCCTTCGTGGACACGAAGGGGACCATTTACACCGCAGGTGGAAAACAGGACAACATTGCGGATTACGACTTTGACTACCGGAACATTACGGGGCCCGAAATCTCCATCCTGAACCTGAAAAGCCCGGAGAAGAAGGTTGTTATCGCCATACCGACGGAGCCCATTCCCATGGAGGGCGAGGAGCTTACGGTCTGCTTCATGGAGATCGACATGAAGGAGATGCTCCAGGGGGTTTCCATGCAGTCCAACGAGAGCGGCGCTACCTTCACCAACATCTATACCCGGGACGGTATCGCCCTGAGCAATACGGTGCTGGGCGGACTAGCGGTGGAGGACAACCTGCTGGAGGCGGTGAGCCACGGACAGTTTGAAGAAGGATATTCCTTTGAAAAGCTGAAGGCGGATTTCGAGGCAGGGAACCCGGGAGAGGCTTCCTTCACCTACAAAGGGATCCGGGAAACACTGGCCTACACCCCGGTGCGGGGGACCGACTGGCTGCTGACCTACCTGATCCGGGAGAGCGTGATCAGCGAGAAGATCGGCAGCGTATCCGGCGGGATCATTACCCGGAGCCTGCTGCAGTCGCTGGTGGCGGTGGTATTCCTGAGCATGATTTTTGCCTTCATTCTCTGGCAGCTGCGGAAGAACAGCCGGCTGGAGCTGGAGAAGGAGACGGCCGAGGTGGCCAACCGGGTCAAGCAGGAGGAGCTGGAGCAGCGGCTGACGCTGCAGGGAAAGCTGCTGGAGGAGGAAAAGCTCCGCAGCGAGCGGGACAGCATGATTACCGCCATGGCCTCGGACTACCGCAGCGTATACCACGTGGACCTGGACCGGGACGAGGCGGTTTGCTACCGCAGCGACGAGGCGGATGAGGACGGATTCCAGGCCGGGGACCATTTTTCCTACTCGGAGGTGTTTACCCGCTACGCCAACCGGTCGGTGGGCGAAGCCTACCGGGAGGGATTCCTGGAGTTTATCCGGCCGGAGAACCTCCGGGAAGGCCTCCGGAAGGAGCCGATCCTGGCGTACCGGTACCTGGCCCGGCAGGGAGACCGGGAGTACTACGAGATGATCCGGGCGGCGGACGCCGGGCAGCATGGAAACGGGGAAGGGGAACGGATCAATACCGTGGGCGTCGGGTTCACGGTGATCGACGCGGAAATGCGCACATCCATGGCCCAGCAGCAAGCCCTGAGCAACGCCCTGAACGCGGCGGAGCAGGCCAGCAAGGCCAAGACGGCATTCCTTTCCAGCATGAGCCACGAGATCCGCACGCCCATGAACGTGATCATCGGGCTGGACAACATCGCGCTGAACGATCCGGAAACGCCGGAGAAGACAAAGGTACACCTGCAGAAAATCGGGGAGTCCGCGGAGCACCTGCTGCACCTGATCAACGATATCCTGGATATGTCCCGGATTGAATCGGGACGGCTGACGCTGCGGAAGGAGGAGTTCTCTTTCACGAAGCTGCTGGAGGCTATGCGGACCATGTTCACCGCCCAGTGCGCCGAGAAGGGGCTGGAGTTTGCCCTGGAAACGGAAGGCTCGGTGGATGAATACTACGTAGGCGACGGCATGAAGCTGCGCCAGGTGCTGATCAACATCCTGGGGAATGCAGTGAAGTTTACGCCGGAGGGCGGGAAGGTTTCCCTGTCCGTGAAGCGGACCGCCCGGTTTGACGGGCTTTCCGCCCTGCAGTTTGTGATTGCGGACACGGGAATCGGCATCAGCCGGGAATACCTGCCCCACATCTTTGATACCTTCAGCCAGGAGCATTCCTCCAACACCAGCAGGTACGGCTCTTCGGGGCTGGGGCTGGCGATCACGAAGAACATCGTGGAGATGATGAACGGCAACATCCAGGTGGAGAGCGAGAAAGGAAAGGGCACCGCGTTCACCGTGACGGTGACCCTGATGGACGCGGAAGCAAAGCACGAAAAGGAAGGCCTCCCGGAGATCCGGCCCCAGGAGATGAGCGTGCTGATTGTGGATGACGATCCCGTGGCCTGCGAGCATGACAGGCTGGTGCTGGAGAAGACGGGAATTGCCGCGGAAACGGCTTCCTCCGGGGCGGAGGCGGTGGAAATGGTGAAGCTGCGCCACGCCCGCATGGAACCCTACAACCTGATCCTGGTGGACTGGAAGATGCCGGAGATGGACGGGGTGGAAACCACCCGGCAGATCCGCTCCGTTATCGGAAACGAATCCGCCATCGTCATCCTTACTGCGTATAAATGGGATGAGGTGGCTGATGAGGCGGAGGAGGCCGGTGTGGACAGCTTCCTGGCCAAGCCGCTGGTTGCCTCGATGGTCATGGATGAGTTCTCCGCAGCGGTTCAGCGGCGGGGGAACACCCTGAAGAGCGTGAAGCCCAGGCCCGAGCTGAAGGGACGGAAGGTACTGCTGGCGGAGGATGTGCAGGTGAACGCGGAGATCATGAAGGCGGTCCTGCAGATGCGGGAGATGGAAGCGGATCCGGCGGAAAACGGGCGGATTGCCGTGGAGAAATTCGCGGAACACCCCGCCGGCTACTATTCCGCGATCCTCATGGATATGCGGATGCCGGAGATGGACGGACTGGAAGCGACGAGAAGGATCCGGGCCATGGACCGGGAGGACGCGAAAACCATTCCCATCATCGCCCTGACCGCCAACGCCTTTGACGAGGACGTGCAGCGGAGCCTGCAGGCGGGACTGAACGCGCACCTGTCCAAGCCGGTGAAGCCGGACATGCTGTTTGAAACCCTGGAAGACCTGATCCATGACTGAGAAAAGCCATCCGGAGAGGAGAAGCAAGCCGATGCGCAGCCATATTGAAGACGGATGCCTTGTGATTTATCCGGAAGGACGGATTGACTCGGCTGCCGTGCCTGACCTGGAGGAGGAAATCGCCGCGGTCCTGAAGGAAAACCCGGGGATCCCGCTGGTGATCGACGCGTCCGGAATAGAGTACATCTCCAGCGCCGGGCTGCGGCTGCTGCTGCGGCTGAAGAACGAATCCGGCCGGGAGCTGACGGTCCGGAATGTGAGCCCGGAGGTTTACGAAGTGCTGGAGATGACGGGATTCACAACGATCCTGCAGATCCAGCGGAAGCTCCGGGAGATCAGCACGGAGGGCTGCCCGGAGATCGGACGGGGAGCTATCGGCACTGTTTACCGGCTGGACAGGGATACCATTGTGAAGGTATACATGCGGCACGACAGCCTGGAGATGATCCAGAACGAGCAGAAGCGGGCCAGGCAGGCGTTCCTGCTGGGCATCCCGACGGCGATCCCCTTCGACGTGGTTCGGGTGGGGGAACGGTACGGTGCCGTTTTTGAGATGATCCGGGCGGAGAACTGCAATGACCTGGTGGTGCGGCATCCGGAACGGCTGGAGGAGATCCTGGAAAGCTACGCGAAGCTGATGAAGACCATCCACCGGGTGGAGGTGCCGAGGGGGGACCTTCCGGACGCCAGGGATGTATACCGCGGGTACCTCAGCGAGGTTTCCGGAGCCCTGCCGGGAGACACGGCGGAGCAGCTGGACCGCCGGATCGGGGAGATGCCGGAGGACCGGCATGCCCTGCACGGGGATATCCAGCTGAAGAATGTGATGTTTTCCGACCATGAACCTCTGGTGATTGACATGGAAACCATCTGCACGGGAAATCCGGTATTCGAGTTCGCCGGGCTTTACATGAGCTACGTGGCCTTCGGCGAGGACGACCCGGAAAACAATCCGGCGTTCTTTGGCTTTGACAATGAAACAAGCGCGAAAATCTTCAATGAGTCCCTGCGGCTGTACCTGGAGGATCCGGACGCGGAAACCCTGCGCCGGGCCCGGGAGCGGATTGAGCTCCTGGGGTCCCTGCGGTTCCTGTACCAGGTGGCCGTTGCAAAATTCGGAAAACCGGAGCTGTGTGAACACCGCATCCGGCGCACCGGGGAAAAGATCCGGGAGCTGCTGGAGCGGGTGGATACGTTGGCAATCTGACAAAAAAACGGAGGGGGACGGGGAACTTGATCAAGACAAAACCGCTTATCAACAGAACGGATATGATCCATTGCGTGCTGTGCGCGGATGCTCCCTGCACGGCTGCCTGCGAAAAGATGAAACCGGGCAGCCTGCTCCGCCACATCTGGTTCAGGTATGAGCAGGGCGCGGCCCAGCAGCTGCCGGAAACCAATCCGTGCCTGACCTGCAGTGCGGCCTGCGAACGCTCCTGCGTGCGGCCGGGGGAGGTGCACATCCGGGATTTGATCAACCGGCTGTACTACCAGGTGAAGCCGGAATGCGAAACGCCGGTTCCGGAGAACGAGGACCGGCTGAAAAGCGAGATCTGCGGGATTCCGCTGGAGAATCCCTTCCTGCTGTCCTCCTCGGTGGTGGCCAGCACCTACGATATGTGCGCCAGGGCCTTCGAAGCCGGATGGGCGGGAGCCTGTTTCAAGACGGTGAGCACCCTGGACATCCATGAGGCGTCCCCGCGGTTTTCCGCCATCACCGGCGGGGACGGCGGGATCATCGGCTTCAAGAACATCGAGCAGCTGTCGGACCACAGCGTGGAAGAAAACATGGAAATCTTCCGCCGGCTGAAGGAAAAGTATCCGTCGAAGTTCATCCTGGCCTCCATCATGGGACAGAACGAAGAGGAATGGAAGGAACTGGCCCGGAAATGCGAGGAGAACGGCGCGGACGCGGTGGAGCTGAACTTCTCCTGTCCCAACATGATGGAGGGAGGCCTCGGATCCGACATCGGGCAGGTGCCGGAGCTTGTGGAGCGGTTCACGGCGGCGGCCAAAGCGGGATGCAGCATTCCGGTGCTGGCGAAGCTGACGCCCA
This sequence comes from uncultured Clostridia bacterium, assembly GCA_946187775.1. Taxonomy (GTDB): domain Bacteria; phylum Bacillota; class Clostridia; order Christensenellales; family Aristaeellaceae; genus Aristaeella. The sequence continues at coordinate 6,914 of CAMHSI010000045.1, forward strand.
ACGTGGCGGAGATGAACACGGCGGCGGAGGCAGCCCGGCGGGGCGGCGCCGACGGGATCGCGGCCATCAACACGATCAAATCCGTTGTGGGAGTGAACCTGCATACGTACGTCTCCGCGCCGGCAGTACACGGACAGGGCGCCGTGGGGGGATACAGCGGAAACGCCGTCAAACCCATCGCGCTGCGGTTCATCGCGGAACTGGCGAAGGATCCGGCGCTGGAGGGAATGCACCTGAGCGGCATGGGCGGCATTGAGACCTGGCAGGACGCGCTGGAATTCATCATGCTGGGAGCGGGCTCCGTGCAGGTGACGACGGCTGTGATGCAGTACGGGTACCGGATCATTGAGGAATTGAAGGCCGGACTCAACATGTACCTGGCGGAGAAGGGAATGTCGTCGGTCCGGGAGGCCCGGGGACTGGCGCTGGACAGCCTGAGGCGGCATACGGACGCCATTGAGCGGGACACGCTGCTCTTCCCGAAGTTTATTCCGGAGCGCTGCATCGGATGCGGCCGGTGCATGATCTCCTGCGCGGACGGCGGTCACCAGGCCATCCGGCTGGATGAAAACCGCCGCCCGAAGCTGGACGGCAAAAGATGCGTGGGCTGCCACCTGTGCGTGCTGGTGTGCCCCCAGGGAGCGGCGGTTCCCGGCGGGAAACGGATCAGCCGCGGCTGACGGGAAGCATAAATAAAAAAAGGCCGGAAGGCCTTTTTTTCATTCCTGCCATCCGGCGAGCATGCCCTGCATCCAGGCAAAGACATCCATGCCGTACACCTGCCGCAGGTTTTCCCGGGTCAGCACCTGGCCGGCGGGACCCTGGGCCACCGAACGGCCTTCCTTCAGGAGAAGGGCCCGGGTGCCGTAAAGGCGGGCGAGGCTCAGGTCGTGGAGCACGGTGATGACAGCCCGGCCGGGAGTCTTCAGCCATTCGGACACCAGGGAGAAAAGCTCCTGCTGGAAGGGAAGATCCAGGTGGTTGGCGGGCTCGTCGAGAATCATGAGGGCCGGATCCTGGGCCAGCACCTGGGCCAGGAAGACCCGCTGCTGCTCCCCGCCGGAAAGGGTGAACATATTCCGGCGGCGCAGGGAGGTAAGGCCGGTGAGGGCCAGGGCTTTTTCCAGCTGTTCGGGACCCTCCGGATCCTCCCGGCGGAGGAAGCCGCCGCGGCGGGCGTAGCGGCCGAGGCCTGCCACCTCCTCGACGGTGAAGCCGAAAACGGGCCCGTGGTTCTGGCTGAGGACGCCGACGCGCCGGGCAAATTCCGCTGGGGAAAAGGACCGGATGTCCCGGCCGTCCAGGGTGACGGTTCCCTCAAAGGGAACGGAGCGGCTGAGGGCTCCGGCAAGGGAGGACTTTCCCGCACCGTTGGGGCCGACGATGACCCACCATTCGCCCTCTTTGACCTGCAGGGAGACGCCGGAAACGGCGGCTGCGGAACCGTAGCGCACGGTCAGGTTTTCCGCGGACAGCATCAGCGGACACCCCCTTTCCGGCTCCGGTAGAAGATGGTGATAAAGGTGACGGCGCCGATCAGGGAAGTGACCACGCCGATGGGCAGCTCCAGGGGGCTGAGGACGGTGCGGGCGGCCAGGTCCGCCAGCATCAGGAAGATGGCCCCGGCGAAGGCCGAAACGGGCAGGAGACGCCGGTGGTTGGGCCCGGAAACGAGCCGGACGATATGGGGAATGATCAGCCCGACGAAGGCGACGCTGCCGCCGATGGAGACGCAGATGCCGATCAGGGCGGAGGCGCAGACCAGGACGGTAAGCTTGACTCGGCGGACCGGAACCCCCACGTGCAGGGCGTTCTCCTCGCCGACGGCGAAGGCGTTCAGCTCCCGGCCCTGCAGTAGCAGCGGCGTTCCGAAAAGGACCAGTCCCACCGCCAGGAGGGCAGCCTGCTCATAGCTCTTGCCACTGAGGGAGCCCATGGTCCAGTAGGTAATGGAGCGGAGCTTTTCCCCGGAGAAGGTGATCAGGATGCTCAGCAGGGCGGAAACCAGCATGGTGAAGACCACGCCGATGAGAATGATATTATGGGTGGCGAAATTCCGGTCCATGCCCCAGGCCAGGGCCAGGATGATCACCAGGCTGCCGAAGGAGAAGAGCATGGCCATGGCGGCCGGGCCGGCGCTCTCCAGCCCGGGGAGGGACACTCCCAGGACGATGGACAGGGCGGCGCCCAGCGCCGCGCCGGAGGATACCCCCAGGGTGGATCCGTCCGCCAGGGGATTGCGGAGCAGGCCCTGCATGGCGGCACCGCACAGGGCCAGGGAGGCTCCCATGATGCCGGCGCAGAGCACCCGGGGAATCCGGGTCCAGGTGACAATAGCCCGGTAGGATTCCCTGGAAACTTCGCCGCCGAAGACGGAGGCTGCAATATCCCGCAGGGGGATGGTGACGCTTCCGAGGCAGACGCACAGCACGAAGACGGCCAGCACGCCCGCGGTCCAGAGGGCGGCCCCGCCCAAGGCGAGGCCGCTCCTGTTTTTCAGATGAACCGGGTTCAATGGCTTTTCCTTTCCCGATCAGGCGGCGGGAGCTTCTTCGGCTTCCGCGCCGTACACGAAGTCATACAGCGCCTGCACCGCGTCCATGAGCCGGGGGCCGGGACGGGTGATGGCATTGGAATCGGCATTGAAGATCTGGTTGTTCTTCACGGCCTTGAGCTGATCCCAGCCGGCACGGCCGCGGATTTCCTCCACCGGGGTCGGGCCTTCACCCCAGTACATGCTGGTGGTGACGATATAATCGGGATCCTTGGCGAAGACCTGCTCCTCGGAGATCTCCCCCCAGCCCTCCACGTCCGCGAAGGCGTTGGTCAGGCCGCAGATGGAGGCCAGCTCATTCATGAAGGTGCCGTTTCCGGCAGCCCACAGGCCATACTCCAGGGGAGAAACCTCGAAGTATACCGTTTTGCCGGTATCCTGGGACTTAGCCTTCACAGCGGCGAAGGTATCCTGCATCTGCTTCACCAGGGCGGCGGCTTCCTCCGTTTTCCCGGTGATGGCGCCGATGAGGTTGATGGCCTGGTAGACGCCGTCCAGGTTCTGGGCATCGGAGACGATGACCCGGACACCGGCCTGCTCCAGGGCGTTCACCTGGTCTTCGGTCTGGGCCATGGTGGCCATGAGGACCACGTCGGGCTGCAGGGCGAGGATCTCTTCCAGGTTGGTTTCCGCGCCGGATTTGACCACGGGCTTATCCAGCACTTCCGCAGGATAATCGCAGTACTCCCCGCGGCCGACCAGCAGGTCTCCGGCGCCCAGGGCGTAGATGATTTCCACATCGGAGGCCGTCAGGGCGACGATCTTCGAGGCGGGGCCGTCCAGGGCGATTTCCCGGCCGGTCATGTCGGTGACGGTGAGGCCGCTTTCAGCCATCGCGGGAACGAAGGCCGCCAGCAGCGCCGCCGCAAGGAAAAGGGATACCAGTTTGCGTGTCATTTGACACCCCTCCTAAAAAAGAAGATCAAATGAAACAGCGGGAGGGACAGCAATAAAAGTGCCCCTCTCTGAGGAACACTAAACAGACCGATAACATCGGCACCGCCAGCTGATCCTAACCCCAGAGGATCCTGTGATCACGGCGTAAACAGGTCTCCCGACTTGACATCATCCTACCTGGAGCTCCTTCTCGCGGCAGGGCCGCAATGGCTGAGACTTCCGTCCCGTGCTCCGTCGTCCGTTTCACGGTTTCCGGGAAAGTCCGGGAATCACACCCGGTTCCCATGGCGCGCGGATTTCTCCGCAGCGCCGCGTGTTTCCACGCAGATACGCCGGCTATTCATTTGTCGCTCCATTATAATACGGGGGAAAAAGAAACGTCAATGACAGCGGAAGAACGCGGGAAATCAAGGAGACAGAGAACCGTCCCGTGTCTCCTCCGTTCCTTCCAGGAAGGCGGTTTCTTCTTCGGTCAGGGGACAGGCGGCGGCCCGGAGGTTCATCTCCAGCCGCTCTGGGGAGGAGGTGCTCACGACGGCGAAAAGGTTCATGCCGCTGCCGAACAGGTAGCGCATGGCGATTTCCGGAACGGTGAGCCCCTTCTGCTCCGCCAGGATTTCCGCCCGGCGGAGGCGCTCCATGTTTTCCGGATAGAGGAAGCCGTCGCAGGCGTAGCTGTCCAGGATCCGGCGGGCGGCTTCGTAATCACCGGCCCGGAAGCGGCCGCTGCAGAAGCCCCGGCCCAGTCCGGAATAGGCGATCACGGGCATCCGGTTCTTCCGGTACCAGGCGCGGGCATCCGCGTTTTCCGGGCCGGAAAGGGTGATGCAGCCGCCGCCCCAGAGATCCTTCAGCTGCAGGGCAAGGCTGTAATTGGGACTGGAAACGGAGAAGCCGGAGAGGCCCTTCTCCGCGGCGTACCGGTTGGCCTTGGCAATGCGCAGGTGGGACCAGTTTGACACGCCGAAAACCCGGATGAGGCCGTTGCTTTTTGCTTCGTTGAGGGTATCGATGAATTCCTCCACGGGGGTATCCGGGTCATCCCGGTGGAGCAGGAAGATATCGATACACCCGGTGCGGAGGGCGTCCAGGCTCCGGGACATCTGCTCCGTGATGACCTGGCGGTCGACCTTCACGATGCCGTTCCGGATATCGCCGCACTTGGTGAGCACGGTGACATCGGAGCGGCAGCCCCGACTCTCCATCCAGGCGCCCAGGGCTTCCTCCGCCCGGCCGTAGCTGCGGGCGGTATCAAAGGCGGTGACGCCGGAGTCGAAAACCCTGTCCAGCAGGGCGGAGGAGCCTTCGCCGCACTGCATCAGCGGGGCCATGGCGGTGCCGAGGAAGATGGGAGGAACCGGCAGGGGAAGGCCGGGGATGGTTCTGTAAAGATTTTTATCCAGCATATTTTTCACCTGCATGCGGCAAAGGGAACGCCGCTTTTTTCCTGCAGTATACCGGGGATCATGCCGGGAGTCAAGCTGCTGAGTCATGGGGACGTGAGTCACTATGACGCGGGAGGGGGATGTGGTATACTGAGGGACGGGAGGGAGAGCATGGACATGAGGAAGATGGGAAGGCTGCCGGCCCGGCTGGCGGCGATGATAGCGGTGGTAATGGCGGCATTGATATTGGCGGTGCCGGCGGCGGCTGAGGGAGAGGGCGCCCACGTGCACGATATGGGGGAATGGACAACGGTTACGGCGGCGGGGGAATTTGCCTCCGGGGAGCGGACAGCGGCCTGCCGCCTTTGCGGAAAGGAAAAGAAGGAAAGCTTCTATCCGGACGGCACCCTGGCCGCCGGCGGGGAGAATGATCCGGAGGCGGTGAAGGCCCTGCAGCGGGCGCTGATCCGGAAGGGATATTCCGAAGGCCGGGTGGACGGAAAATATGACAGCGCCACCGAAGCGGCGGTAAAGCGGGCGCAGAAGGACCTGGGAATGAAGGCGGACGGGATCGCCTGGCCGGGGCTGCTGAAAGCCCTGGAGCTGCCGGTGAGCCGGAAAAAGGAGTTGGCTGTGGCGAAGACCGTGACAAAGGGGCCGGAGAACGGCGTCTTTTTCACCGCCGGAGAGACAGCGGCGCTGCGCACGGAAATCCGGAACCGGACCGGCAGCCGGGCGGAGGAGGTCCGGGTGACGGACAGCCTGACGGGAAGCGTATGGACCCCCGGAACCATGGAGGAGGGGGAGATCCGCGTTTTTGACGAGCTTTACACGGTTACGGAGGAGGACGCGGAAGCCGGCATGCTGCTGGGCCTGGTGGAGGCATCGGGCAGCGGGGATACCGGGACAGGCGCCCTGATGTGGCAGGCACCGGCGGGCATCCCCGGCGGGGACGTGTATGTATACACGGAATGCGTGAGCGTGCCGGAGGCGGGGGTCCGGTTCGGCGCGGGAGAGGAAGCGGAATTCCGGATCACGGTGACAAACCCGGGGAAACAGGAGATTTATGACGTGCGGCTGGAGCTGCTGCTGCAGGAGGGGGAGGAACCCTGCCGGAGGAACGCGGCGGTATACGCCGGGGCCTCCGCCGTCTATTACTTCCGGACCGCGGTTACGGAAGCGCAGGCAGGGCAAGGCCTGATGGTCAACGAAGCCCTGGTTCGCTACAGGACCGCGGAGGGCGAAGAAAAGGAACAAAAATCAAACGCCTGCACCGTACTCTGCGGGCAGGCGGGGGAATAAAAGGGATTATCCGATAATGGTCAGGGACAGGAGGGCGAAGAAGCTGTCCATCAGAAGGAGCAGGACCAGCTCCTGCTTCCAGCGGTTGGCGATGAGGCCGATCCATTCCCGGACGAAGGCGTTGGGCCAGAACCACCACCGGGTCCTGCTGCCGATGCCCTCGGCGCGCAATCCGGCCTGCGCGGCCCACAGGCCGCTGCGGAACACATGGTAATTGGTGGTGGAGAAGATGACGGGCCCGGAGAGTCCGTTGTCCTCCATGATTTTCCGGGAGAAGGAAAGATTCTGCAGGGTGTTGGCGGAACGGGTTTCCGGCAGGATCACGCGCTCCGGAATGCCCTGCTGCAGCAGGTAGGCCTTCATGGCCTCCGCCTCGGGCATGGGCTCGTCCGGGCCCCGGCCGCCGGAGGGGATGATCCAGGCTTCCCGGCCGGTGAGGCGCAGGTGCTCCCGCCAGTAGGCGACGGCCCGGTCCACCCGGCCCCGGAGCAGGGGCGGCAGGGTGCCATCCTTCCGGAACCAGCAGCCAAGGATGATGATGATATCCCGGTCCATGGGCGGCTGCCGGCGGGCGGCCCGGAAGGCGCAGACCACGGCGCCGGCCAGGATGCACTCGAAATAGACGAAGACGGTGCTGTACACATTCTCAATGGCGGACTGGATGCGGTATTCCGTGACGGAGCCGGAGAAGTTCCGGCCGGACAGCCAGAAGCCAAAGGCGCCGCCGGCAAGGATCAGGAAGGCCAGCAGCATTCCCAGCAGGTTCTGGATCCGGGGCCGGTTATGGCGGAGCAGCGCCAGGTTGCTCACGGCCAGCGCGGCGCAGAAAACCAGCAGCAGGGGAGCGGTCAGCTGCATGAAGAGGGTGGAAGCGCCGCTCAGGGATGTATAAACGCTCATCATGGAGAAGGAATCCGGCCGGGCCAGGTGGCTCACGGTGAGGAGCAGCATGGTCAGGCCCGTAATCAGGGCAAAGAAGAAAAAACCGATGTAAAACACGGTGGAATAGGCATAGAAGGCAGGGCCCCGGGCGGACAGGTACCCGTGGAGCATGATGGCGCTGAGCACCAGCAGGAACGCTGTGAGGCCGATCATGACAACGGTGTCCCCGGTGAAGCTGCCGTTGTTTTCGTTGTAGAGGGTCTGGAAGCGGTCCACGGAAAAGACGATGATCTCCGGAAGGTCTCTGCCCCGGGAGTCCCGGAGGCCGACGAGGGCGCTGCCCTGCTTCAGGGGAACAACATCAAAGACGAAGCGCCCCGGCTCAAACCGGACGTTTTCCAGCCGGAGGATTTCCGGGTCATCCACGTACGGAACGGGAAGAGATTCCCCCTCCCCCGGGGGATTATAGGGAAGGGAAACCTGCCGGGTACTGCCGGTGAGCAAACGGCCGGCAACGGTCAGGACCAGCACGGCAAGGGCCAGGAGTACCACCTGGCGGGTATATTTTCGCATGGTTCTTATCCTCGCTGGCGCGGGACGCGCC
>CAMHSI010000046.1 GCA_946187775.1 uncultured Clostridia bacterium
CTGCGGTTGTGACCAGATAGTTGCCTACCGCTGTCTCCGTTCCGGTTGTTACCGCAACGCCGTCCACTGTCGCAATTACGTTCGGCTGCGTGCCTACATTCGTAATCGTGCTCGCTGCGGTCATGACTACTGCGAACTCATGCGTATCCGTCTCTGCCTGGCCTGTTACCTTGAATCCGTCCTCGGTCAGTGCTTTGCCGTCATACGTCTTCTTCGCATTTTCTGCTGTAATTGTGACCTTCGCAGGCTCAATCTTCAGCTCGCCGGCTACAACCGTTATATTATAGGAAGACTTTACATCTTTCCCATTGTTGGTGATCGTTATCGTTACATTATCTTTATTGCCATTTGTGTATGTCCCGACAGTCTTTCCACTGGCTGGTACATACCCTGTCACTGTCAGAACATCACCAGACATCAGGCCCGTTAACGTATAGTCATCCGGTTCATAACCATACTGCAACTCGCCGTTATACGGAACAGTTTTGTCATTGATAGTGATCGTCAGCGGGATCGGTACAATATGAAGCTTCGCAGGTGTATAAGACTTTTCAACTTTATACTTTGGTGTATTGCTGTCCGCCACAGTAATCAGTTCATTCAGCTGATCTTCACTCAGAGGTTCAGCTTCATAATGCTTAATCGCAAGGCCTGTCGCTGCAGTGTACAATGACTCGTCAATGGTAACAGTAACTCCTGCAGGCAACTGGGATTTCTCAATCTCTTCATCGCCCAACCTGTATTTTACTGTATATTCCTTATTGGATTGTTCCTGTCCGTTATAGACTACAGTCTTTTCTGTGCCTTCAACATCGATAACAATGTTCGGCTGCCAGATTGCGTAGAGAATATTATCCTTGTTATCAGCATTCCATGCATCACCGGTCAGATTGTCAGCGGCAACAATGGTTTCCGGTTCAAACCACGTTCCTTCGCCGTCCGCCTGGGTATTCCATCCCGTAAACGTATATCTCTCCCGCGTAAAGAGATCCCCGCTCGGAATTTCAAAGGATTTATTGACAAGATAGCTTTGTTCAACCGTCATCGATCCCGATGCCGTCGTTCCCTGATTGCCATCCAGGATGACCATGGTCGCCATGTTTTCCTTGGGGGTGAATTCCGCTTCCAGAACAATATAGCGGAATGTAGCACTGTTTCCCTGACTGTCCGTCAATGTTTCTGTTTTGAAGTATGTATCTTCCACTGTCGCTGACTGACCGCTCTGGAAAATTGTGCCGGACTTCGCACCGTTTGCATCCTGAAGCGCCCAGCCCGAGAATTCATAACCGTCCGCAAAATCGACCGGTGCAGGATGAGCCTGGAAACTAACGCTATTTGCCTCCTCCTGCAGGGTGTAACTCATATTGTCCACAGGTACGATCGTCTGCAGTTGTCCGTCGCTGTTATATTTGAGGTATCCGTCACCAACCTTGTAGATCACATAAACGCTGTTTTCTTCAACGTTCAGCTTCCAGACCGCCCGAAGTTTCAGGATTCCCTTTACATTGGCATGCTCGCCGTCGTTATCGCCATATTGTTTCCAGTCGTCAGTGTTCTGGTAATCCATGTTAACACCGGGGCTCTCTACATTTACCTGCGTTTCAAAATTCCAGATTTCCCCATCCAGTGTTTCCCAATGATCCAGTTCGTATCCTGCTCGCGCAGCAGCGGATCCTGTGATGTTTTCCGATTTAATTTTCTCATTGTAATTCAGGCGGAAAGACAGCGCCTGGTTGTTTTCAAACGAGTACGAACCTGCAGGCGCATTCGGATCCAGCACAACGCGCACACGCTGCTGCTCCCACTTGGCGTAAAGCGTAATGTTATTGTCCGGCATTGTACCCTTGAAATTAAACTCAGTGCCTTCCGCGAAATTCTCGTCTGTATACCAGCCGACAAATGCATATCCGTCCTGTCCATTGGTCGGAATATAATATTTATCCCCGCCGGGGCCATATTCATTCAGTTTCTGACCGAACATAATACTGTCTGAGTCTATGCTCGAACTGCCGGAAATATAGTGAATGTTATGTCGATTCCTCAGGTAGTAGAAACGAACCACTGTTGCTGGTTCTTCAGAATTCTGTGTAGGAACGTAATAAGTAAATACACCGTTGTAGTGTGTGTATTCCGGTGAAACAGCATATTTTCCAAATCCTGATAAGTCTACATAGTCCTCTACTGTTATACCGTAGTATTTAGCACCTATTGAATTGTATACCACAAACTGTTTCCCATCGAACTGCTCTGTATTCGTGTCATCCGGAAGGGCTTCCACCATGTAATACATGGTTTTTATGTCATTGGTACTTGTACTCAGACGGAAAGTCACGTTTCTGGCAGGCATGGTCTCAACATAAACCATGACCTCTTTCCACTCAGTATCATTTTGTGGTTTCCAACGTTGTCCATCGTTGTATGTTATACCGTTCGTACCAACAATCGGGAAATTATCAGAAATATTATGCCCTGATAATGCATGAATTACCTTAATAGTCTGCCATGCCTTGTTCTGACTACGAGTATACCTGGAACCTGAATATTCATGCCATTCCCTATCAGAATAATAATACCACTTTCCAGAACTTTTAGTTAACTTAAAATACGTACCATTATCATATCCATATTGTGTTCCGCTATTGCTTGTTGTTGCTGTATAAGTATAATCCTCTATCTGGAATGAAAGCGTATAATCATCCAGATCATAGTAAACATTCAGCGTGGTTGAGCCGTCTGCTGCGGCGACCTTGGATACATCCGTTTTGGTCGTGTTGAAGTGGTAATTCTTAAAATCGACCGTATTATTGCCAATGGTTACCGATCCCCGATGTGTATAGCCTTTGTCCTGATCAGAAACCGTGACCGTGTCACCCGTGAATACATTCTCGCTGATCTCATATCCGCCGACATAGTTATAATGTTTCTCGTTATCTGTGGCATCAGCTTCATCTCCCGGATCCTGTTGCCAGAAGACAACATGATAACGGGTCGGAGCAGCTTCCCACTGTGCGAACAGCGTAACATCCTCTGTAAGCGTGCCGCCAAACTGGCTGGTGCTGCTTCCGTCAGCTTTATACCACCATTCTCCGGTTCCGTCTTCCGTTGTATTCCACCCCAGGAAGGAATAACCGGCACGTTCCGGATCCTCCGGCTTAACTGTCACTTTGCCTTCACCGAAGACCAGCTGCGGCGGAATATATTCTACTCCGCTGCCAGGGCCGCCGGCATTGTTGTCGAAAACGAGCCAGTAACGGCCTGTCTCCTTCAGATAGAAATCCCAGTGCTTGTCGACCTGGATCGTTTCGCCCTCTTCATGCACTGTTCCATCCTGTGTCATCCATCCCAGGAAGGTCGCTCCGGTATCAGAACCCAGGTCACCCTCGATCGTATAGGTTTTTTCTGCTGCATCAGCATCCACAGGAATCTCTACAGTTTTCAGAACAGTCAGTTTTCCGTTGCTGTCATATTTCTGATATCTGATTACATACACTTTTTTGATGACAGCATAGTAGTTTACCTGGTTCGGAAGCTGACTCCAGGAACTCTCAATTTCCTCATTCAGTTGGCTGATCGTCTTCCCGCTCTGAGCGTGTTCTTCTCCTGCCCATCCATAGAAGCCTTCACCGTATTTAAGTGTGAAGGATGGATTGTACAAGTCCTGAACGGTTCCATCTTTATTTTTCTTGATGTATTCGCTTGTGATCAGGTTTCCGTCGCCGTCATAGAAATTGAATGTGACAATCTTATCGTCCGTCACCGCATAGATGGAGAACTGGTCGGCTTCAAATGTGAAATTCGATCCGGAAACACCACTCTGTACAACTTCCGCCTCTCCGTTATCTTTGACATGAACCACCGAATGGGTTGTTGAATTGTCGAGTCCGGGAATTGATACCTTCACCGTTACCGGCTTCAGGGGTTCGAGCTCCTTGGATCTGTCAAAACGATCCAAAAAGAACAGATCGACTGCGGTGATGTTTCCGACAGAACCTCCCACCGCTGATTCGACTGCATCGCGGTATTTCTCACCATTGACAGGGAGAACGCGGAACATGGTTGTTTCAGGCAACGCACCTTCTGGAATCTTGACTGAAACTGTCCAGCCGTTTCCGAAGCCCTGAACACTCAGTGCCGGATAATCGCACGTATATGAGGCCACGATTTCCGTGTCAGCCGTTACGATTGTCCCCGCATTAACCTCGTTGCCTTGTCCCGCAGCCATCCAGTGATGGAAAGTATATCCTGTGCGAGCCGGAGCTTCGGGGAATGCACCAATGGCTTCCCCCTCTGCAACCTTGCGGGTTTCCACTGTCTCTCCGTTGGCAACGAAGCGAACATCATGGTATTTCACTTCAGCCGGTTCATTGTCCGGAGAAGCGGTTTTACCATTGTCCTCGAACACAGCTTTTACATAGATATCTGCTGTTACAAAGGTCTCCTGAGGATTCACGGGATTTCCTTCCCTGTCCGCCCATCCGACAAAGCGGAAATCTCCTTCCTTCTCCGGATCTTCCGGAAGGATATCACTCAGCAGCATGTTTTCCTTCGAGGACATATATGTCCCGATCTGTCCGTCAATCTCCCAGGTAACGGTATAGGCCGCGACCGGGTCGCTGGTGAATCTTCCTCCTTCTGCCAGAACTCCCGCCGGCATCATCTGGAAGATCATCATCAGGGACAGAATGACCGCCAGAAGGCGTTTTTTAATGCTGTAATAACCGTTTTTCATCGTCCGCATCCTCCTTGGATGTTTCCCCTCTTATAACCGCGTATTCCCGGGGCGGACTTTCCGCCCCGGGAGCATGCGTGAATTCCCGATCGTCAGAAGTATATGGACAGCCGCCATTCCCAATGTACGTTCTCGGGCGTAGCGTAGAACCTGTATGTACTCTCGTTCGCTCCGATCACGTCCTGGAAGCCGGCTCCGTCATGCTTGTCGCATTCCCACTGATATCTGATCTCGTATTCTTCAAAGCCTGAAACTTTGCTCGTCAGGTTCACAAGATTTCCCACCTGGGAAGCGAAGACGTGAACCGCCTTCTCCGTTTCGGCCGCCACCGGGGCGATTCCCAGGGGCGTTTCATAATCTTCGATCTCCAGCTCCTCCGGAACATCTCCGGTGGCTTCTTCGGTTTCTTCCTTCCTGGTCCTCTCTTTGGTCGCTTTCTTCGCGGGAACTTCCGCTTCCGGCTCGGTCGCTTCGGGAGCTTCCTCTGCCGTTTCCTCTTCAGTTACTTCCGCGAGGACTTCGATCGCTTCTTCGGTTACTTCTTCGGTTGCTTCCTCAGCGGGAACTTCTTCCGCAGGAGCTTCCGCTGCCGCTTCTTCCGCGGGGACTTCCCCTGCCGGCTCGGTCACTTCTTCGGTTGCTTCCCCAGCGGGAACTTCCGCTGCGGCATCTTCGGTGGGAACTTCAGCTTCCGTCTCCACCGCGGGGGCTTCTTCGGTTACCGTTTCTTCGGCAGGAACTTCTTCAGCGGGAGCAGCTTCAACGTGGGCCGCTTCAACAGCGGGTTCTTCCTTGGGCTCTTCTTTGGGCTCTTCCACAGCGGGAGCTTCCTCGACCTGTGCCTGTTCCGGTTCCACCACGGGTTCGGGCTCGGCCACGGGTTCGGGCTCCGCAACGGGTTCCGGCTCCGCAACGGGTTCCGGCTCGGCCACGGGTTCCGGGTCCGCAACGGGTTCCGGCTCGGCCACGGGTTCGGGCTCAGCAACGGGTTCCGGCTCCGCAACGGGTTCGGGCTCAGCTACGGGTTCGGGCTCCGCAACGGGTTCCGATTCCGGCTGCAGGACGGTCACAGTTGTTTCAGCGGTCAGGGCCGTTCCGTCCGCTGCGCTCAGCACGGCGCGGAAGATGTGGCTGCCGGCCGGCAGGTCCGCGGTGAACTCGTACCGCTCGGTGTTGGCGCCGGGGATGGCGGTCCAGGTGTCTTCCCCGGTCTTCCGCTCCCACTGGAGGCTGTACTCCAGGTTCGCGTCCTTAACGATGGCCGTTAAAATGGCTTTCTCTCCGGATACAGCGGGATCGCCCGGGCGGGCCTCCAGCGTTCCGTTGAAATAGACGGGCGTTTCAACGACAGCTTCCGTCTCAATAATGTCTTCTGCAGCCGCAGCATACAGACAGCTGAAAAGCATCACAGCGGCCAGGATAACCGTTACAATTCTCTTCATGCGTTCCACCTCCTGATTGCACCTCAGTGCGTCTGATTGAATCTGCCGGGAGCGGTGCTCCCTGTCGCAGGGATCCTTCTCAATCTTTTATACGTGCTTCCCGGCATTCTGTCAGCCGGGCTGCCGGACCATTTCGGAAACGATTCCATAAAAGAGTCGACTTTCCCCTGGTCATCTCCTATTATCCGGATAAACGGTTACATATCGGATACATGCAAGCCATTTTACAATAACATTTTGATTTTTTTCAAAAAATTTTTCAGAAAACCTTGATGATGCGTGCATAGGCCTTGTAATACATGCGTTTGGCTGATTTCCCAAAAACACGAACGTTTTTACCCTCCTGCCGTGTAATGTTGGTCAAAAGTTTGCTCTTGGCATGGATCTCCCCTATATTTCCTGTTCTATTTTCTCATTTTGTGCGCTTGTTTCCGGTTTGCCTGGTTTTTTATTGTTCGGATTTTGGTTCTTTTTTCCCGTCTGATTGCCGAGGCTTTCGGATGAAAAGTTGCACAGGATGTATTGTCTGGTAAATTTTGGGTAACTTTTACATAAATTGGATGCCGGGGTTGGGTCGATTTTTTTTCGCTTGTTTCTTGTTGTTTTGTGTATTTTATGCTCTTTTTTTGATTGTCCCCTTTTCCTTTTCTTCTTCCCCGTTGCCAAGTGGGCCGAAATCAAGTATAAAATAATATAGAGTAGTGTATTTGTGCTTTACGGACGGACCGGGAAAGGAGGAGACCGCGTGCTGGGGTACTACACTTCGCTGATCGCGCTGTGCTGGGCTGCGCTGCTGGTGCTTTGCATCCTGGTCTGGGAAAACAGCTGGATCCCAGGCGAGGATAAACGGCGGTTCTACCTGACCTATGCAATCATTGCCCTGTCCGCTTTCGCGGAATGCCTGGGGCTCCACCTGAGCGGGAACACGGCTGTTCCCAAGTGGGTGCTTTCAGCTGTGAAATGCATCGATTACATCCTCACGCCCCTGGCCGGCGGCGCCCTTGTGACGCAGATCAAGCTGCATGACCGGTGGCGGAAGGCCCTCATGGGTGTACTGGTCGGCAACGCGGTTTTCCAGCTCCTGTGCCTTTTCACCGGGTGGATGGTGGTCATCGACAACGGACACCGCTATACCCACGGGCCGCTGTATCCCATCTATATCGTAGTGTATTTCGTGGTCATCGTGCTGACGGGGGCCGAGTTCCTGGCCTACGGCTCCGGCTATATGCGGCGGAACAGGGTCTCCCTTTATTCCGTGCTGCTGCTGGTGGTCGTCAGCATCCTCATCCAGGAGGTGCTGGGCGGGGAATTCCGCACCGCCTACGTGGGGCTGACCATGGGCGCGACGCTTATGTTCATCCATTATTCGGAGTTTTACCAGATGTCCGCGGACGCGCATATCCGCAAGCAGCGCAAGGAGCTGATGAAAGACGCGCTTTCCGGGGCCTACAGCCGTTACGCCTATAACAAGGACCTGGAGCGCTACAGCGCCATGACGTGGGTTCCTGACAACTACGCTGCCTTCACGATTGACATCAACGGGCTGAAGGCTACCAACGACACCATCGGGCACGACGCCGGGGATGAGCTGATCATCGGGGCGGCCCAGTGCATTGAGAAGGCCTTCGGCGGCTCCGGCCGCTGCTACCGGACCGGCGGCGACGAGTTTGTTGTTTTGGCCCAGATGGGAAAGGACGAGGCCTCCGCGGTCCTCGCCCGCCTGGAGCACGAGACCAAAGTCTGGAGCGGCAAAGAGGTAAAGCAGCTCAGCCTCTCCGCCGGATGCGCCCTGTCCTCCGATTATCCCGACCTGGAGCTGGCGGCGCTGATCAAAAAGGCTGATCAGGCCATGTACGCCGCCAAGGCAGAATACTACCGGAAGGGCGGCCATGACCGCAGGAGCCGGTAAGGTTTTTTCGGGAAAATAAATCCGTCTCCCCGGGACCGGGGAGACGGATTTTTTTGTTGTTTTGTTGTTTTGTTATTTTGTTATTTTGTTATTGGTGTTATTTCAGGGAATCGCTGTTGACCGGGAAGGTGAAGTAGGTGTCCGGATAGGGTTCCTTGTCCAGGGTGAAGTGCCACCATTCCTCCGCCAGGGGGCGGAATCCGTGGTTCATCATGGCTTCCCGGAGGATCATCCGGTTGGCGTACTGCTCTTCCGTGATTCCCTTGTAGTCCGGATGGCTGAGCTCCCCGAAGTAGTCGAAGGTGCCGCCCATATCCACTTCCTTTTCCGTCCGCATGTCAAAGAGCGTCAGGTCCACCGTGCTTCCCCGGCTGTGGCCGGAATGCTCGGCGATGTAGCCCTGGGGGAAAAGCACGTCCTTTTCCAGTTCCGGATAGAAGTATTCCTTCATCCGGGTGTCCCCGGTGTCCAGGGCCCAGTTCATGAAGTGCGTCACCGCCCGCTGGGGCCGGTAGGCGTCGTAGATCTTCAGCCGGTATCCCTTTCCGACCAGCTCGTCGCTGACCTCCCGGAGGGCCGCAGCCGCTTCCTTCGTCAGGAACGCCAACGGTTCCTCATACCCGTCGATCCGGTCGCCGACAAAATTGTAGGTGGAATAATACCGGATTTCCAGGATGGCGTCCGGCACCGCCTCCGTCAGCAGCACAAAGCCCGACGCGTCGTCGGAAAGCTTTACGGTCTCCCCTGCCGCGCAGCCCGCGGAAAGCAGCACCCCGCAGGCCAGGGCCAGCGCCAGGACCAGCTGGATTGTCTTCATGTTCATTTTTCTTTTCCTCCCTTTTGTTTGTTTCTTTGCCTTTTCCTTTTGTCAGAAAACCGCCTGTACCAGCAGCATGTATACCCCCGTCCCCGCGAGGATGCTCAGCAGGGAGTTCCTCTTCCATGCCTGCAAAAGCACCACCGCCGCGCCGGCGAGCAGCTCCGGGACGCCGAAGGGCGCCGTATGCACCTGCACATCCTTCAGGCAGTAGATCACCAGCATCCCGATGATGGCCGGGGGAAGCACCCGGCCCAGGTAGGCAACGTACCGGGGTGTCCGCTTCCGGAAGGCGATAAACGGCAGGAACCTCAGCAGGATCGTCGCGCCGGCCATGACGGCCACCAGCACGGCGGAATGGGCAGGAGCCGTCATGATTCCGCCTCCTTCCCCGCGTCAAGCTTTCCCCGCAGCAGCGACAGCGCCAGGGTGATCACCAGCATGGCCGGAATCAGGAACTTTCCCGGTCCGAAAACCAGCAGGCAGCCCAGCGTCCCCAGGAGGCCCACCGCCGCGGGGATATGCTGCTTCGAGGACAGCCACTGCTCCGTGAAGGAGGCGATGAACAGCGCCGTCATGGAAAACTCGATGCCCTCCGTGGAGAAGGGCAGCACGCTGCCCAGCAGGCTCCCCAGCACGCTGCCGCAGATCCAGTAGAAATGGTTGAACAGGGACACCAGGAAGCGGTAGCGGTGGGGCTCCGTTCCCTCCGGCGCCTTCCCGTCGCACAGCAGCGAATAGGTTTCGTCCGTCAGGGCGAAAATCATGTAGGGCTTGTATTTCCCCGCGTCCCTGTAGCGGTCGATCATGGAGATGCTGTAGAACAGGTGCCGGGCGTTGACCATGATGGTGGTCAGCAGGGTATTCAGTACCGAAGCCCCGCCGGTCAGCAGGCCGATCCCCACATACTGCATGGAGCCGGCGTACATCAAAAGGCTCATGGCAAAGGCCCAGGGGAGGCCGTATCCCGCGTTGTGGGCCAGGATGCCGAACCCCATGCCCAGCACGATATACCCGGCCATCACCGGGACAGAAGAAAGGAACGCCTCTTTAACCGTTCGTTTCCCCATGCATTTCCCCCTTTTCAGATCCGTATTCCCAGCGCCGCCGGGAGGATCTCGTAATGCGCCTCGTCCGCGGGAATCAGCTCCCCATCCACATCCAGCACCATGCCCGGGCAGCGGAAGGTGATTTCCCGGCACCGGAATTCCCGGACCCCCTTCAGCGCCGTGTGCTTCCCGGAAATGAACCTGCTGAGCATCCGCAGGATCGCCGGGCGGCTGAATTTTTTGGCGATCACCACGTCAAACAGACCGTCGTCCGGTTTTGCGTGGGGCACTGCCTTCATGCCCCCGCCGATGTAGCATCCGTTTCCCACGGAGAAGATGGTAACCTCCTCCGTCGTGGTCTCCCCGTCCCGGATGATCTCCGTCTTCAGGGGGCGGAAGTTCTTCAGCGCCGCCAGGATCCCCAGCAGGTAGGGCAGGATGCCCCTCCCCAGCTTCTTGAAACGGACCGCCTGCCGCAGCACCTCCACGTCGAATCCCGATCCGGAAACGTTGATGAAATACCTGTCGTTCAGCCGGCCGATGTCGATGCGCCCGGGTTTTCCCTCCAGCTGCTTTTCCAGCGCCTCCACCGGGTCCTTCGGCAGGTCCAGCACCTTCACGAAGTCGTTCCCCGTTCCGCAGGGAACGAAATACATGGTCACAAAGCGCCCGGCCAGCCCGTTGAGCACCTCAGACAGGGTTCCGTCCCCGCCCAGGCAGACGATTTCCGTTTCCCCGGCTGCCGCCGCCGCGCCTGCCAGCTGCACGGCGTGCCCCGGCCTCCGGGTGGAATCCTCCCGGAAGGGAATCCCTTTCCCTTCCAGCATTTCCCGGACCCGCTTCAGCACGGCGGCCCCGTTTCCGCTTCCGGCGGTTTCATTGGCGATGATGTACAGCATGGCGTTTCTCTTCCTGTTTCTCTCTCCCGGCCTCCCGGGGCTTCGGTACATATTACCACATTTTTTCCCGGTTGGTTTGTCGAGCCTGTGTTTTTTCGGTATTCCCCTCCTTTTTCGCGGCAAATTCTTGCCCCTGCTTGCCTGAAGGGCGCGGATTGACTATAATATGCTTTGAGAAAACGTCCATTCATAAAACAGGAACAGGGTGAATACATTGCGGAATATCTTTTTCGATCTGTGCGCCATTCCGGTTTACCTGATCATCCTTTGGACCTGCTGTGCCCGGAAGCTGACCCGCGGACGGATCAACCGCGCATTCCTGCTCATCACCCTGCTGTCCCTTGCCTGCACCGTGCTGGATATCGCCATGGAGTACACGGTGAACCCGCTTCCCCTCTCCCGCGCGGCCGTTGCCGGCGGCATGGTCATATCCTCGCTGTACCTGGTGCTGCGCCACGGGACGCTGCTGACCTATTTTATCTGGCTCTTCCATATGACAAGGACCGAATACCGGATCCGCCCCCTGTTTTGCCGGGTGCTGATCGTTCTTCCCTATGCCGTTTCCATCCTTCTCCTTGCGCAGAATCTTTTCACGATGAACGTGTTTTCCGTGTCCGCCGCGGACGGATACCGCCGGGAGCGCCTGATGACGGTCCTGTATGTGAACGCCGCCCTTTACGGCGTTGCCGGCCTGGCCTGCTGCGTGTCCTGCCGCCGTTTCCTGTCCTTCCATAAATGGTTTTCCGTCATTTCCGTATACCTGCTGACCTTCCTGGCGGTAACGGTCCAGCTGGTCTTCCCCCACCTGCTGGTGGAGATGTTCTCCACCTCCGTTGCCCTTCTGATGATCCTGCTGCACGTGATGCGCCCGGAGGAAAGGATGGACCCGACCCTGGGTGTGCGGAGCTGGAAGGCCTACCAGGAGGACCTGGCCAACCTGCTCCGGATCCGCCAGCCGGTGCAGATCCTCGCCGGCCAACTGGTGAACGCCGACGAGCTGCGGGGCTACCTGGGGGACGAGCGGTATGACGCCCTGGTCCTGCGGGGGATGGAAAGCTTCCGGAGCCAGGTCTCCCGCCGGCCTGGAACCCGGATGGACATCTATTTCGAGCGTCCCGGAAATGTATATTTTATCCTGGAAAACGAGGGCCCGGCGGACTCCCTGCAGTCGGAAATGGAAAAAGCCGTGCGCAAAAGCAACGGCTTCTCCCCCAGGGAAGGCATCCGGACGATGCTGAAAATGTGCCTGATCCGCGTGCCGGAGGACCTGAAGGATCTGAAGGAGATCCTCGGCCTGGGACACCGGTTCCCGCTGCTCGGCCGGCAGGAGCAGCAGCTGTTTCTCGCCCGGGATCTGGTGGGCGGCCAGGATTACAGGATCCTGAGCCATATCGACGAGATCCTGGAACGGGCGATCCACGGCGACAGTCTGGAGATCCATTACCAGCCCATCCGGGACCTGAAGGAAAACCGTTTTCGGAGCGCCGAGGCCCTGGCAAGGCTGCGGGATCCGGAATACGGACTGATTCCCCCGGTCTTCTTCATCCCCGCGGCGGAGAAGTCGGGGCTCATCATTGCCCTGGGGGAAAAGATCCTGGAAGCGGTCTTCCGCTTTATCCATGAGCATGACCTGAAGGCGCTGGGGCTGGAGTATATCGATATCAACCTGTCGGTGGCCCAGTGCCTGGACAGCCATTTTCCGGGAACGGTCCGCCGCCTGCAGCAGCAGTACCAGGTGGATCCTTCCCAGGTCTGCTTCGAAATCACGGAAACCACCTTCGACCATATCACCGCAGCCGCCCATGAGCGGCTGCGGGCCCTGCGCATCCTGGGCTACACCTTCGCCCTGGATGACTACGGCGTCGGCTATTCCAATATTCAGCGCCTGAGCCGGATCCATTTCCGGCTCATCAAAATCGACAAGAGCATGGTGGATGAGCTGTCCACCGAAAGCGGCCGGCTGATTCTCCGCAATACCATCCATATGATGCACGACCTGCAAAAGCAGGTCGTAGCGGAAGGCGTGGAAACAGAAGAAGCGCTCCGGGCGCTGGCGGATATGTCCGCCGATCTTATCCAGGGCTTCCGGTTCTCGAAGCCCCTGCCCGAAGCGCAGTTCCTCTCCCTGCTCCGCCGTCCTTAATCGTCCAGCAGGAGCTCTCCCGCTTCCGCGTTCTCGCCTCCGCATAAAAAATCCCTGCCGCGCAGGGATTTTTTATGTTGGAGGGTGTCCAGCCGCCCGTCAGGTGGCCGCGGCGCCCTTTTTGTCCCCTGCCAGCAGCGGCCGGGCGATATGCACGTTGAAAAATTCGATCAGGGGGCCCATAAAGAAGGCGGTGATAATCGTTCCGATCCCGACGATTTCGGGAACCTGGCCCAGCTCCCCGCCGCCCAGAAGGAACACCCCGGTTCCCAGCAGGACGCACACCACGTCCGTGGCGATGCGGATGTACTGGAATTTGCCCCATTTCCACTTTTCTGCCATGGTGATGGCCACCGCGTCGTAGGTGGACACGCCCAGGTCCGCCGTCATGTACAGGGCGCTCCCGATACAGATCACCACGATGCCGACCAGGAGGAACAGGATCCGCAGCGGGATCCCCGGCGCGGGGATCCATCCCTGCAGCGTCTCCAGGGTAAACTGGGTGATATATCCCAGCAGGAACAGGTTGATGAAGGTGGCAATGCCGATCTTGTGCCGGTTGAAGGCCAAGCTGAATGCCAGCAGGATCACGTTCACGATCACATACAGGGTGCCGAAGGGAATCGGGATCAGCTTATCCAGGCCGCTCATCAGGCTCTGGAAGGGGTCCACCCCCAGCGCCGCCATCTTGAAAAAACCCACCGCCACCGCGCAGACCGCTACGCCGCACAGGGACATCAGCACCCGCCGCATGTCCGGCATTTTCTTCATCCTGCCACGCTTCCTTCCTGTGTTTTACCAGCCGACGCGGCCTCCCGGGCCCCGGCCGCCTCCGAAGCCGCCGTTGTCCTGGCCGCCCCAGCCGCCGTTGTCCTGGCCGCCCCAGCCGCCGTTGCCCTGGCCTCCCCAGCCGCCGCGGCCTCCGCCGCCCATCATCTGGTTGGGAATAGAGGACAGCTGCTGTCCATTGACAATGAGGGTTCCGCCGTTGAACTGGGCGTTCCCGTCGTAATCAACGCTGCTGTTCCCCGTAATGGTGACGGTGCCGCCGTTGAGGATGATGTCCCCGTTGGAGTCGATGCCGTCCGTGTCCCCGGCGGACATGGCCACCGTGATGTCCCCGCCGTTGATCTCCACCGTCGCCCGATAGGCGGAGGACTTGTTGGCCGCGTTGATACCGTCGTCCCGGCTCTGGATGTTGATGGTTCCGCCGTTGATCCGGATATAGGTGCCTTCAATGCCCTCCGCCGCCTGGATGCCGATGCTGCCGTTGTCCACCTGCACCACGCTGTTGCCGTGGATGGCGTCGTCCCCGGCGTTGATGGTCAGGGTGCCGCCTGCGATATAGAT
>CAMHSI010000047.1 GCA_946187775.1 uncultured Clostridia bacterium
ATCTGTTCCATTCTTCTGGAACGGAGGGACGGCCTTCGTTCCGCGCCGCTTCCGGTCAGGCTCAGAGGCTCAGGTCCTCCTCCGCAAACCGCTTCCTGCTCATCTGGATGCTCTTCGCCGTGCCTCCCGCAAACAGCGCCAGCCCTGCCAGGGTATACAGGCCTTTTTCGCTCAGGTATTGCGGATCCGGCGTGTCCAGCATCCGGAAAAAGGGCACCGTATAGGTCGCCGCAATCTCCAGGACAATCAGCGCGAGCATCGCCGCCGCGGCAAATCCGAAGGCTTTTCCGGGCTTATTGATGTCCCGGTAGTAAATCGGGAAAAACACCATGTTGAAAAGGGCAAAGGCAATCATTCCCTCCCCGATCAGCGCCAGCCCCGCATCCAGGCCGGCCGGGTTCGGCGTGTTCCCGATGGCGCCCTTCAGGAGGACCATCAGCCCGATCATCAGCAGGTCAAAAACCTCCAGCGCCGTGCAGAACAGGATCCTGGCCCGCACAGCGTCCTCCCGGGATACCGGCAGGGTCAAGGTATAGGCGGCGTCATGGTTTTCCCGGGCTGTCAGGCAGATGAAGAAAATGGCCAGTCCCATGTAAAAGCAGCTCACCGTATAGGGATAACCGGGAACCAGCACCAGTGCCGCACACAGGAGCATAAGATATCCCGTGGGATGCATACACAGCTTCCATTCCTTGATCAGCAGCTTCATGCTTCCTCTCCCTCCTTTTCCAGGTGGATCATGATCTCCTCCAGGCTGGCTTCCCGGGTTTCCCCCGCGCCGGCGTCTTCCTTCCGCACAAGCAGGGTATACCCGTCCCG
The DNA here is from genome assembly GCA_946187775.1 of uncultured Clostridia bacterium. Lineage (GTDB taxonomy): Bacteria > Bacillota > Clostridia > Christensenellales > Aristaeellaceae > Aristaeella. Next base: position 820 of record CAMHSI010000047.1, read on the forward strand.
CACGCGGCAGCAGCCCTTCGCCGCCTCCTTCAGGGCAGCGGGGATTTCCTTTCCGCATTCGGCAATCCGCCAGGAATCCCGGAAGGCGTCCAGGGTGTCGTCCGCCTTCAGTTTTCCTTCCTGGAGGAACAGGATCCTGTCGGCGCACTTTTCCAGGTCGGAGGTGATGTGGGTGGAGAAGAAAACCGTCTTCCCCTCGTCCTTCAGCTTCAGGAACACCTCCACCAGCTCCTCCCGGCTGACCGGGTCCAGGCCGCTGGTGGGCTCATCCAGGATCAGGAGCTCCGCCCCGTGGCTCAGGGCCAGCGCCAGGGCGTATTTGATTTTCATTCCGTTGGAAAGCTCCGCGGGGGTTTTCTCCTCGTCCAGTCCGAAAGCCCCCAGCCATTTCCGGTACGCGTCCCCGTCCCATCCGGGATAGAAGGATTTCGTCACCGCCGTAATCGCCTTCAGCTTTTTCCGGGTATAGTATGTCATCCCGGCGGAAACAAACCCGATCCTTTCCTTGGTTTCCCTGCTGTCCGCGGAATCCTCCTTTCCAAAGAAGGAGATGCTTCCCGCGTCGGGTTTCACAAAGGACAGGATGCTGTTGATGGTGGTGGTCTTCCCCGCTCCGTTCCGGCCGATAAATCCGGTAATGCACCCCTTCCGGAGCTCAAAGGAAACATTCTCCAGCCGGAAAGCCGGATAGTTTTTACACAGTCCCTGCACCCTCAGGGGACTTTCCTTTTCAGCGTTCATTCTGCATTTCCTCCGCAATCTTTATAAAAAAATCCGCTTTCATCAGTGCCAGCCCGCTGTTTTCGTCCCCCAGCACCAGCAGCTGGTCTCCGGGATTGATATTGAACACCCGGCGCGCCCGCACCGGAATCACAATCTGTCCCTTTTCCCCTACGGCCACCGCGCCGAACATGTGCTTTCCCCTCATGCCCGGGCGCCCGTCCAGCTCGGTCTCCGGCGCGTTCACCAGGTCGTCCAGGGAAACTCCCAGCGCTTCCGCAATCCTTCCGGCTGTCAGAAGGTCCGGGGCGCTTTCCCCCGTCTCCCACTTGGCAACGGTCTGCCGGGCAACGCCCACCCGCTCCGCCAGCATCTCCTGGGTCAGGCTGCGCTGTTTCCGCAGTTTCTGGAGATTCTTACCGATCATACATTTCCCACCTTTCGCACTTCATGATAATACCTGGTCCCATGCATATCAACCACCGGATGCTTACATTTCCGTCCCCGGATGTCACCTTCCGCTGACATTTTTCCCTTCGTGCCTTCCCGCAGCCCTCGCCTCTGTCCCCGGCGGTTGAAAAAGCCGCCGGGGTTTTCTATAATGGTTCCGTACTCCCCGCCCGGAAAGGACGCCTCCCGGGCAGCAAAAACAGAACAACGGAGGAATTGCTTTATGAAAAAAATCATTTCACTGGTCACGGCCCTGGCCGTGATGCTGTTTGCCTCCGGCGCCCTGGCGGAAACGCCGGCGCGCCTGATGGTTGATTCCCTTCTCAGCCTGCTCTTTGAAACCGGCAATGTGACGCTGACGGGCCACGCGGAGTTTTCCCTGGACGGGGAACGCTTCAAAACGGCGGACGTCCGGTGTGTCCAGGACGGCGCGGATTCCCTCCTGGAGTGGAAGCTGCTGACTCCCCGGGCGGACGGCTCGGAGCGCGAAGGCGGATACACCGTCATCGCCAACGGGGAAAATGTGTATGTAATGGAGGCTTTTTATCCGGGGGTGTATAAAACCGGCACTACTGCCGAGTCCTCCTCGATCCTGCGGAGCTCCGTCCGGCTGAACCCGCTCCTGGACCTGCTCCGGATCCTGGCGGACCAGTCGGAGGACCTGCTGGGGGAAGGCGCCCTGGAATCGAATTCCGATGAAACCGGCAGATCCCTGCGCCTCCGGGCTGGAGAGGATGTTCCGGAGCTTGTGAACACCGCCCTGAACCTGGCCGTGCAGTTTCTGGGAGACCGGTATTTTGAAACGGATTACGATCATCTCAACGAGCGGGACATGGTCCCCATGGAACGCTATATCACCGTAACCCAGGCCATCCTGGGCTCCACCCGCCGCGTGTCCCTGAAGGGGGCGGAGGTCCTTCTGAAGCAGGATGCCGGCGGAAACTTTGAGTCCGCGGAGGGCAAAGCGTCCCTTCAGCTGGACACGGAAAACGACGGAAAGCGGACCCTGGACATTTCCTTCCGGCTGGATGTATCCGACCGGGGATCCAGCCATGTGGGCGGCTTCAACCCCGCCGATTACGGCGTGGAGCCGGCGGAAGGGGCCATGAACCTGGTGTCTCCGGAGCGCACCTCCCTGGATCCGGAAACGGAAAAGCGGCTCCTGGAGGCCGCTGCGGCCCGGCTCGCCCTGGCCGGGTGTGAAGTGGACGAGTCCATGGAGGGCTCCGTTGTCATCGAAGGTCCCCAGCCCTCCCATGCGGATGAATGGATCCATGTGGATTTTGCCGACGTGGACGGCACCGGCAGCTGGCATCTTTTCACCGATTCCATCGGAAGGCTGCTGGGCCTCCAGCATATGACGAATCCCTGGCAGTCGGAATCCGCGGAGACGCATTTCGAACCGTACCCGGACCAGGCGCTGGTGAAGGAGACGGAGGAAACGCTCCTCAGCTGGCTGGCGGATGTAAACCCGGAGCTCAGCGCGGACGTGCTCTCCCTGGAGACGGACTGGTGGATCCGGGACGGCGAAGAGGTATACATCCATTTCTGGGAAGGCGGCGAAGCGGACCACGCCTGGGACGAAGCCGATTTCATCGTCAAGGTCGCGCCGGAGTCGAGGATCGAGTGCTTCAGCTGTATCTCCAACGGGTAACAGGTGGGGGTATCCGCATGAACGGATATCGGAGGAACCATGCAGAAATCTTATGCAGCCATCGATCTCAAGTCCTATTACGCCAGCGTGGAATGTGTCGACAGGAAGCTGGACCCGCTGACCACCAACCTTGTGGTGGCGGATGAGTCCAGGACGGAGAAAACCATCTGCCTGGCCGTTTCCCCTTCCCTGAAGGCCTGCGGCATCTCCGGCCGCGCCCGGCTCTTCGAGGTGGTGCAGCGGGTGCGGGAGATAAACGCCCAGCGCTTCAGGAAGGCCCTGGCCATGGGGCTGCTTCCCCGAGGGGAGGACGGGAAATACCGCTTCACCGGTTCCTCCGCCGACGCCCGGGAGCTGGAGGCCGATCCCTCCCTGGAGCTGGCGTATATTGCCGCGCCCCCGCGGATGAAGCTGTATGAGGAAATCAGCACCGGGATCTTTTCCATCTATATGCGCCATGTCAGTCCGGAGGATATCCATGTATACAGCATCGACGAATGCTTCATCGATCTCACCGGATACCTGAAGTCTGCAAACCTCACCGCCCGGGAAATGACGGTGAAAATGATCCGGGAGGTGCTGTCTGAAACCGGGATCACCGCTGCCGCCGGCATCGGGACCAATCTGTACCTGGCCAAGGTTGCCATGGATATTGTGGCGAAGCATGTTCCCCCGGACGAAAGCGGCGTCCGGATTGCCGAGCTGGATGAAAAGCTCTATCGGAAGCTGCTCTGGTGCCACCGTCCCCTGACGGATTTCTGGCGGGTGGGCCGGGGCATCGCGGAAAGGGTTGCGGCCCTCGGCTGCTTCACCATGGGGGACATCGCCCGCCTCAGCGAAAAAAACGAGGACGCCCTGTACAACGCCCTGGGCATCAACGCGGAGCTGCTGATTGACCATGCCTGGGGCTGGGAGCCGACGGATATCGCCGCCATCAAATCCTACCGGCCCGAAAGCAACAGCATCTCCTCCGGCCAGGTGCTTTCCGAGCCCTATAACGCCGAGGACGGAAAGCTGATCGTCCGGGAGATGACGGAGCTGCTGGCCCTGGACCTGGTGCGGAAAAACCTGGTCACCCGGCAGGTCACCCTGACCATCGGGTACGACCGGGAAAGCCTGGCCGTCCTGCGCCCCGGAAAAACTGCGAAGGACACGGTCTATACCGTGGTGAAAACCGGGAAGCCGTACAAGGGGAACGTCGCCCGCGATCCCTACGGGCGGCTGCAGCCGAAGCCTGCCCACGGAACCGGGAACCTGGACCACTGGACCTCCGCCGCCCGGCCGATCGTGGATACCATGATGGCTTTGTACGACCGGATCATGGATCCGGACCTGATGATCCGCAGGGTATTTGTAACAGCCTGCAACCTGCTCCCTCCCGGCGAGGTGCCGGAGGAAGGCCCCGTCCAGCTGGACCTGTTCACCGACTATGCGGAGCTGGAGCGGAAAAGGGAGGAACAGAAGGCCGCCGAAGCGCGGGAGCACCGGCTGCAGAAGGCCGCCCTCGTCATGCAGGAGCGTTTCGGAAAAAACGCCGTCCTCAAGGGAATGAACCTGGACAAGCGGGGAACCACCATCGCCCGGAACGGGCAGATCGGCGGCCACAGGGCCGGCAGCGGGAAGGAGGAGAAGCCTGAATGACAAAGGGAATCCGGGAAAACGAACCCGATCCGGAAATCGTCTACGCCGATATCTTCAGCCTCCCCCGCCATGTTTCCCAAAAGCATCCGGCCATGAGCCTGTATGACCGGGCCGCCCAGTTCGCCCCCTTCGCCGCCCTCACCGGATACGATGCCATGATCGGCGAGGAAGCCCGGCTGGTGGGCCGCAGGATTGAGCCCGGGGACGCGGAAACAGAAGCCCTGAACGAAGCGGCCGCCCGCCTCCGGCGAATCCTGGACAGCGGGAAAAAGCCCCTGGCGGAAATCACATATTTCGTCCCCGATCCCCTGAAGGCCGGGGGAACCTATGAAACGGTCATAGAAAGGGTCCGGAGGCTGGACCCGGTCCGGGGGAAAATCGTCCTTTCCCGGACCGAAGGCTACGGAAACAGCAGCGTGGAAATCAGCCTGTCGGACGTGCTGGAGATCCACGTGCAGGATGAATCTGAGGAAAGCGAGCTGTAATCATGGAGATACGCAAAACCCTTCCCGCCGACCTGCCCAGGGTGATGGAGATTTATGCCTGTGCCAGGAAATTCATGGCGGAAACCGGAAACCCGAATCAGTGGGGACCCACCAACTGGCCCCCGGAATCCCTGATCCGCCGCGACATCCGGGAAGGCCACAGCTATGTCTGCCTCGGCGAATCCGGCCAGGTCATCGGCACCTTCTTTTTTACCCATGGAAAGGACATCGAGCCCACCTACCGGGTCATCACCGACGGCGCCTGGCTGGACGGCAGCGAATACGGGGTGGTCCACCGTATCGCCTCCGACGGCAGCGAAAAAGGAACCGGGCGCTTCTGCCTGGACTGGGCTTTCCGCCGCTGCGGCCACCTGCGAATCGATACCCATCCGGATAACCGGGTGATGCAAAGCCTGCTGGAAAAGCTGGGCTTTGTCCGCTGCGGGATTATTCACGTGGAAGAAGATGATGATCCCCGGTATGCCTATGAGAAGACGGCAGGATCCGCCGCCTCCGGGTTGTAAGAATCTTACTCCCGGCTTTTTTCTTTTTCATGATCTTCCCCGCCCAGGATTTCCCGCAGCGCCGCCGGAACCGCAGCCGCCGTATCCCCGGCTGTCATGGAAACGTCCCCCATGCGCCCCCGGGCGATCTCGCCGGCCCTGCCGTTGATCCAGGCCGCCCCGGCCGCCGCCTTTGTTCCGTCCTCCTGCACCGCGGCCATGGCCGCCAGGATTCCGCTGAGCACGTCCCCGCTTCCGCCGGTGGCCATCCCCGGCGTGCCCCGGTCCGTAATAAAGGTCCGGCTCCCGTCCGTAATGACGGTGGCCGGTCCCTTCAGCAGCAGCGTCACCCCGTATTTCCGGGCAAACTCCTCCGCCAGGGGGATCGGGTTTTTCCGGATCTTTTCCATGGGCTTTCCGCTCAGCCGGCTGAACTCCCCGGGATGGGGCGTCAGGATCACCCTTCCCTTCGCTTCTTTCAGTCCCGCGCATTCCCCTGCCGCCAGCGCGTTCAGTCCGTCCGCGTCCAGGATCAGGGTTCCTTCATATTCAGCAAGCAGGAACCGGACCGCCTTCCGGGTTTCCTCCGTGTTTCCCGCGCCCATGCCGAATGCCGCGGCCTTCGTTCCCCGCAGCGCCTCCCGGAAGTTCTCCTCCCGGAACAGGATCTCCCCGTCCCTTTCCTCCAGAGGGAACAGCGTGGCCTCCAGGATCTCCGGCACCATCTTTTCACAAAGGCTCCGGGGAGCGCACAGCCGCACGATCCCGGCTCCTGCCCGCATTCCCGCGCCTGCCAGCGCCGCCAGCCGGATCGCACCGGAATACCGCAGGGATCCGCCCATCAGGGCAATGGTTCCGTAATCTCCCTTGTGGCTGAAGTGCTTCCGGGGCGGGAACAGCTCCGCCGTGTCCTCCCCCTCAAACAGCTTCATACCCCGTCCCTTCGGGGGGATTCCGATGTCCACGCACACCTTTTCCCCCATCAGGTCCCCGGCCATGTTCAGGAAATGTCCCGGCTGCCAGCTGCCGATGCACACCGTCAGGTCGCTGCGCACCGCTTCCCCGGCCAGGCCGTTGTCCCCGTCCAGGCCGCTGTTGATATCCGCGCTTACAACATAAGCGCCGCTTTCGTTGATCAGGCGGATCATCCGGGCCGCCTCCCCCTCCGCCGTTCCGTGGAACCCGGTGCCGAAAATGCAGTCCAAAACCGTACCGTATCCCTGCAGGCTTTCCGTGTCCGCCCACAGCCGCACCGGCACACCCTTGGCCCGGCAGCACCCGAACCAGAATTTCCCGTCCGGCGTGAATTTTTCTTCCTGCAGGAAAAGCTCGCAGGCGATTCCCGCCTCCGCAAGCATCATGGCGGTAACGTATCCGTCCCCGGCGTTGTTGCCCGTTCCGCAGACCACCGCCACCGGGGGCTTCCACTCCGCGGCCCGGAAGATTCCCTCCCCGGCCCGCCGCATGAGTTCCATCCCGGGAACAAAGGAGGAGATGGCGACGGCGTCGCTCATCCGCATTTCCCCTACCGATAAAATATCCTGCATAAGCCTTCTCTCCCTGTGTCTTTATGCCTGCATCATACTCGTCTTTCGGCGTTTTGAAAAGCCTTCCTTTTCTTCCTTCCGGAACCCTTTTTTCCCGGAATTGTTTCCGGTATCTTGACACAAATGTTTTTTTGTTGTATTAGTTATCCAAAGTGCAGCAAAAAAACTGCCATGAGGAGGTTTCTTTATGTCATTCACTTTCCAGCCCATGATGGAAAGCCGTCCGATCCGTGAGATCGCCTACGATGTATTGAAAAAAGCAATCATCACCGGGGAAATTCCCGCCGGTGAGCGCATTGTCGAAACGGAGTACGCGGATCGCCTGCATATTTCCCGCACTCCCCTGCGCGAGGCCCTGCGCAAGCTGGAGCGGGACGGGCTGGTGGAATATGTGATGCGCCGCGGCGTCATCGTCCACGCTTTCACCACCGAGGATGTAGACCAGATCTACACCATCCGCAATGCCCTGGAAATGCTGACCCTCCCCTATATCATCGAGAACGCCACCCCGGAGGATATTGCCGACCTGCGGGGCAAGCTGGCCGAGATGGATAAGATGATGGAGAAGGATGATGTGGAATCCATTTCTCCCCTGGCCCGGGAGTTCCATTCCCGGCTCACCTCCATTTCCGGCAAAAACCGGATCCTGCGGGTGATTGAGGGGCAGGATGAATATATCCGCCGCTTCTCCGCCATGGCCATCAAGCAGGAAAACCGCCGCAGCTCCGCCCATGAGGAGCACCACCGCCTGGTAGACCTGGTGGAAAGCAAGGACCTGCCCGCTTTCACCGCCCTCATGGAGCAGCATATCGAGCGCAGCAAGGAATGCTGCCTCGCCGCCCTGGCCGCCAGGAAGCAGAACCGGGATCTCTGATCTCCGTTTTTCCGGTGTTCCCGCGGGAAAAAGCGCTTGCTTTTTGCCCTTTGCTGTGATATGATCGTTTGGCTGATTTGTAAGGAGGTTTGTTTCTATGGCTACTGCGATTTCCATTGTGCTGATCATTACGGCACTGTTTATGATTGTCACCGTTCTGCTGCAGTCCTCCGATGAGGACGGAATGGGCGCCCTGACAGGGAGCAGCAACAGCTACTTCAGCAAGTCCAAGTCCAAAACCATCGAGGCGAAGCTCGCCCTGGGGACGAAGATCGCCGCCGGCCTCTTCGTGGCGCTGTCCATCCTGCTGCTGATCGTGAAGTAATTCCCTGCAGCATAAAAGCCGTCTCGCGTGAGACGGCTTTTTGTTATGCCCCGGATCCTATTCCTCGATTCCGTTGATCTTGAACCGCAGGTACTGGGGCGCGATTCCCTTTTCCTTTCCAAGTTCAAACATCGCCTGCATCAGCTTTGCCTTGGCCACGCGCTCCGTCACCTCCCCGGAGGAAACGCTGACCTCCAGGTCCTTATGCTCCGGGTCCTCGCACACCAGCATGTACATCGCCGGGTCCACGCTCCGGTCCACATGCCAGCGGATCCGGATCAGTTTCTGTTCATCCATGGTTCCGTCCTTCTTCCGCTTATTTCATTTCCGTTTTCAGGATCTTCCGGGCCACGTTCACGCATTCCGGAATCCCGGCTCCCCCGGCCATGTCCGGCCGTCCGCCGCCCCGGCCGACCCGCCGGATCAGCTCCGCCATGTCCACCTTCACATCCGCGGACCGGGCGAAGGTCAGCCGCTCCCCGACTGCCAGCAGCAGCAGCTTCCCCGGCTCCCCGATGTATTCGGATACCGCCGCGGAAACCGCCCGCGGGTCCGTTTCCTCCGTAACCACCGCCGCAACGTCGATGCCCTTCAGGTCCCCGGGGACTTCCGCCTGCCGGAACTTTTCCAGCAGCTCCCGGGTTTCAAAGCGGTTCGCCCTGCGTTCCGCCTCCGCCAGCCGGCTCTTCAGCTCGCTGGCCGCCCGGCTCAGCTTGTCCACCGGGCTGCTCAGGGCCGCCCCCGCCTTGTCGGCGCTCCGCATGTATTTCTGGAAAACCGCCATCGCCCGGCCGCCGCAGACGAAGGATACCCTTGCCTTGCCCTTGGCCGGGATCACGGAAAGGATCTTCACCAGGCCGATCTGCCCCGTGGAGGAGGGATGGGTTCCCCCGCAGGCAACCATTTCAAAATCCCCCATGGCCACGATGCGCACGTGCTCCTGCACCGTCGGCGGCTTCCGCAGGGGCAGGGAGGCCAGCTCGTCCGGGTCCGGGAACCAGCACCGGATCGGCGCGTCCATGCGGATCCGGGCGTTCACCGTATCCTCCAGCATCCGGATCTCTTCCTCCGTCAGATGGGTCCGCTCCTCCGGCAGGGCCACGTCAATGGTGGAATCCTCCAGCCCCAGGTGCAGCCCGATGGTGGTTCCCTGCAGCTTTTCCCACAGGGCGCCGGCCAGCATGTGCTCCCCGCCGTGCTGCTCCATGTGGTCCCTTCTCCGGTCCCCGTCGATCACGCCGTGAACCGCGGTTCCCTCCGGGATCTCCTTATCCAGGGTATGCCACACCTCGCCGTCCCGGTCCGCCTCCACGTCGGACACCCGGACTTCCCCGCCGCTGAAGGCCAGGGTTCCCGTGTCAAAGGGCTGGCCCCCGGAGGTGGGATAGAATGCGCTCCGGTCCAGGGCGGCTTCCCAGCTTCCCGGCTTCTTTCCCGGCCGGATCCGGGTCACCTTCCCGTCAAATTCCCACAGGTACGCGTCTTCGTAATACAGTCTTTCCGTCATCTGATTTCTTCTCCTCAGGCCATCTCTTCCGGATGGAAGCATTCGTCAAACTGTTCTTCCGTCAGGAATCCCAGGGCCGTGCAGGCCTCCTTCAGGGAGGTTCCGTCCCGGTAGGCCTTCTGGGCCGTCTGCGCCGCTTTTTCATATCCGATCACCGGGTTCAGGGCGGTCACCAGCATCAGGGAGCTGCGCAGGTTCTCCGCCATCTTCTCCCGGTTCACCCGGATGCCGCTGACGCACCGGTCGTTGAAGGATTCCATGCTTTCCACCAGGAGCCGGGCGCTCTGCAGGAAGTTGTACGCCGTCACCGGCAGGAAAACGTTCAGCTCAAAATTTCCCTGGCTGGCCGCCATGCCTACGGCCGTGTCGTTTCCGATTACCTGCACCGCCACCATCGTCACCTGTTCACACTGGGTCGGGTTCACCTTTCCCGGCATAATGGAGGATCCGGGCTCGTTGGCGGGCAGCGTGATCTCCCCGAGGCCCAGCCTCGGCCCGCTGGCCAGCCAGCGGATATCGTTGGCGATCTTCATCAGGTCCCCCGCCAGCGCCTTCAGCGCCCCGTGGGCGAAAACCACCTCGTCCAGGGAGGTCAGGGCGTGGAATTTGTTTGGCGCCGTGCGGAAATCCGTTCCGGTCATCTCCGCCAGGATGCCGGCGCTCTTCCGGTCAAAGCCCTCCGGCGCGTTCAGCCCGGTTCCCACGGCCGTTCCGCCCAGCGCCAGCTCCTTCAGGGGCTCCGCCGCGGCGCGGATCAGCTCCGCGTCCCGCTCCAGGCTGGCCCGCCATCCGGAAACCTCCTGGGAAAAACGGATGGGCGTGGCGTCCTGCAGGTGCGTCCTGCCGCATTTGAGCACGTCCCTGTTTTCCTCCTCCAGCCGCTGCAGCGTTGCCGTCAGCTTCTCCAGGGCCGGCAGCACCCGCCCCTCCGCCGCCAGCACGAAGGCAATGTGCATGGCCGTGGGAAAGGTGTCGTTGGAGGACTGGCTCATGTTCACGTCGTCGTTGGGATGCAGCAGCTTCCTTCCGGCGATCTCGTTTCCCCGGTTGGCCAGCACCTCGTTCATGTTCATGTTGCTCTGGGTGCCGCTCCCCGTCTGCCATACCACCAGCGGGAAATGGTCCTTCAGCTTGCCCTCCCGGACCTCCTTCGCCGCCGCGCACACGGCGGCGCATTTTTCCTCCGTCATCTTCTCCGGCCGCAGCTCCCGGTTGGCCCGGGCCGCAGCTTCCTTCAGCAGGGCGAAGGCGTGGATGATCTCCTCCGGCATGGTTTCCTTTCCCGCGCCGATGGGAAAATTGTTCCGGCTCCGCTCCGTCTGGGCACCCCAGTACCGGTCCGCCGGCACCCGCACCTCTCCCAGGGAGTCGTGTTCTGTTCTGTATTCCGCTGCCATTCGCTCCGCCTCCTTCTATGGATGCCATAAAAATAACATCTTTTTGCCTCCCGTTCAACTCTTTGCTATAATAAGTCCGGAAGCCGCGGCATTGCGGTTTTTCCCTGCAGTGCCGCGAAAGGAGGATGCCCATGGATCTGCCCCGGGATGTGTCCCTGCTCATCAGCCGGCTGGAGGAGGCCGGTTTTTCCGCATACGCGGTCGGCGGCTGTGTCCGGGATTCCCTCATGTCCAAACAGCCCCACGACTGGGACCTGTGCACCTCCGCCCGTCCGGAGGAAATGCTCCGGGTTTTCCGGGGCGAGCATGTGGTGGAAACCGGGCTGAAGCACGGCACCCTCACCGTTGTGCTCCGTCATGTTCCCTATGAAATCACCTCCTTCCGCACAGAGGGAGCTTATTCCGACCACCGCCATCCCGATTCCGTTTCCTTTGTCCGGGATGTGGCGGGGGATCTTTCCCGCCGGGATTTCACCGTGAACGCCATGGCTTATTCCCCCCGGGAGGGACTTGTGGACCTTTTCGGCGGGCAGGAGGACCTCTCCCGCCGGGTCATCCGCTGCGTCGGAAATCCGGAGGAGCGTTTCCGGGAGGACGCCCTGCGCATTCTCCGGGCCCTGCGCTTTGCCGCTGCCTTTGATTTCAGCCTGGATCCCGCCACCTCCGACGCCCTGCGCCTGCTGGCCCCGACGCTGGAGAACGTGGCCGCGGAGCGGATCCGGGAGGAGCTGCTCAAGCTCCTGTGCGGCCCCGGCGCCGGCCGGATCCTCCGCACTTATCCGGAGGTCTTCGGGATTGTGCTGCCGGACCTGCGGCCCATGTTCGGCTACGACCAGAAAAACCACCATCATCATTTTGACCTCTGGGAGCATACGGTCCAGGGGGTGGAAAACGTCCCCCCGGAACCGGACCTGCGCCTCACCATGCTCCTGCATGACACCGGGAAGCCTGCCGTCCGCGTGATGGACGACCGCGGCGAGGCCCATTACGCCGGCCACCAGGCGGCTTCCGCGGAAATCGCGGACCGGGCTGCCGAGCTTCTCCGGCTGGACCGGGAAACCCGGGAGCGGCTGGTCCTCCTGGTCCGTTACCACGATATTCCCCTGCGCACCGAAACCGGGGAGGTCAACCTGGACCGCTCCTTCCTGCTCCGCCGGCTGAACCGCTTCGGCGAGAAAAACCTGCGGGCCCTCTTCCTCATCCACCGGGCGGACCGGATCGCCACCGGCTATTCCACCCGGGAAAAGGAGGACCGCAGGATGAAGGAGCGCATGGACGCCCTGGACGCCCTCCTGGCGGAGCAGCCCTGCTTCACCCTGAAGGACCTGGCCGTCAACGGCAACGACCTGAAGGCCCTGGGCCTGAAGGGGCCGGCCCTGGGGGAAGCCCTCAAGCAGCTGCTGGAGGCCGTCATGGACGGCCGCGTTCCCAACGAAAAGGATGCACTTAATGATTTTGTAACAAAGTTTATAAAAATTTAAGATTCCGCCGGAGAATTTTGTTGCCTTTTGAATCGCGCTGTGATAAACTGTAGCAGTTAGCCCTGGTTTGCCTCCGGGCGGCTGCACGCGTTGACAGCGCGTGTTCCGGCGGTAAATCAACCCGTCTCTATCTGGCACCGTCCTGCCGTTCCTTCCATTTGCGGCCGGGTGGTGCTGTCGTGCGCCTGCTTTCACCGGGCGCCGGCGCGGAGTCGTGTTTCACCCAGTCCGAAAGGGTTGTCGGGCCGGTGTGGAGCCACTTTTCAAAACATACGGAGGTGTAATACTTAACATGGCACGCATTGCAGGCGTTGACCTGCCCAGAGAAAAGCGCGTTGAGATCGGCCTGACCTATATCTACGGGATCGGCCTGACCACGTCGCAGAAGATGCTCGCGGAAGTCGGTGTGAACCCCGACACCCGGGTAAAGGATCTCTCCGAGACCGAAATCAGCAAACTGCGTGATTATATTGAGCACCATCTGAAGGTCGAAGGTGATCTTCGCCGTGAAGTGTCTCTCAATATCAAGCGCCTCATCGAAATCGGCTGCTACCGCGG
>CAMHSI010000048.1 GCA_946187775.1 uncultured Clostridia bacterium
AACTGGAGAATAAAGGTTTTGCAGACCTTCGCCTTACCACTTGGCTATGGCACCGAAAAAAATGGAGCGGTAGACGAGGCTCGGACTCGCGACCTCCACCTTGGCAAGGTGGCGCTCTACCAACTGAGCTACTACCGCAAATGGTGCCCAGGGACGGAATCGAACCATCGACACGTAGATTTTCAGTCTACTGCTCTACCGACTGAGCTACCTGGGCAGGTGGCGACGCGGAAGGGGCTCGAACCCTCGACCTCCAGCGTGACAGGCTGGCATTCTAACCAACTGAACTACCGCGCCACATGGTGGGAACAACAGGGCTCGAACCTGTGACCCTTTGCTTGTAAGGCAAATGCTCTCCCAGCTGAGCTATGCTCCCCCGCGTACCGCGCGGGATCGCCGGAACCGGCTCCGCCTCGCAAGCGGCTTTGTTATGATATCTCATCGAATGATGTTTGTCAAGATAAAAATTCTCCCCTCTTCCGCTTTTTCTTCGGTGCCGCATTTCCCTGCCCCGGGGTGCTTTTTCAGCTTTTTGTTTGTTTTTTACACATTTGTAAAAATTCTGTGCTTGTTTCGTGCTTCCGGAAATGGTATATTTTTCCGCGGTGGGTCTTTAAGACGGTACGGGATGCCGACAAGATGCGACCGATCGGCCTTCAACAAAGGTCCTGGTTAGTATGATCGTAGCTTGCCGAAACAGCCGGCAGGCTCTTTTCATGTCTGAGGCCCTCCGAATATGAAAGGAGGAATGCTTCCTATGAACCTCACTTACAAAGTCAGCGACCGGCCCCGCTTCGGTCAGCTGATCGTCTTCGCCCTGCAGCAGCTGCTGGCGATCCTGGCGGCCACCATCGCCGTCCCCAGCATCGTGGGCAACGGCATGAGCCAGAGCGCAGCCCTCTTCGGCGCCGGCGTCGGCACCATCGTATACCTGCTCTTCACCCGGTTCAAGAGCCCTGTTTTCCTGGGTTCAAGCTTCGCCTTCCTGGGTTCCATGTTCGCCGCCTTCGGCGGTGCCGCCTCCACCTCCGTGGGCTATGCCGGCCTGCTGATCGGTGCGGCCTTCGCCGGCCTCGTCTATGTGGTCATCGCCATCTTCGTGAAGCTCGGCGGTGTGGGCTGGGTCAGCAAGCTTATGCCCGCCGTGGTCATCGGGCCCACCGTTGCCATCATCGGCCTGTCCCTGGCCGGCAACGCCATCGGGGATGCCCTCTTCGGCGCCGTCAAGGATGAAAGCGGCACCTTCGTCATGAATGCCAGCGGCTGGGTCAGCCTGTGCTGCGCCCTGGTCACCCTGCTCACCGTCGTCTTCTGCTCTGTCAAGGGCAAGAAAATGATGAAGCTCATCCCCTTCATTATCGGTATCGTCGCCGGCTACCTGGTGGCCCTCGTCTTCACCCTCATCGGCCGCGCCTCCGGCAATGCGGACCTGATGGTGCTGGACTTCTCCGCCTTTGAAAGCATGAAGTGGGTTCCCGACTTCGCCTTTGTCGAAGCCTTCAAGGGCTTCTCCGCCATCGACGGGAAGTATATCGCCTCCATCGCCGTGGCCTATGTGCCCGTGGCCTTCGTGGTCTTCGCCGAGCACATTGCCGATCATAAGAACCTGTCCACCATCATCGGCCAGGACCTGCTTGAGAATCCTGGCCTGCACAACACCCTCCTGGGCGACGGTGTCGGCTCCATCGCCGGCGCGTTCTTCGGCGGCTGCCCCAACACCACCTACGGTGAATCCGTCGGCTGCGTAGCCATCACCGGCAACGCCTCCGTCGTCACCATCCTGGCCACCGCGATCCTGGCCATCGCCGCCAGCTTCTGCGCTCCCTTTGTAACCTTCCTGAGCACGATTCCCCACTGCGTCATGGGCGGCGTCTGCATCACCCTGTACGGCTTCATTGCCGTCTCCGGTCTCAAGATGCTCCAGCCGGTGGATCTCAACGACAACCGGAACCTCTTCACCGCCTCCGTCATCCTGATTGCCGGTATCGGCGGCATGACGCTGAAGATCGGCTCCGTCACCCTGACGGAGATCGCCTGCGCCCTGATCCTGGGCATCATCGTGAACCTGCTCTTCAACCGTCCCTCCAAGGACGGGAAGTAATCCAATCCGGTGAAAGGATCATGCGGGGTACCGGGCGTACCCCGCATGTTGTTTAAAAAGATGAAACTGAAATCCGTCATCATGGATGAAGCCGCCCTCCGCCGCAGCATGACCCGCATCACCCATGAAATCATCGAGAAGAACAGCGGCACGGCGGACCTGGTCCTCCTGGGCATCCGCCGCCGGGGCATGCCCCTGGCGGCCATGCTCCTGGAGAACATCCGCCGCTTTGAAGGCCGGGACGTTCCCATCGGCAGCATCGATATTTCCCTCTATCGGGACGATCTGACCGAGCTTTCGGACGCCCCTTCCGCCGGCGCCGGCAGCATCCCCTGCGATCTCACCGGGAAAACCGTGATCCTGGTGGATGATGTCATCTATACCGGGCGGACCGCCCGCGCCGCCATCGAGGCGGTATTCCATTACGGCCGCCCGAAGAGCATCCAGCTGGCCGTCCTCATCGACCGGGGCCACCGGGAGCTTCCCATCCGGCCGGACTATGTGGGCAAGAATATCCCCACCAGCCATACCGAGGTCGTTTCCGTCATGGTGGAGGAGTACGACGGGAAAACCGGCGTCTGCCTGTATCAGCTGTAACCCCTTCCCGGATATGCCCGCCGGAACCGTAAAAATCTTTCCCCTCAAAGGTTTACAAATCCGCTTTCTTTTGATAGAATATCCCACGGCTCACAAATGAACCGCAGGCTCAGGCTGCCGGCTCTCCGACGCTTCTCTGAGTCCCCGGCGATTGTCGGGCCGAATATGCCGGATTCCGGCAATAATTTGGAGGAATACCCATGACCAAGTCCGAAATCATCGCCGCCTACGCGCAGCACGAAGGCGACACCGGTTCTCCCGAAGTGCAGATCGCTCTGCTGACCGAGAGGATCAACCACCTCAACGAGCACCTGAAGCTCAACCGGAATGACCATCATTCCAACCGCGGTCTGCTGCTGATGGTCGGCCGCCGCCGCAATATGCTGGAGTACCTGAAGAAGACGGATATCGAGCGCTATCGTTCGCTGATCGCCCGGCTGAACCTGCGTAAGTAATTTCAGCTGTCTCAGGTTTCCCGGTACCAGGGTTGTTAAGCCGCCGGAGGATGCCTTTCTTCCGGCGGTTATAACATTTACAGGAGTCTCGTATGTTATCCCTTGAAAATCCCGGTGGGGTTTTCATATGATAGCATACGGAACTCCGCATCAGACAGCGGAGCTTCCCTCCGCGGAAAAGGAGTAATGTATGGATCACAAACTTTACACAATGGAGCTGGCCGGCAAGCCCCTGACGCTGGAATTCGGCCGCTACTGTGAGCAGGCCAACGGTTCCGTCTGGGTGCATCACGGTGACACCGTGGTCATGGTCAACGCCACCATGGCTCCCTCCCCCCGGGACGGGGTGGATTTCTTCCCCCTCGCCGTGGATGTTGAGGAAAAGCAGTAGTCCGTCGGTAAGATTCCCGGCGGCTTCATCAAGCGCGAAGGCCGTCCCTCCGAGAAGGCAACCCTCACCTGCCGCCTCATCGACCGGCCCCTCCGTCCCCTCTTCGACAAGGGAATGCGTAACGATGTGCAGGTGGTTGTCACCATCCTCAGCGTTGAGCAGGACTGCCCGCCCGAAATCCCGGCCATGATCGGTTCCTCCGTTGCCCTGGCCGTCAGCGATATCCCCTGGAACGGACCCACCGGTGCCGTCCAGGTCGGCCGCGTAAACGGACAGTTTGTCATCTGCCCCAATGAGGAGCAGCGCGCCGAGAGCGACCTGAGCCTCTATGTCGCCGGAACGGAAGAAGCCATCATGATGGTTGAAGCCGGCGCCAGGGAGCTGTCTGAAGACACCATGCTCGACGCGATCCTCTTCGGCCATGAAGAAATCAAAAAGCTCGTCGCCTTCCAGAAGGAAATCGTCGCCGAAATCGGCAAGGAAAAGAAAGTTGTTCCCCTGATCACCACCGGTGACGATGTAAAGGCCGCCGTGCGTGAGTTCGCTTACGACAAGTGCGTCTGGACCTTCGAAACCTTCGACCGCAAAGAGCGGCAGGAGCGCGAGGCGCAGACGAAAGAAGAAACCGTTGCCGCCCTGTCTGAGCGCTTCCCCGAGCGGGAAAGCGAAATTGAGGACGCCCTGTATTACCTCAACAAAGAGGTCATGCGCGCGAAGATTCTCAACGAAGGCATCCGCCCCGACGGCCGTAAGGTCACCGAAATCCGCCCCATCTGGTGCGATGTCGGCGTCCTTCCCCGCACTCACGGCAGCGCCATCTTCACCCGCGGACAGACCCAGGCCCTCACCGTAACCACCCTCGGCACCATCAGCGAAGGCCAGACCCTCGACGGTCTCAGCAGCGAGGACTTCAAGCGCTATATCCATCATTACAACATGCCGCCCTATGCTACCGGTGAAGCCGGCCGCATGAAGAGCCCCGGCCGCCGCGAAATCGGCCACGGCGCCCTGGCGGAGCGCGCGCTGCTTCCCGTGATCCCGGATGAGGAAACCTTCCCCTACGCCCTGCGCCTGGTCAGTGAGATCCTTTCCTCCAACGGTTCCTCCTCCATGGCTTCCGTCTGCGGCTCCACCCTGAGCCTGATGGATGCCGGTGTCCCGATCACCGCTCCCGTCGCCGGTGTGGCCATGGGCCTGATCACGGACAAGGAATCCGGCAAGCTGGCTGTCCTCACCGATATCCAGGGCCTGGAAGACTTCCTGGGCGATATGGACTTCAAGGTCGCCGGCTCCATGAACGGTATCACTGCCCTGCAGATGGATATCAAGATCGCCGGTATCAACCGCGAGATCCTGCAGCAGGCGCTGCATCAGGCCCTGGAAGGCCGTCTCCACATCCTGAAGATCATGCTGGACACCCTTGGCCAGCCCAGGGAGAACCTGAGCCCCTACGCGCCCAAGATCGTCCGCTTCACCATTAATCCCGAGAAGATCCGCGAAGTCATCGGACCCGGCGGCAAGATGATCAACAAGATCATTGCCGAAACCGGCGTGAAGATCGATATTGAGGATGACGGCCGCGTCTTCATCTCCACTCCCGATCAGGAAGCCGCTGCCAAGGCCCGGAAGATTATCGAAGGCATTGCCAAGGATATCGAAGTCGGCGACGTCTTCACCGGCAAGGTGGTCCGCATCATGAACTTCGGCGCCTTCGTCGAGCTCGCTCCCGGCAAGGACGGTATGATCCACATCTCCAAGCTCGATACCAAGCGGGTGGAGAAGGTGGAGGATGTCGTCAATATCGGCGATGAGCTGGAAGTCCGCGTAAACGAGATTGACGCCCAGGGCCGGATCAACCTCGTCCGCAATGACATCACCTACAACGAGGCTCCCCGTCATGCTGAGGGCGGTTTCCGCCGTCCCCCGCGCCGCGGCAGCCAGGATTGATGAAAGGATTGACAGCCTCCGGTCTGTGCCGGAGGCTGCCTTTGTTACCATGAACAGTCAGCGTATCGTCGCCCTGGATATCGGGGATGTCCGCATCGGTGTCGCCGTTTCGGATCCCTCCCGCACCATCGCCTCCCCCGTGGAGGTGATCACCCGGGTGGGCTGGGGCCCGGATGTCCGCCGGATCAGGGAAATCTGCGACCGGTTTGAAACGGACCGGGTGGTTTCCGGCCTTCCCCTGAATATGGACGGCTCCGAAGGCTTCCAGGCGAAAAAGGTCCGGGATCTCTGCGCCCAGCTGGAGAAGGCCGGCCTGTCCGTAACCTTCCAGGATGAGCGCCTCTCCACCGTCACCGCCGAGGATGCCCTCCTGGAGGGAAACCTTTCCCGCCGCGGCCGGAAGGAAAGGGTCGATAAAGTCGCTGCCGCAATTATTCTGGAACAGTGGCTGCGGGAACAGCAGCCTTGAAAGGAGCGTAAAACCATGTCCGATGAATTCAAAAATCTCTCCCCCCTCGGTGAAGGAGAAGAGGATGACCTGGTCGAACTGATCGACGAAAACGGGGAACATACCCTCTTCGAGCACCTGGCCACCCTGGAGCATGAAGGCGAAAGCTATATCGCCCTCTGCGATCCCGAGGCCGATGAGGAAGACCTGGAAGTCTTTATCCTGAAAATCGAACAGGATGAAGACGGCAACGACGTCTACAATGTCCCGGAGGACGATGTGGCGGATGCCGTCTTCGAAAAGCTTGTGAAGATGACGGAAGACCTGGATCAGGAATAACTCAGACCAGTCTTTCCTGTTTCCGCCGGCTCTTGTCGGCGTACATTTCCCGGTCTGCTTTTGTCATGTATTCATCCAGGCCGTCCTCTTCGCCGGGGACGGCCGTATAAATGCCCAGGCTTGCGCTTATTTCGCAGATCCACGGATCCTCCCGGTTCATCCGGTTCAGGGAGTCCCGGATCAGGGGAATAAGCGTTTTTGCTTTCTCCGGGGATTCCGTTGTTCCGAAGGCCTGGAATTCATCCCCGCTGATATGCACCGGGGTAATGCCGTGCTTCTCCAGCACGGAAAGCGCCTTCCCCATCCTGCAGATGGCTTCGTCGCCCATCAGGTGGCCGTAGGTGTCGTTGATCCGCTTCATATGGTCCATGTCCATACTGATAACGGTGAAGCATTTTCCTTCCCGCCGGGCTTCCTTCAGCGCCTTCGGCGCCAGCTCCATGTAACCCCGCCGGTTCAGCATCCCGGTCATGATATCGTGCACCGCCATGTTCGCGATGGTGGAGGCGTATTTCTTGATGTTGGTCTGCAGGTAAAGACTGATCAGCGCGCCGTTCAACAGCATCAGCACCGAGTACAGCGCCGCGCCGGTGCCGCTGCCCAGCTCCATCACAACGTATCCGAAGCTTCTGTTCCTGTAGTACAGCGGGCAGAACACCAGGCAGGAGGTGTTTTTGCGCATCTCCTGCATCGCCGGCACCAGGTCCCTCCGGTCAAACAGCGCCGGCTTGTATTCCCTTCCGTTCCGCACGCCGTACAGCAGCAGCATCTCCGGCGGAAATTCCATGCCGTCTTCCCGTCCGTCGGTCTCCCGGCAGATTGCCGGATCCACGCACAGGTACAGCTCCCGGATGTCCCAGCTCTTCACGAATTCGCGTATTTTCTCCGCCGCTTCCTGTTCGTCCCCGACGCCCGCCAGGGTTCCGGAAAACATGCTCACCCGGGTCAGGATGGTCTCCATGTTCCACCGCTCCGTTCCCAGTGCACGAAGCTTGTCGTTGATGTGCTCCAGGCTCTGGGAGCATCCGCAGCTTTCCCCGTAGATCGGAATCGTGGAAAGCACGTATTCCTCCTGCGCCGGCTTCTCTCCTCCGATCCATTTGCAGAGCAGGTCCACCGCCATCCGGGCGGACCGGTCGATGGGCCGGCATACCGTGGTGAGGCCGCGCATCACGGCTTCCCGCAGCGCGTCGAATCCCGTTACCCTCACATCCCGGGGCACCCGGATACCATGCTCATTGAAGCATTCAATGACGCTCAGCGCCATATCGTCGTTGGCGCAGATCACCGCGTCCGGAACCATCCCTCCCGTGGAGAGGATTTCCTCCGCTGCCCTCCGTCCGCCGACCCGGGTCCATTCCCCGTCCTGAACCAGCTCTTCGTTCAGCGTCAGCCCGTGCTTCTCCAGGATCTCCCGGCAGGCCGCCAGCCGGGCCTCGCTGACGTTGGCGTTCTTCGGCCCGGTGATAAAGGCGATCCTTCTGGCGCCGTGTTCGGAAATCAGGTGCTCCGTCAGCTCCCGGATGCTGATCGCGTCGTCAAAGGTAATGCACACCGCCCCTTCCTGGGGCACGTCGATGGAAATATGGGGCTTTCCGCTCTTTTTCAGCGGTGACAGAACTTCCTCCATCTTGCGGTAGGCCACGTCGTTACCCATGGTGGCCGGCATGGAGATAATCCCGTCAAACTCCTCCAGTTCCGGAAGGTCGTAGATCATGCTCTCCCCAACCTCGCTGTTGGTGGAGATGGCAACGTTCATATGTCCCTGGCTGTTGAAAATGCAGATGTCCACATCGTTCTGCACGCCTGCGGACTGCAGCGCGGACGCGAAATCCTGCTGATATTCACGGTCAATGCTGGCGACGAGCACCGCGATACGCTTACGGGCCATAAATTGGCATCCTCCCTTGGAAACGTAAAACCAGGCAGCCTCTGGATCAGCTTTCAGAATCTGTTTGCACTGCGCAGCGCAGCCTTTTTTATCTATACACGGTCATTATAGCAGATCGCATCCGCGGTTACAAGTGCCCGCAGTACATTTCTGCCCGTTGTAACTTTATTTTTGGGCCAAAACCGGCCTTTTCCCACCGGTTCCCCTTCCCGTTTCCCCCTCCTGTATGGTAAAATGAGGCCGTCCGTTCCGGATCAAACTGAAAGGACTGAGTGCCATGCTTAAACGCGCCCCCCTTCATAATGTAAAGATTCATCCCGGGATGTTCCGCGCCAGGATGCAGCTGAATGAGGACTACCTCATGGAGCTGGATTCCGTCAATCTACTGCAGAATTTCTATTTTGAGGCGGGGATCCAGCTGCCCGGCCAGCAGTCCGTTTCGGATCCCTCCTCCGCGAAGCTCCATTGGGGCTGGGAAGCCCCCAGCTGCCAGCTCCGGGGCCATTTCCTCGGGCACTGGCTTTCCGCCGCGGCCACCCTCTGCGCCAATGAAGACAGGCCCCAGCTCCGGGCGAAGCTGGAGTGGATTGTCCGCGAGCTCGCCCGCTGCCAGGAGCTCAACGGCGGCGAATGGGTCGGCTCCATTCCGGAAAAATACTTTGCCATGCTCCGGCCGGATCGTTACATCTGGTCTCCGCAGTATACCATGCACAAAACCATCATGGGCCTCAAGGATGTCTATGATAAGCTCGGCTATGCCCCGGCCATTGAGATCCTCGACAGGCTGGCCGACTGGTATGTCCGCTGGGTCTCCTCCGTGCAGGATTCCAATCCCGATGCGGTCTTCAGCGGCGAGCAGGCCGGCATGCTGGAAGTCTGGGCCGATCTGTACGCCCTCACCGGGAAGGAAAAATACCGTACGCTCCTTTCCGCCTATGAGGGCAACGCCCTCTTTGACCGGCTGGACCAGGGGGGCGACGCCCTTTCCGATGATCACGCCAACGCCTCCATCCCCGTGTCCCACGGGGCCGGCCGTCTTTTTGAGCTCACCGGGGATGAAAAATGGAAGCGCCGCATGGAAGCCTTCTGGAAAACGGCCGTCACCGACCGGGGGATGTTCAGCACCACCGGCTCCAACGCCGGGGAGTTCTGGATCCCCCTCCGCAGCCACAGCCGTTTCCTCTGCGAAACCGATCAGGAGTTCTGTACCGTCTATAATATGGTCCGTACCGCGGAATACCTGTACCGCTGGACCGGGGATACCGCCTATGCCGATTATATCGAGCGGGCGGTCTATAACGGCTTCCTTGCCCAGCAGAACAGCCACACCGGGATGCCCACCTATTACCTTCCCCTTGCTGCCGGCAGCCGCAAAACCTGGGGCAGCCGCACCCGTGATTTCTGGTGCTGCTTCGGAACCATGGTCCAGGCCCAGACATTGTATCCGGAGCTGATCTGGTATACCGACGGGGAGGGTGTCACCGTCAGCCAGTATATCCCCTCCGGCGTTTCCCTGGACCTTTCTTCCGGCTCCGTCCGGCTTTCCCAGTCCGTCCATATGAAGAATTACAACAACCAGGTGCTCTTCGATGAGCACGGCGGCGGCCGGGTTTCCCGCTGGAGCCTGCGCCTGTCCGTAAGCTCCTCCTCCGGAAAGCCCTGGACCCTGAAGCTGCGCGTTCCCGGCTGGTGTGCCGGCGCGCCGGAGCTTTCCCTCAACGGAGAGCCCCTCACCCCCGTCGTGAAAAACGGCTGTCTGGTGCTCTCCCGGGCCTGGGGCCAGGAGGATACCCTGGACCTGTTCTTCCCCTCCGAAATCCGCGCTGAGCCCCTGCCGGACGATCCCGGCCTCTTCTCCTTCGTGGAGGGCCCCATCGTCCTGGCCGGCCTGACCGATTCCGACCGTCCCCTCGCCGGCGACCTGTCGGATCCCGCTTCCATCCTCCGTCCGGAAACGCCCCATACCTACGGCACCTATCCCTGGCGCCAGAACACCTACCAGACCCGGAACCAGCCTGTGAATTTCCGGCTTGTTCCCCTGTGCGATGTAACGGATGAAACCTATACGGTTTACTTCAGTGCCTTGACGCCCCTTTCCCGCAAGTGATATACTTGCGGGGTCGTGCGGATGTGGTGGAATGGCAGACACCGGGGACTTAAAATCCCCTGGCTTCAAAACCGTGCGGGTTCGAGTCCCGCCATCCGCACTGATTCTTTTTTGTCAGAAAGGGTTCCGCAATGCACGCTGATGACCGTTCCGCCCTTCTCGGCTCCGCGCCGATGGCCCGTCTCGTTCCAAAGGTCAGTATCCCGATCATGTTCTCCATGCTGGTACAGGCGCTGTACAACGTGGTGGACAGTATTTTTGTTTCCCGTTTTGATCCCAACGGCCTCACCGCCGTTTCCCTGGCCATGCCCTTCCAGATGCTGATGATCGCCCTGTCCACCGGCATGGGCACCGGTATCAACAGCCTCCTGGGCCGCCGCCTCGGGGAAAAGAATCCCGAAGCCGCCCGCCGCGCCGCCTGGAACGGCCTGCTGATCGAGGTGGGAGGCAGCTGCCTCTTCCTGCTCTTCGGCCTGCTGCTGGCCGGCGCCGTCATGCGCCTGGTGGTATCCGGCAACCTGGCCAACGCCGCCAGCATCCTGTCCATGGGAACCGACTACCTGGCCATCGTCTGCGCCCTGAGCCTCGGCCTCTTCCTGGCCATCTTTTTCGAGCGCACCCTCCAGGCCACGGGCAATTCGGTCCTGTCCATGGTTACCCAGCTCTGCGGCGCCCTCACCAATATTATCCTGGATCCCATCATGATTTTCGGCCTCCTGGGCTTCCCGAAGCTGGGCGTATCCGGCGCTGCCATCGCAACCGTCATCGGCCAGTTCGTCTCCGCCCTCATCGGCTTCCTCCTGAACCAGAAAAAGAATCCGGAGCTTCGCCTTTCCCGGAAGGATTTCTCCGTCAATCGGTCCGATCTGTCCGGAATCGTGTCCGTCGGCCTCCCCAGCACGGTCATGGCCTCCATCGGTTCCGTCATGAACATCGGCATGAACGGCATTCTCTCCGGCTTTGCCCAGAGCAACGCCGCCCTCAATGTCATGTCCGTCTATTTCAAGCTCCAGTCCTTCATCTTCATGCCGGTCTTCGGCCTGTCCAACGGCATCATTTCCATTATTGCCTATAATTTCGGCGCCAGGAACAGGGAAAGGGTGTACCGCTGCATCCGGGTGGCCCTCTGCTGGGCCGTTGCCATCATGCTCGTGGGCACCCTGGTCTTCATGCTCCTTCCCGGCCAGCTCATGTCCATTTTCGAGTCTGATGCCGAGGCGGAAATCACCGCCCAGATGACGGATATCGGCGTCGTTGCCATGCGGATCATCTCCTCCAGCTTCCTCTTCGCCGCCGTGGGCATCATCCTGTCCACCGTCTTTCAGGCCGTCGGCAAAGGGGTCTACAGCATGGTCATGAGCATTGCCCGCCAGCTGGTCATCCTCCTCCCCGCCGCATGGCTCATCGCCCGGCTCACCGGGGATGTCAAGGCCGTCTGGTGGTGCTTCCCCATTGCGGAGCTCCTCGCCCTGGTGATCTGTCTTTTCTATTATCGCAAATGTGACCGTGAAATGCTTTCGAAATTGTAATGGATCCTTTTTCCTGTCTTATGCCACGTCCATATCCCTGAACTGAAGCTGGTACAGCTTCCGGTATTCGCCGTCCCGTGCCATCAGCTCCTCGTGGCTTCCCTGTTCAATAATCCGCCCGTCATCCACCACCGCAATCTCGTCGGCGTTTTTGATGGTGCTCAGCCGATGGGCCACCACCAGCGTCGTCCTGCCGACGCACAGCTCGTCCAGCGCGTTCTGGATCAGGATTTCCGTTGTGTTGTCCAGCGCGCTGGTGGCTTCGTCCAGGATCAGGATCGGCGGGTTCTTCAGGAATACCCGGGCAATGCTCAGCCGCTGCTTCTGGCCTCCGCTCAGCCGCACGCCCCGCTCCCCGATGTTGGTGTCGTATCCGTCCGGCAGGGAAAGAATGTAGTCGTGGATATTGGCCCGCTTCGCCGCCTGGATGATTTCCTCCTCCGTGGCGTCCGGCTTGCCGTATCGGATGTTTTCCCGCATGGTGTCGTTGAACAGGTAAATGTCCTGCTGCACAATCCCGATGTTCCTCCGCAGGCTTTCCATCGTCAGGGTATGGATTTCCTTCCCGTCCAGCAAAATCTGTCCGCTCACCACGTCATAGAAATGGGGAATCAGGTGGCAGATGGTGGTTTTCCCTCCGCCGGAGGGCCCCACCAGCGCGAATTTCTTTCCTTTTTCAATGTCCAGGTCCACGTGCCGCAGCACCCGCTTGTCCTCGTCGTAGGCGTAGCTCACGTCCCTGAATTCAATGTGTCCCTGCAGCGTCCCGGCGTCCTCCGCGCCTGCCGCGTCCTTCTCCGGCACCGCGTCCATGATCTCGCAGAACCGCTCAAATCCCGTAACCCCGTTCTCAAACTGCTCCATGAAGTTGATCAGGGTCATCACCGGCCCGATGAACATATTGATGGAAACGATGAACGCGGAGTAGTCCCCGAACCGGATCTGCCCGTTGTACAGGAACAGTCCCCCCGCAATCAGCACCACCACGTTGAACACGTCCGTCACGAAGGTGTTCCCGCTGTGGAACCGCCCCATGGCGCTGTAGGAATCCTTCCGGGCCGTCTTGAATTTCCCGTTTCCTTCCTCAAATTTCTCTTTTTCCTTGTCGGCGTTGGTGAAGGCCTTCGTCACCCGGATCCCGCTGATGCTGTTTTCCAGGCTGGCGTTGATTTCCGCCATGGCGCTCCGGGTATCCCGGAATGCCTTCCGCATCTTCCGCCGCAGGGAGTAGGAAATCACCACCAGGAAGGGCACGCAGGCAAACACGATCAGCGTCAGCCCCACGTGGATGGACATCAGGTAGGCGAAGGAAATCAGGATGCTCAGGATGGAGATAATCAGGTTTTCCGGCCCGTGATGCGCCAGCTCGCTCACGTCAAACAGGTCGTTTGTCATCCGGCTCATGATCTTCCCGGTCTCGTGGTGATCATAAAAGCTGTAGGGCAGCTGCTCCAGGTGGTCAAACATGTCACTGCGCATCCGGGCCTGCATGTACACGCCCATCATGTGCCCCTGGT
>CAMHSI010000049.1 GCA_946187775.1 uncultured Clostridia bacterium
AGGGCGAAGGCGGCGTATTCCCCCGGCTTCACCTCTTCCCGGATCCGGTCCCGGGTGGGATCCCCGTATCCCGGCACGTACCGGATGCCCTCCAGGTCCATGAGCCGGTTCAGCTCCTGCCGCTCCTCCTCGGTCCATTCGTCTCCCCGCTCCAGGTAGGTCCGCACCACGGACTGGCTCAGGGGCGCCAGGGACGCCTTGTCCGAAGCTCCCCGTACCATGGGCTGGCACACCAGCGCCAGCGCTCCCCCAATCAGCAGGAAGCTCCCGATGCCGCTTACCGCCCACACCGTGGCTCCCCGCAGGTACTGCTTCCGGTTCGCCAGCCAGATTCCCCCGTTCACCGCCACCACCAGCGCCGGGAAAACGAACCCCGCGTTGTTGTTTCGGGAGAGGGCCGCCAGGCTCAGCACAATCGCGCAGCCCGCGCTCTTCCAGGGGCTTTTCAGGATCCGCCCCTTCTCCGCGCACAGCAGGTACAGGCAGAACACCCCGTAGGTAAACAGCGCCGCGAACATCACGTCCCGCAGCTCCTGCACCGCAAGGATCTGGATCACCGGGAACAGCGCGCAGTAACCAAAGCCCCACAGCACAACGCCCCGGTGCACCCCCCGCCGCAGGAAGGTCCGCAGCATGTGGGTATACATGGCCGCCATCAAAACCATCTGCAGGATCACGTAGGCCGCGATCCCCGTGTCATAGCTCCCCGTCAGCTTATGGCCCAGGTATACCGGCACCGTCACCGCCACCGTGTGCAGCAGGGGAAAATCCCCCCGGAACCCGTCGTGCCGCAGCACCTGCCCAAGCTCCAGGGTGGCGTCGTAGCGCACCCCGCCCGGGAATTCCGCCAGGAAGGCCGGCAGCCAGCAGATCAAAAGCACCGCCGGAATGAACCACCGCCGCCGCAGCAGGATGCTGTCCGCTCCGGCTTTACCTTCCCACCGGTCCGCCCTTTCCAGCCCCCGCCACAGGGCGGAAACCCCTTTTCCCAGCACATGGGTCCAGAAAAGGATGGGCAGGATCAGCCCCCGGAAGGGGATCCCGCCGGAAACCTCCAGCGCCCGGCCGAAGGCCGTGAAGGCGGCAAAGCAGAAGCCCGCAATGTGGGTGAATACCGTCCGCCGCGTGTCCCGCCTGCCCTCGCCCTGCTTTCTTTCCCACTGAAGCAGCAGGAAAACCAGGCCGAAGACCGCCGCGGAAAACCAGTGGTTGCTGAAGGCCGTCCCCGGGTCGGAAATCCACCCGGGAAAGGTGAAGGCCGCCGCCGCGGCCCAGGCCAGCTGCAGGCAGGTTCCCAGGGTCCTGTTCATGCCCCCGCTCCTTCCCGGCACCGCAGCACGGTTTCGCAGATCCGGTCCACGTCCGCCAGCTCCAGTTCCCCGTACATGGGCAGCGTCAGCACCTGCCGGCTCACCCGAAGGGCTGTCGGCGTCTCCTCCGGGTCATATTTTCCCCGGAAGGCGGAGTAGGCGCTGGTCAGGGGATAGAAATACTTCCGGGCCCCGACCCCTTCCTCCGCCAGGGCGGCAAACACTTCGTCCCGGTCCGCCCCGAAGGCTTCCGGATCGAAGAGCACCGGGAAATAGCTGTAGTTGCGCTTGAGGCCCGCCTGGTCCGGGTTCAGCGTCAGCCCCGGAACCCCGGAAAGGTGCTTCCGGTACCGGGCGTCCACCTGCTCCCGCTTCGCGATTTCCTCCTCCACGTGCCGCAGGTTGCAGATCCCCATGGCCGCGCAGAATTCGTTCATCTTGGCGTTGGCCCCCACGGCGGAAACCTCCTCCGGCCCGTGGATGCCGAAATTCTTCAGCTCATACAGCCGCCGGCCCAGCTCCTCCTCCCGGAAGCAGGCCGCCCCGCCCTCGATGGTGTTGAACACCTTCGTGGCGTGGAAGCTGAAGCAGGAAACATCCCCGAAGGTGCCGGCGCCCTTCCCGTCCTTCGTTTCCCCGAAGGCGTGGCACGCGTCGTAAACCACCTTCAGCCCGTGCCTGCGGGCAATGGCCTCGATGGCTTCCGTGTCGCAGAAGTTCCCGTAAACGTGCACCGGCAGGATGGCGCAGGTCTTTTCCGTAATCCGCTCCTCAATCTTCGCCGGGTCCAGGGTGTAGGTCCCGGGCTCGATATCGCAGAAAACCGGCTCCAGCCCGTTCCGCAGGATGGCGTGGGTGGTGGAGGCAAAGGTGAAGGGCGTGGTGATCACTTCCCCCTCCAGCTCCAGGGCCTGCAGCGTCAGCTCAATGGCCATGTGCCCGTTGGTGAAAAGCTCCAGCCGTTCCGCACCCAGGTAAGCCTGCAGGCCCTCCTGCAGCTCCCGGTGCTTCGGCCCCATGTTGGTCAGCCAGTGGGAATCCCAGATGGGCCGGATCTCCTCCATGTATTCCCCGAAGGGCGGCAGGGAGGACCGGGTCACCAGGATTTGCTTCTTCTCAGACATCCGCCGTGGATCCTTTCTTCCGGAAATTTTTGATCATGGAAAGCAGGTAGGCAAAACTCCCGTTTTTCGTGGCCAGGGAAAGGCCGATGTAGACCGCCGCCCCGGTAACCATCTGGAGCCCCACCAGGGCCCAGTCCGGCAGCGGCAGGAATCCCAGGCCCCATACGCAGGCCCCCATGGCCGCCGCCGTCAGGATGTTGGGCAGGATGTCCGCCATCTGGTCCCGGTAGCGGTATTCCAGCAGCCTTCGGTTGGGCCAGCTGTTGATGAGCATGCAGATGGCGCTGTCCGCCAGGGCGCTCAGGGCCATGGCCATCACGCTGATCCGCATGGTGGCCAGGATCAGGGCGAAGCCCACGATCTTCTTTGCGATTTCCAGCCGCAGGAAAAGGTCGCTGCGCCCCAGGGCCTTGATGGCGTTCAGGTTGGCCGTGTGGATGGGGAAAAACAGCATGGCCGCGCAGAACACCCGCAGGTACGGCACGCAGGGCAGCCATTTCTCCGTCAAAATCAGCCGCACCAGGGGCTCCCCGGCGCAGGCGATCCCAACCATCAAAGGCGCCATCAGGTAAGTGCTGGTCATAATGGCCCGGCGGGTCATGGCCTTCACCCGGGCCTTCTCCTCCTGTTCCCGGCTCATGGCCGGCAGCAGCACGCTGTCGATGGAGGCGTTCACGTTGGCGGCGATCACCTGGGGAAACTGGTTTCCCCGGTTGCTGAAGGCCAGGTCCTCCGCCGTGTAGATCCGCCCGATAATCAGCTGCCGCACCTCGCCGTACACCGTGTCCAGCAGCGCCGAAAGCAGCAGCTTCCAGCCGTAGGCAAACAGCACCTTCAGCCGGGCCAGGGAGAACATCCGCTTCGGATGCCATTTCACCGCCAGGGTCAGGATCACCGTGTCCGTCAGCACGTTAAACAGCTGCTGGCCCACCAGGGCCCATACTCCCAGGCCCTTCAGGGCCATGGTGATGCCCACCGCCGCCGCTCCCAGGGTTCCCCCCAGGGTGGCGAAGAAGAATTTCCGGAACTGCATGTTCCGGGAAACCCACGCCTGGTACACGTTCTTGACCCCGGAGATCACCACCTGCAGCCCCAGCACCCGCAGCACCGGGCAAAGCAGCTCCTCCCGGTAGAAGGAAGCGATCAGCG
Source organism: uncultured Clostridia bacterium (assembly GCA_946187775.1). Taxonomy (GTDB): domain Bacteria; phylum Bacillota; class Clostridia; order Christensenellales; family Aristaeellaceae; genus Aristaeella. The sequence goes on from CAMHSI010000049.1 coordinate 3,584, forward strand.
GCGCCGCCAGGTACAGCACCCCGTACAGCACCACGCACCAGCAAACGTTGAACCAGAACACGCTGGAGAAGTCCAGCTCGTCCGCGTCCTTCTTCTGGATCAGGGCGTTCCCCAGCCCGCTGTCCACAAACACGTTCAGGATGGTGATGAACACCGTCACCATGGCGATGAGCCCGTACTGCTCCGGCAGCAGGATCCGGGCCAGCACCAGCTCCACCAGCAGCTTCACGCCCTGGGCGCCTACCCGTTCCGCCAGCCGCCACAGGAAGTTTTTCATCACCGACGCGCCAACCGCTCTTGTTTCCTTCACTTCCGGATCCTCCGAACCGCGTCCTTCACGGCGTTGAAGGGTCCCGGCGCCAGGATCCGCAGCCGCTCCAGCCCCCGCCACAGCAGGCTGTGGTCGTCGTAGGCGCGGATGTATTTCTTCATGTTCTCCCGGTCTCCCAGGTTGGCGTACATGTCAAACAGCCGCTGGTCCCGGTACCGCCGGATGGTTTCCGTGTATTTTCCCCCGGTGTATGCGTCCATCCGGTCCAGCATGGCCGCGAATTCCAGGGTCCGCTTTTTGTAAATCTCCGGGTTCTTCGCCGCCTGCTGGCTGAAGCTTCCCGCGGCTCCCACCCGGTAAGCCCCGGTAATCCGGTCCAGGTACCAAACCTTGCCCTGCAGCGCAAGGTATACCATCCGGGCGTAGTCCTCGTTGACGCATTCCTGCCGGAAGGGGATGTGCATGTCCTTCATGCAGCTTTTCCGGTAAACCACGGTGTTGGTGGCCGCGCTCCAGCCCCGGATCAGGTCCTCCATGGTCAGCTCCCGGTCTTCCGTGAACCGGCGGAACACCCGGTCCTGCCGGATCGTGCCGTCCTCGTTGGCGTAGTAGGAGGCCGTGCAGCAGAGGCTGCAGTCCGGATGGGCCTCCAGGAAGCCCACCTGCAGCTGCAGCTTCCCCCTGTCCGTCCAGAAGTCATCCCCCTCGCAGATGGCTACGTATTTCCCCCGGGACATATGGACCATCTGCTCGTAGGATTCCAGGATCCGCCCCTGGCTGAAGAGGTTTTCCTCCTGGATCAGGGGGATCACGATATCCGGGTATTTTTCCGCGTATTCCCGGGCGATTTCGCTGGTGCCGTCGGTGGAGGCGTCATCCCGAACGATGATCTCGAAGGGATACTCCGTCTCCTGGTTCACCATGCTGTCCAGGCACTGCCGGATGTAGTTGTGATGGTTGTAGGTGGTGCAGAAAATGCTGATCACCACGTCCCGCTTTCCGTCCAAGGCTTCAGCTCTCCTTTATTGCCGTTCCCGCCGGGGCGTCCTTTCCTTCCCGGTTCCACAGCAGCGCCGCAGCCGTCATCCAGATCACCGACATCACGTCGCTGTGGATGAAGAAGGACCCCTTCACGTTGTTCAGCAGGAAGATCACGAAAAACAGCCCCGCGAAAAAGATGCCGTCCCGCTTTTCCAGGGCCTTGCACCGGAGGATCCGCCACAGGGTCCTCCCGTAGAGGAACAGGATCGGCAGGGTGAACACCAGGCCGCCCCGCCACATATCCTCCACGAAGCCGACCTCCGAAATCACCCCGTATTTATTGTCCGTCAAAATGCCAAGGCCCACGCCGAAGAACAGCCTCGACCCCTTGGGCAGGTTCCGGATGTCCTGCATCAGCCGCTCGAAGTAGCCGTCGCCGGTCTTGCCCTCCTTCACCAGGTCCGTCACCTGGTCCATGCCGTTGATCAGCCATTTGTAGGTCTCCGGCTGCACCAGCCGCACCAGCTCCTTCCCGAACCAGGCAACCGCAACGGCCAGGGCGATGGCCAGGGCGGTTTTCCCGATCTCCTTCGGGCTTTTGCTGAAAAGCTGGGCGAAGAATACCACCGCCATCCCCGCCATCATCATGAAGATGGAGGTCCGGCTGTTCAGGTTCCCCGCAAAGGCCAGGGCCGGGAAGGCCGCCAGCCAGCCCGGCCGCCCCCGCAGCCCCCGGTACAGGGCGATGCAGGCCAGCATGGCCTGCACATAGGAGGCCGTGCTGGTCAGGTTCGCCGCCAGGCCGTAGTGCCGGTATACGCTCAGGTTTTTCACATAGGGAATCCCGTAGCTCTCCATGGCCCCGGTAAACAGGTCCTTGGCCGGCTTGAAGAAGAAGGCCGCCAGGGCGGTCACCGCCATGATCACCCCGGCCCACAGGATGTGGTCCAGCAGCTCCTCAAAGCCCAGGCCCTTTTTTTGAAGGAACACCCAGCAGCTGACGGCGAAGGGAATATCCCCCGCCATCCAGTAAACGATGTAGGCGAATTCCGTCACCGTGTTCCGGTTCAGGAGGGCCATGGCCATTCCCCAGGCCAGCAGCGCCCCGGCGATGATCTCCGCAGTCAGGATCCTCTTAAAGTCCAGGTGCTCCCGGATCCATTTGAAGTTCAGCCCCGTGTACAGAAGGGATACCGCCATCACGATCCACACGCAGTTGAACCCGAACACCGGCGGGTTGAAGATCATCATGTACATCAGAAGGACCATGGGCGCGCAGATATGTCCGATCATTTCCTCTCTCCTCCCGCGGCAGCCGCCAGCACCTCCCGCACCGTCTGCCGGATGGCGCGGCTGTCGTGGTTTTTCCGGGCCAGGGCCCGGGCGTTCTCCCGGATCCGGCGGTATTCCGCCCCGTCGGTCAGGATCCCCTCCAGCGCCGGCCGCAGCTCCTCCCGGCTGGTGGCGGTGAAGGCCGCTTCGTTCCTCCGCAGGTATTCCATGGAGGCTGCCTCCGCCGGCCCGTAGGCCAGCAGGCAGGTGCCGCTCCCCAGGCTCTCCGGGATCTTTGTGGACAGGGAATACCGCACCCTGCCCCGCATCACCGGGTCAAAGGATTCCGTGTGGATCACCGCCCGGCTCCTCCGGATGATTTCCGCCACCTGGTCCCCGGCCACGGCCCCGTGGAACCGGATCCCCGGGCAGGCTGTCAGCCGGGAGAGGGTTCCCGGATCCTGCTCCCCGGAGTATACGTCGATCACCTTGGGCACCGCCGGATCCTTGATCTCTGCCAGGGCCCCGGCGATCTCCACCAGCTGCATTTCCCGGCCCAGCCCCAGGCCCCCCAGGAAGGCGATACCGCTCTTTTCTTCGATCTCCGGTCCCTCGTCTTCGGGAACCGCCGCCGCCATATGCAGCACCGTGCATTCCCTTTGGAACCGCTCCCTGTAGGCCTCCGCCATGCTGTCGTTCAGCGTCAGGATCCGGGCCGCCTTTTCCAGCGCCGGCTCCGCGGTTTTCATAAACTGCTTCTGCCGGAAATTCCCCAGGAACCGCCCCTGGTTCCGGTTGAACAGGTAGTAGTCGTCATAGCAGCACACCACGTAGGGCACCTTGAATTCCTTCGCGATCTCCGAAACGATCCGGTAGGGGAAGGCGTAGTCCCCGCTGACGAAGAAAAGCACCTCCGGATCAAACTCCGATATCCATTCCCGCATCCCGGAGTTTTTCCATCCCGAAAGCCGCCATACTCCGTCCCGTCCCAGGTAGATCAGCGGGGACCGCTTCCGGCCGTAGTTGTATACCCCCGCCAGGGCCCCGGTGTCCGCCGAGTCCGGCCGCTGGGGCTCTATGTCCGCCGCCCCCAGGCGCCGGCCCTTCCGGTTCCGCTGCAAGAGGGATTTCAGCGCGTCCTGGTCCGTGTAGCGGAAATAGTTTTCGCACAGGGGATCCGTCGGCACCTCCGCCTGGAAAAACAGCTGGGCGATCCTGTCCTTCTCCCAGCCGGCAAAATAGCTCCCCATGGTCCGCCCGTTGTTGGTGTTCCTGGAAAGCACGTTGTGGCTCACCAGCAGTACCCGGGGAAGCTCCTGTTTTCTCTCACTCATGCCCTAAAATCCGCAGGGTCCTTTCCAGCCCGGAGCGGATGTCATATTCCGGCCTCCAGCCCAGGGCTTTCAGTTTGTCTCCCGACAGCCGGGCCTTGGTGGCCTTGCTGTATCCCGCGGCCTCGGTGCTGTCCGGCAGCTCGAAAACCACCTTCCGCCCCCGAAGGCCCGCCAGGGTCCCTGCCAGCTCCCGCAGGGTGATGTCCGATTTTTCGTCCGCGATGTTGTAGGCTTCCCCGTCCGTCCCCTTCAGCAGGATGGTCAGCAAGCCCCCCACCGCGTCGGCAACGTAGGTGTAGCTGTAAAACTGGGTCCCTGCGGATTTCAGCACGATTTCCTCCCCCGCCAGGGCCTTTTTGATAAACTGGCTGATGGCCTTGGAATCGCTCATCAGCATGGTGGGCCCGTAAGACCTTGTGAACCGGGGAATCACAATGTCCATGCCCTTCTGCTGCCGGTAGGCCTGGCACAGGGCTTCCCCGCAGCGCTTGCTCTCCGGGTATCCCGCCCGCAGGGTGTTGCAGTTGATATATCCGCAGTAGTCCTCGTCAAAGAACTCCGCGTCCCCCCGGTTCTCCCCGTACACCTCGTTGGAGGAGGCAAAGGCAAACCGCCCGCACCCGTGGGCCAGGGCAAAATCCAGCATGTGCCGCAGCCCCAGGATGTTGGCAGTAATGGTGCCGATGGGGTCCGTGGCGTACTGCAGGGGATGGGTGTTGCTGGCCAGGTGCAGCACAAAGTCCGCCCTGTCGATTCCTTCTCCCGCAAAGGGCTCGTTCACGTCGCAGGTGGCAAACCGGAACAGGGGATCTCCCTCCCAGGCGCAGAACCGGGTCATCGCCCGCTCCCGGCTCCGGCCCAGGGCAATGACCGTGCATCCCAGGCCGTCCTTCCGGTTCTTTTCCATCAGGGTATCCACCAGGAAGCTGCCCAGCAGCCCCGTGGCCCCCGTCAGGGCAAGGGTTTTTCCCGCCAGCTTTTCCCAGGGCAGCGGCAGCTGCCCCGCCGCCTCCAGGTCCTCCCTGTACAGGGGATTGTCGTACAGATTCATCATTTCAGCCAGTTGTCCTTGTCGGATTTCAGGTACGCCTTGAACATCTCCAGGTCGTCCTTGGTGGTCAGCTTGATATTCTTGTCGGAGCCGGCGGCGAAGTACAGCCGCACCCCCAGCTCCACCATCATGGTGTTGGTGTAGGCCGATCCCCGGATGCCGACGCCCTTTTCAAAGGCCTCGTGGTATTTTTCATCCAGCAGGTCGAACCGGTATCCCTGGGGGGTGGACACCCGCCGCAGGGTCTCCCGGGGAATGTATTTCACCGTGCTCTTTTCGTCGTCCACCACGAAGATCTGCTCGTTGTAGGGCAGGGAGGTCACGGCGTTCCCGTATTCCCTGGCCTTCAGGATCACGTCCGTCAGCACCGTCTCGTCCACCAGCGGGCGGATCCCGTCATGAACGATGATGATGTCGTCCGCTTCGGCCTTCCCCTCCAGGTTGTATACCCCGTTGCGGATGGACTCCTGTCCCGTTTCCCCGCCGGATACGATCCACTGCAGCTTGTCGATGCCGAACTGCTTCGCGTAGGCCCGCAGGATATCGTGCCATCCCTCCAGGCACACCACCTCAATGGCGTCGATCAGCGGGTGCTTCTGGAACCCCTCCAGGGTATAGATCAGCACCGGCTTGTCGTATACGTTGATGAACTGCTTCGGGATGTCCTGGCCCATCCGGGCCCCGGATCCCCCGGCGATGATCACGGCGATGGTGCGCATGCCCTTCTTCTTCCTTTCCGGGGTCCTGTTCCCCGCGGGGGTCAGAACTCCGCCTTTTCAATGTAGTGCTTCTCCCGCTTGTCCTCCGGGGGAATCTCCATGTAGTTGCCGTACAGGTTCCGCAGGTAGGGGTCCGGCTTCCCCGGCAGGTTCACCGAATGTCCCCCGAAGGTTCCCCGGCTCATGGGCAGGAACACCTCCCGGGGCAGGATCTCCCCGAAATAGTGCTTCCGTCCCGAGGGGATGCACAGGTCCCGGGACCCTTCGTCCTTCCACCGGCACACCCGGTCAAACCGGTCGAACCAGTATTCCGAGCCGCGGAAGGAAAGCAGCCTCCCGATCCGCTCCCGCATTGTCTGCGGTCCCCCGGCGCGCTTCCAGTCCTCCCAGCAGAGCACGTGCCCCCCGGCGAACATCAGCGCCGTGCACCGCAGGCCCTTCAGCCACCGCCGCAGCTTCCCGTCCGGGCAGTTGTCCAGCACGAAGATGTCAATCTTCACGCAGCACCGGTCGTCCTCCGGGGTCCCTTTTTCCACGAACACCGTGCCCTTCTTCAGGATCTTGGGAAACCGGTTGGTGGGCCGCCCCTCGTAGTTGGGGGCGTTCAGGATGTACTTCTCCCCCAGCAGCTCATGAAACCGCCCCTTGAAGGCCTCGTAGTCCGCCCTTGGCATGGCCAGGTCCAGGTCGTCGTCCCAGGGGATAAAGCCTTGGTGGCGCACCGCTCCCAGGGTGGATCCCCCCAGCAGCATGCAGCGCCAGCCGTTGTCGTCGCAGGCCTTCTGCACCTCCAGGTACATTTCCAGCAGCAGCTCCTGCAGCCTGCGCAGCTCCTCCCCTTCCACCGCCCGGGCTTTCGGGTCCTGCCGCATCTGCTCGTTTACCGCGTCCTTAAAGCTCTTCATTGCTCCCGGTCCTTCTGTAAGATAACTTCCTGCAGCCTGCCGTAGCTCTTCGCCCGGTCGAATTTCTCCTCCGCGCACCGCCGGGCGTTCCGGCCCATCTCCTGCCGCAGCCCCGGGTCCTTCAGCAGGATCTCCAGCTTTTCCGCCAGGTCCCCTGCGTCGTGGTTCCGGCAGTTGAATCCCATCCGGTATTCTTCCACCAGCCCCCGGTATTCCTGCCCCGCCTGGGTGTTCAGCACCGGCTTTCCCGCCGCCGCGTAGTCCCCGTGCTTGTTGATAATCGTGGCCGCGGAGCTCCCTATGATGGGGTTCACCACGATGTCGCACTGTTTCAGGATCCCGCACATTTGCTCGTAGGGGATCCGCCCGGTGAATACCGCCGGCAGCCCCTCCGCCTGCTTTTTGAAATCATCCGCCAGGGGCCCGTCCCCCATGACGATGAACTTAAGCCCCGGGTATTCCACCTTCCGCAGGGCCTCAAACACCACCGGCAGGTCATAGCTGGTTCCCAGGGTCCCCACGTAGCCCAGCCAGGTTTCTCCTTCCGGCTTCTCCGCGGCGAATTGCTCCGCACTCCGGTCAAAAACCTCCAGCGCCGTTCCCAGGTACACCGCCGTCCCTTGAGCCCCCTTCCGGTTCACCCGCAGGGCCCGGGCGCAGTAGTCCTCCGAAACGCCGCACACCGCGTCCGCCCGGCGGTAGATCCCGTCCGCCATATGCTTAAAAGGCGCAAAAAGAAGCCCGCTGATCCCCGGAATGTCCAGGGCCATGCGGAAGGCCTCCGGCCACAGGTCCTGCACGTCCACGATGAAGCGGATCCCGTTCCTTTCGCAGAACTTCGCCGCCTTCAGGGGCCCCGCCAGGGAGGGCACCGCGCAGTAAACCACGTCCGGCTTTTTCCGTTGTTTCAGATAGCGGAGCACGTTCCTGCCCCACACATAATCGCTTTTAAACCGGCCCAGGCACACGTTCCGGGGATATCCCGGCTCGAAGGGCGCGGTGATCTTCACATCGCCCTCCGGCATTTCCTCCCGGTTCCGCTGGCGCTTCACCTCGTGGCGGAAGGAGCTGGTAACGATCTCCACCTCATGCTCCTTCGCCAGCAGCCGGGCCAGGTCAAAGAACCGGTCGTTCTCCGCCGGGGCAAAGCTGCCGCAGTACTGGGCCAGGATCAGGATATCCATCTCAGTCCAGCACCTGCAGCAGGCCGTCGCCGGTCTTCTTTCCGATGACCACCGTATCATACATCAGCATGACGACGTCCTCCTCAAACTGGCCCATAACGTCCTCGTTGGCCTCTCCCCGGAGGTTTTTGTCGATGAATCTGATAAAGTCCAGCCCGGCCCCGTAGGCGTTCAGGTAGGCGCCGCCGAAGCGGGGATTGATCTCGGAAAGGTAGTATTCCCCGTCCTTGTAGAAGAAATCCACGTCGATGGGCCCCCGGAAGTCAAAATGCTTCACCAGCTCCCGGATGAAGGTCACCAGCCGGTCATCCTTGAAGGAAATGGTCTTGTTGGCCCCGCCGATGGTGGTGGAAATCTTCCGCTTGGCGAAGATGGCCACCGGCTCGTGGGAAATGATGTCCACGTAGGCGTCCACGTCCAGGTCGAAGCAGCCCGCCCCGGTCATCAGCTCCTGGGCGATGAGCCCGGGATTCTCCTCGAAGGCCACCCGCAATGTTCCGATGTCCGTCACCTTCCGGGCGCCCACGCTGCCGCTGCCGGTCCGGGGCTTGACAAACACCGGCAGGGAAAGCTCCCCGTTCCGGATGGCTTCCGCCGCCTCCTCGAAGGTGCCCCAGGTGGGGGTGGTTTTGATGCCCATCTCCGACAGGTATTTGAACATTTCATACTTGTCGAAGCACAGCTGCGCCGTTTTCAGGTCCGGCACCAGCAGCGTCACCCCCTGCTCCTCAAACCGGGCCCGGTTTTTCGCCAGGATGTGGATCTCCGGGTCGATGAAGGTGCTCACCACGTTGATCTTTTCCTTCCGGCAGATCCCAAGCACGGTGTCAATGTAGTCCGGCGCGTCAATGGTCGGCACCAGGTACTGAGCGTCCGCGAGATAGAGGGCCGGGGCGTTGGGGCTGTTGTCCGTGGCGATGATCCGGGAGTCCGGTCCCAGGGAGTTGCGGATATCCTTGATCAGCTGTCCCCGCCTGCCCGCGCTCAGCATCAGGTAGTTCATATGTTTGCCATCTCCATTCTGTAGTATTCATCCATCGTCATCACCCGCCGGATCAGCCGGGCTTCCCCGTCCCGCCCGGCGTACACCGCCGGGAAGGGCCGGATGAAGGGGCCCCCGAAGGTCACCGAGTAGTTCCCCACCCGGTGGTAAACGATCCGGTCCCCTTCCGCCAGCTCCGGCTCGTTCCGGAGCACCGTAATCCGGTCGTGGTCCATGCAGGTAAACCCGCAGATCACCTGCTTTTCCAGGGGCGCCCGCCGGGAGGTGGTGGTCATCAGGTAGCTCTTCTTGGCCCACAGGGGGTCCGAGTACAGCCGGCTGCCGTCCGTGGTCACCATCCGGGAAAGGCAGGTGTCCTTCACGTCCGTCACCGTGGTGTGCAGCTCCACCGCCGAGGCGATGAAGGCCGATCCCGGCTCAATGATCAGCGGCGTCCGGGCAAAATCCACGGCGCCCTCCAGCTCCTCCCGGATGCCGG
>CAMHSI010000050.1 GCA_946187775.1 uncultured Clostridia bacterium
TTTTTCCGGTTCCCGGATATAATAACCTTAATCAAATCTTCTCAGGAGTGATTTTTTTTATGACATTGCAGCAAGCCATTGACAGACTGAACGAAATGGAAAAGGTTTCCTATGCCATCGGCCATGCCCAGGCGATTCTTTCCGTGGACGGGGACACCGTGGCGCCGAAGAATTCCTGGAAAGGCCGCGGCCGGGCCCTGGCCTACCTGGGAGAGCTGACCTACCGGCAGCTCGTAACCCCGGAAACCGGGGAGGTGGTGGAAACCATCCTGCAGCATAAGGACGAGACGGATGAGATCACCTTCCGCCGGGCGGAAGTGCTCAAGGAAGCCTACGATGACCTTCACGTCCTGCCCATGGAGGAGTTTGTGGCCTGGCAGGAGCTGACCAACGAGGCCGGCGCCGTCTGGCATGAAGCAAAGGTGAAGAGCGACTGGTCCATGTTCGCCCCGTACCTGGAAAAGATCCTGGTCAACCGCCGCCGCTTCGCCTCCCTGAAAAAGCCCGGCAGCCCCGCCTACGATGTCCTGCTGGACGAGTATGAAAAGGGCGCCTGCATGGAATCCCTGGATCCTTTCTTCCGCACCCTGCGGGAGGAGCTGGCCCCCGTGATCCGGGAAGTCGCAGCCCGCAAAAAGCCTGTCCCGGCCTTCCTGAAAAACACCTGGCCTGTGGAAAAGCAGCGCCTTTTCTCCGAAAAGATCATGGCCCTGGAGGGCATTGATCCCCTGAACTGCACCCTCGGCGAAACAGAGCACCCCTTCACCAACGGCACCAACAAGTGGGATGTGCGCATCACCACCCACTACCATGAGGACGATCCCTTCGCCAGCATGTACAGCGTTATCCATGAAGGCGGCCACGCCCTTTATGAGCTCGACGTCCGGGACGACCTCCAGTTCACCTGCCTCTCCGGCGGGGCCACCATGGGCATCCATGAAAGCCAGTCCCGCTTCTATGAGAACATCATCGGACGCAGCCGCGCCTTCTGCACTCCCCTGCTGAAAATCCTGCGGGAGGTCTTCCCGGAGAATATCGGCAGCCTCACCGAGGAGGAGCTGTATTCCGCCATCAACCTGGCCGGCCCCTCTCTGATCCGCACCGAGGCTGATGAGCTCACCTATTCCCTCCATGTCATGATCCGCTATGAGCTGGAAAAGGCCATGATCGCCGGCGACCTGGCCGTGAAGGATATCCCCGGGGAATGGAACCACCTATACAGGGAAGTCCTGGGGGTGGAGGTCCCGGATGACCGCCGGGGCTGCCTGCAGGACAGCCACTGGTCCTTCGGCGGCGTCGGCTACTTCCCCTCCTATGCCCTGGGCAGCGCCTACGGGGTCCAGATGCTCCGGGAAATGGAAAAGACCGTGGATGTATGGGGAACGGTGGCCAAGGGAGACCTGTCCCCCGTCACCGCCTGGCTCACGGAGAAGATCCATCAGTATGGCAGCCTGAAAAAGCCCCAGGATCTTCTTCCTGCGGCCATGGGCGGCCCCCTGGACGCCCGGGTCTACACCGGCTATCTGGCAAAGAAGTACAGCGAGCTGTACGGCCTGTAAAAACGGCTGCAAAAAAGAACCGCCTTCGGGCGGTTCTTTTGCGTTGGCCTGCGGATCAGATGAGGCCGGCGATGTCGGGATTCTCTCCCGTAATCAGCACCTTGGCTCCCTGGGCGGCTTCGGAGGAATCCGCATGGGCCAGCAGCCACTTGTTGGCAGCCCACAGGATCTCGTCCTCGGGATTCTTTACGGTGATTTCCGGCTTCGCCAGGTTCGTTCCCTTCGGCAGCACGATGACCACCTTGAATCCCTGGCCCTTCTTCGCGCTGCAGGGCGCATAGTGCAGGGTCGTGGCGTACACTTCAACCAGCACGCCCGCGGGGCAGTAATACGCCGCCACCTTGCCGACGTCCAGCACGCCGTTTTCGTCCAGGTCTTCCCGCTTGGCCAGCAGCAGGATAAAGTCCTCCGTGCCCACGTTCAGCTCGCTGTCCCGGTGATACTCCAGGCAGTTCATCTTCGTGTTGTGGCCGTTGCACCAGCCCAGCTGGATGGGCATTCCGCCGTAAGCGTTGTTCCGCAGCTCCTTCTCCACGGCCAGCGCCTGCAGCTCCGCCTGCTCCGGCACATACTCCACGCCATCGGGGCACGGGGTCACCCTGTCCAGCGTCTCCAGCAGCTCCTTCAGGTCGTAGCCCTCCAGGATCTGTCCGTAGTTCCGGAAGGACGGATCGGTTACGGGTAAAATTTTCATGCGCGTTTCCTCCTTTTTATCTGCACCCGGATCTACCTCCGGGCGAATTCCCTGTCAGAAGTTTTTCGTCAGGTCATACCGTTCGTAGAATTCCTTCCGGTAATCCAGCAGGCTGTCGTTTGCAATGGCCTCCCGGATCTCCTCCATCATATGGATCAGGAACCGCAGGTTGTGGATGGAGGCCAACCTTCCGGCGGTAATCTCCTTGGCGTTGAACAGGTGCCGGATGTACGCCCGGGTGAAATTCTTGCAGGCGTAGCAGTCGCAGGCCTCGTCCAGGGGCGTGAAGTCGTGGGCGTATTTCCCGTTTTTGACCACCACCCGGCCCCTGCTGGTCATCACGCTGCCGTTGCGGGCAATCCGCGTGGCCAGCACGCAGTCGAACATGTCCACGCCCCGGATCACCGCTTCAATGAAGCAGTCCGGCGTTCCAACGCCCATCAGGTACCGGGGCTTGTCCTCCGGCATGTAGGGCCGGATCTCGTCCAGCATTTCATACATCACCGGCTTCGGTTCCCCGACGCTCAGCCCGCCGATCCCGTATCCGATGAAATCCATATCCGCCAGCGCCTTGGCGCTCTCCACCCGCAGGTCCTTGTAGAAAGCTCCCTGGACAATGCCGAAGAGCGCCTGGTCCTCCCGGGTGTGGTGGTCCTTGCACCGCTGCGCCCACCGGTGGGTGATCTCCATGTTCTTCTTCGCCGTTTCCCAGTCGCAGGGATAGGGGGAGCAAACGTCGAAGGCCATGGCGATGTCCGAGCCCAGCGCCTGCTGGATGTCCATGGATTCCTCCGGCCCGATGAACTGCCGGGATCCGTCCAGGTGGCTCTGGAAGGTAACCCCCTCCTCCCGGATCTTCCGGATCCCCGCCAGGGAGAACACCTGGAATCCGCCGCTGTCCGTCAGGATCGGGCCGTTCCAGCCCATGAACTTATGCAGTCCGCCGGCCTCCCGGATCAGCTCCTCTCCCGGCCGCAGGTGCAGGTGGTAGGTATTGCTCAGCAGGATCTTCGTCCCGATCTCTTCCATCTCCCGGGGCGTCATGGCCTTGACGCAGGCCGACGTCCCCACCGGCATGTAAATCGGTGTGGGAATATCCCCGTGGGGAGTGTGCAGCACGCCCAGCCGCGCGCCGGACTGTTTGCACACATGGGTTACCTCATAGCTGAACGGTTTGCTCACTCTATCGTTCCTTCCGGCCGTTTTCCCGCGGCCTTCCCTGTTTTTTAAAGCAGCTCGTCTGTTTTGATCGGCTTGTATTTGTCGAATTCCTCCAGCCGCTGGACCACTTCCGGCCGGATCAGGATCTGGTCCGGTTCCTTCCGCTCGTCCGTGTCCTCCGGAACCGTAAGCAGATCCGCGTACAGGTTCCAGACATTTCCTTCCGGCATGCTGTGGAACACCATTTTCTCCCGGGTAATGGGATGCTCAAAGGTCAGCTTGTATCCCCACAGGGCAATCTGCTGTCCCGGGATCCCGTTGCCGTACCGGTTGTCCCCCCACAGCGGCAGGTTGATATTGCTCATCTGGCAGCGGATCTGGTGCTTCCGCCCCGTTTCCAGCCGGATGCCGCACAGGCTCGTTCCGTCCCGCTTTTCGATGCATCGCCCGTGGAGGATGGCCATCTTTCCACCCTTCGTGTCCGCCTCGCACACCTTTTCCCGGTTGGCGATGGGGTCGTGGATCAAGTAATCCGTCAGGGTGAATTTTTCCGGCGCTTCCCCCATGACCACGCACAGGTATTCCCGGCCCATCCGGTGCTCCCGCATCTGGGCGTCCAGCCGGGCCGCCGCCTTGCTGGTCCGGGCAAACACCATCAGTCCGCCCACCGGCCGGTCCAGCCGGTGCACCAGCCCCAGGTACACGTTCCCGGGCTTGCGGTATTTCTCCCGGATATACTCCTTCAGCAGCGTCAGGATGTCCGTATCCCCCGTCCGGTCCGCCTGGGAAAGCATGTTCGGCGGCTTCACCGCCACCAGTACATGGTTGTCCTCGTAAATGACGTCAGCCACGCTGCCACCTCCCGCTGGCGCCGCAGGGCAGCACGCCCCCGGTGGTCACCGGCAGGCACAGCTCCTGGCTGTCCGCCGATCCCCCGAACCTGCGTACCACGCATTTCTCCAGCATGTTGTTCAGCACGCTGGCCTGGAACCCGGTGGTGTAGCTGTTGATGAGGAAAAACAGCGGCTTTTCCGACAGCGCCTGGGCGCAGGTGTCGATCAGCCCGTACAGCTCGTTTTCCAGCTTCCACACCTCTCCCGAGGGTCCCCGCCCATAGCTGGGGGGATCCATCAGGATGCCGTCATAGCTGTTCTCCCGGCGGATTTCCCGCTGCACGAAGCGCAGCGCGTCCTCTACAATCCACCGGAAGGAGGTTTCAGGCAGCCCGCTGAGCTCCCGGTTCTCCTTGGCCCAAAGCACCATGCCCTTCGCCGCGTCCACGTGGGTCACATGCGCCCCCGCCGCCGCGCAGGCCAGCGTTGCCCCGCCGGTGTATCCGAACAGGTTCAGGACCTTCAGGTCCTTCCGCCCGTCCTTCCGGATCAGGCCGTCCATCCATTTCCAGTTGGCCGCCTGCTCCGGAAAAAGTCCCGTATGCTTGAATCCGGTGGGGCGCACATAGAATTCCAGGTCCCCGTGCTTCACCGTCCAGCGCTCCGGCAGCTTCGAGAGGAATTCCCATTCCCCGCCGCCCCGGTCGCTCCGGTGATAGTGGGCCTGGGCCTGCCGCCAGAGGGCAGGCTCCGCCTTCGGCCAGATCGTCTGCGGGTCCGGCCTGCGCAGGATGATTTTTCCCCAGCGCTCCAGCTTTTCTCCGTCCCCGGTGTCCAGCACCTCGTAGTCCACCCAGCTGTCCGCAAGAAACATTCCCTTTTGCCCTCCGGTTTTCTGTCAGTTCTCCCCGGGAGCTTCCTCCCGGTCTCCTCCCAGCTCATGCAGCTCCATCAGCGCCTTCACCACGTCCATGCAGTAAAGCCGGTCCAGGCCTCCCAGCGCCGGATCCGTTTCCACGCACTCCCGCAGGGCGCTTCCGTCGCCCTCCGCGGCCTTTGCCGCCAGGCGGTTCGTTTCGTCAATTTCCGTCATCACGTCTGCCAGCGCCTCCGGAATCCGGATGCCAGCCGGCACCTCCCGGCCTTCCTGCAGCCGCAGCGGCGTTTCGATCACCGCGTCCTCCGGCAGCTGGGGCATTTCCTTCCCGTTCCGCCGGGTTACGGCGGGAATCTCCGCCGTTTCCTTCCGCAGCACCGCCAGCGCCAGGCGCATGGGCCGGATGGGCGGCGCCTTGCTCAGCAGCAGCAGCTGGGCCATGGCCCCTTCCCGGGCCTCCGCTCCCTGCTCCCGCACCGTGTTCATGTAAAGGATCCGTTCCTTCCGCCGCTCCACGCTCTCGCCGAACTCCGGTTTCTCCTCCGGAATATAGTCCGGCTGCGCCGGCAGGAATTCCGCGTGGTCCGTCACGTCCCCGGCGGGGATCGCGTCCCACCATCCCAGCCAGCGCTGGCTCAGGCTTCCCAGCTCTCCCCGCTCCGCCGCCTTCTTCAGCTTCGGCATCAGGTCCGCCTTCCCGTCCCGGATCTCCGTCAGGAAAGCAAAGCCCGGCAGTCCCGCCGTGGTCACCCGCAGGTTCTCCGGCTTGATCTGCAGGCGCTTCCCGTAGGTTTCCGCGCCGTTGGCCCCCTTCATGGGGGTCCTGCCCAGGCCCAGGCACCGGAATCCCCGGTCCAGGAACATGGCGCAGGTTCGCGCCATGGGCTGCCCCAGGTTGATCACCAGCGTCTCCGGGCAGGCCTCCGCCATGTCATCGCACAGCCGCAGCACAGCCTGTCCGGCCCGCAGCGCGTGCATCAGGCCGCCGATGCCGCCGTTCACCCGCGCCTGGTCCGTCAGTCCCGGGTTGTCCTCGTCGTCGCTGCCCAGGGCGTTCCGGTCCATGAAGAACCGGCTCGCCGCCTGCGGGTCCCCGGCGTAGATCACGCAGTCCGCCCCGGAAAGGACCTCCTTCCGGTCCCCGCTGACAACCAGCTTCCCGCCGATGCCCGCGTGCCGGATCACGGCGTCCCCGTATCCCTGCAGCACCTCCCGCATGGCGGGGTTCCCTTCCTCCGCGGCGATTTCGGCGTTTCCTTCCTTCCCCGCGAAAAGAAGATCTGTTAAAAGGGTGGGCAGGAGCACCGGAATGTCCTGCCCGATCATTGCTATTTTCATCCGTTCTTCCTGACGCTCAGCGTCGCTTTCTTCCCGTTGATGTCCCACTCACGGCTCACGGCGCCTTCCTCCGCGCTTCCGCGCTTCAGGCTCAGGGCCAGCGTGGTCCGGGTGATCATCTCGCCGAAGGCTTCCAGCGCCGCGGCCAGCTCATCGTCTCCCTCGTAGGTCACATGGATCCGGTCCGTCACCTCGAAGCCCGCTTCCTTGCGCATCGTCTGCAGCTTGGAAATCACTTCCCGGGCGTAGCCTTCCCGGATCAGTTCATCGCTCAGGTTGGTGTCCAGCACCACCGTGACGCCCTTGTCCTCCATGGCCGTGAAGCCAGGCTTCTGCATGGGCTCCGTCAGCACGTCGTCCTTGGAAAGCTCAACCTTTGTTCCCTCGATGTCGAAGGAAACCGTTTCTCCCCGGCCGAAGGCGTCCACCACGTCGTTTCCGTCCATATCCGCCAGGTGCTGGCCGATCTTCCCCAGCAGCTTGCCGTACTTCGGTCCCAGGGTCCGCATCTGCGGCTTCAGCTTGTAGGTGGTGAAGGCCCGGGCGTCCTCGGTGAAGAGCACCTCCCGCACATTCAGCTCATCCTCGCACAGCTCCTGGTACGCCTGCTCGAAGGCGGCGCCCTTAACGTACAGCTTTGCCAGCGGCTGCCGCACCTTCAGGTTGGCGGCGTTCCGGCAGGCGCGGCCCAGCTGGATCACCTCCAGCAGCGCGTCCATCTGCTTCTCCATGTCCCTGTCGATCCGGCTGCTGTCGCTCACCGGGAAATCGGAAAGGTGTACGCTCTCCGCGGCTCCGGGCACGTTGTTCACCACCAGGTTCTGCCAGATCTCCTCCGAAAGGAAGGGGATGAAGGGCGCGCTCACCTGGCTCACCGTCACCAGCACGTGGTACAGGGTGGCGAAGGCGGCTTCCTTGTCGCCGGCCATTCCCTTGCCCCAGAAGCGCTCGCGGCCCCGGCGCACATACCAGTTGCTCAGGTCGTCGGTGAAGGCGGCCAGCGCGTTGGCGGCTTCCGTGATCCGGTAATTGGTCAGGTGGTCGTCCACCTCGGCAATCAGCGAATTCAGCTTGCTCAGGATCCAGCGGTCCATCAGCGTCAGCTCCGCCTTTTCCAGCGGGTGCGCCTGGGGATCGAATCCGTCGATCTGGGCGTACATGGCAAAGAAGGCGTAGGTGTTCTGCAGGGTGGCCAGGAACTTCCGCTGTCCCTCCTGCACGGCCTCCTCGCTGAAGCGCTTGGGCAGCCACGGGGCAGAGGTCGTGTAGTAATACCAGCGCAGGGCGTCCGCGCCGAACTTGTCCAGCATGTCGAAGGGATCCACCACGTTCCCCAGGTGCTTGCTCATCTTCCGGCCTTCCGCGTCCTGGGTATGGCCCATGACGATGCAGTTTTTGAAGGGCGCCCGGTCAAACAGCAGCGTGGAGATGGCTTCCAGGGTATAGAACCATCCGCGGGTCTGGTCGATGGCTTCGGAAATGAAGTCCGCGGGGAAGTTCTTTTCAAAGATTTCCTTGTTTTCAAAGGGATAGTGCCACTGGGCGAAGGGCATGCTGCCCGAGTCATACCAGCAGTCGATAACCTCCTTGACCCGGTGCATTTCCTTCCCGCATTCAGGGCAGCGGATCGTCACCGCGTCGATGAAGGGGCGGTGCAGCTCCAGGTCCTCGCCCGGATCCGTGATGGCCATCTCCCGCAGCTCCTTCCGGGAGCCGATAACGTGCATGTGGCCTTCTTCGCATTTCCATACCGGCAGGGGCGTTCCCCAGTAGCGTTCCCGGCTCAGGCCCCAGTCGATGACGTTCTCCAGGAAGTTGCCCATCCGGCCGTCCTTGATGTTGTCCGGCATCCAGTTCACGGTCCGGTTGTTCCGCACCAGGTTGTCCCGCAGCGCCGTCATCCGGATGAACCAGGTCGGCCGCGCGTAGTACAGCAGGGGCGTGTCGCACCGCCAGCAGAAGGGATAGTCATGGGCGAAGGGCACCGCCGCAAACAGCAGTCCCCGCTCCTTCAGGTCCTGCAGGATCAGGGGATCCGCGTCCTTGACGAAGGTGCCGGCCCAGGCCGTGTCCTCGTCAAATCTCCCCTGGGTGTTGACCAGGTTAATGAAGGGCACGCCGTTCTCCTTGCATACCCGGTTGTCGTCCTCACCGAAGGCCGGCGCGATGTGCACGATGCCGGAGCCGTCCTCCATGGTGACGTAGTCGTCGCATACCACGAACCAGGCCTTGCCCTCCGGCTCCCGGAAGCGGTACAGCGGCTCGTATTCCATGCCCTTCAGGCTTTCGCCCGGGAACTCCTCAACGATCTCGGTCTCCCGGCCTTCAAAGACCTTCTCCACCAGCGCCTTCGCCATGATGCAGGTCTTGCCCTCATCCTTCACCAACAGCCGGCAGTAGGTCTCGTGGGCGTTCACGCACAGCGCCAGGTTGCTGGGCAGCGTCCAGGGCGTGGTGGTCCAGGCCAGCAGGTAGGTATCCGGCTCACCCTTGACCACAAAGCGCACGAAGGCGGAGATTTCCTTTACGTTCTTGTATCCCTGGGCCACCTCGTGGCTGCTCAGCGCCGTTCCGCACCGGGGGCAGTAAGGAACGATCTTGTGGCCCTGGTACAGCAGTCCCTTCTCATGGATCTGCTTCAGGCTCCACCATTCGCTTTCGATATAGTCGTTTTCATAGGTAACGTAGGGATGCTCCATGTCCACCCAGAAGCCCACCTGGTCGGACATTTTTTCCCATTCGTGCAGGTATTTCCATACGCTCTTCTTGCATTCCGCGATGAAGGGCTCGATGCCGTACTCCTCGATCTGGGGCTTGCCGTCCAGCCCGAGGGTCTTCTCCACCTCCAGCTCAACCGGCAGGCCGTGGGTGTCCCATCCGGCCTTGCGCAGCACGCTCTTTCCCTTCATGGTCTGGAACCGTGGGATCAGGTCCTTGATCGCGCGGGTTTCCACGTGGCCGATATGCGGCTTTCCGTTCGCCGTGGGCGGTCCGTCGAAAAAGGTGAACTGCTCATTCCCGTCCCTGTGGTGGAAGCTCTTCCGGATGATATCCTTTTCCTTCCACATCTCCGCCATTTTCTTTTCCCGGGCCGGGAAGTTCATATCCGTCGCGACTTTGTTGTACATGCTCTTTCTTCCTCCTGTGCCTGTCGCACAATTTCTGTTCTGTTTCTTTTTTATTCGGTTCTCAGGGCAACCACGGGATCCTTCCGCGCGGCCACCTGGGAGGGGATAATCCCCGCAATCAGCGTCAGGATCATCGAGATCGCAACCAGGATCACCGCAGCCGCGGGCGGCAGGATCGCCAGCCCCGGAATGCCGGTGACCGATTTCAGGATAATGTTGGCGATCACCACCAGGATCAGCGTCACCCCGATGCCGATCACCCCGGCGGCGAACCCGACGATCAGGGTCTCCGCGTTGAACACCCGGGCCACGTCCCGCCTGGAGGCGCCGACGGACCGCAGGATGCCGATCTCCTTCGTCCGCTCCAGCACGCTGATGTAGGTAATGATTCCGATCATGATGGAGGAAACCACCAGGCTGATGGCCACGAAGGCGATCAGCACGTAGCTCACCGCGTTGACGATGGTGGTTACGCTGCTCATCAGCAGCTCCATCAGGTCCGTGTAGTGAATGGCCTTCTCCTCCCCGACCGCCGCGTTGTACTCGCGGATCTTCCGGCTCAGGGTGTCCTTGCTTTCAAAGTCCTTGGGGTAAATCAGGATCGAGGAGGGCTTGTCCTCATCGCTGACCCCCAGCTTTTCCAGGTTGGCTTCCAGCGTGTTCCCGCTGATCATCATGGTGCCCTTCTGCAGGAACTGCGTCAGCAGGTCCTTCGTCAGCAGCGGCTTATACATGTCCGGGATCATCCCGGAGGGAATCACGCCCTTCTCCTCCATGAGGGTGATGAAGTCCACCGGATCCATGGTGTCCAGCAGCGCCAGGGCGTCCTCCTCGTCCGGGTTGAAGGGCTGTCCGGTAAACACGTCGGTATCCGGGTTCGCCAGCTGTTCCTTGACGATTTCGCTGTCCGCCACCAGGCGGATCATCTCCTCCATCAGCTCCCGCCTGTATCCGATGTTGCCGGAGGAGGTGGCCACCGTGCCTTCCGAAGGCCGCAGGATGCCGACGATCCGGATTTCCTCCGCCTCCGCCAGCTTCTGCCGCATGTATTCCTCGTCGCCGCTCATGTCCTTCCAGATGCTCCCGGTCTTCACGTACTTTTCCGTGTCCGGCAGCATCCGGAAAGTGATATTCATCAGGTCCTCATACGTGAACTCCATGTCCACGCTCTCGATGGGCTTGCCCTGCATCAGGCTGTTGAACTGCCCCCGCAGCTCCCCCTGGTCCTTCAGCCCCAGGGAGTACAGCGCGTAATCGCTCAGCTCGTTCCGGCTGTTGAGGATCAGCACAACCTCGTTCTTCTCCTGCGGCAGCCGCCCGGTCAGGATGTCATACTGGCTCCGGATCAGCTCCTCGTTGTCCAGCAGTGGATTGAAAACGTCCATCCGCTTCATGAAGGTATCCATCATGTTCTGCTGGATGCCGCCCATGGCCGCCCCGGTGTTGAGCATATCCATCATGCCGGAGGCCTCCATGGTCGTGGAGGGGTTCACCTGTACGATGCCCTCCCCGTCCGTGCGGTAGATCGTCAGCGGCGTGGTGTATTCATACTGGATTCCGCTCACCAGCCTGTCGATCCCGTTGGCCGGGTCATCCAGCCACTTCTTGAAGCTCTCCAGGTCGTTCTCCCGGTATCCGCTGACCCAGGAGCTCATGGTATTGGTCATCCGGCTTCCGGAGTAAACCTTTCCTTCCTCCGTTTCCCGGTTGGCGTTCCCCATGTCCGACAGGCTGTTGAGGGTCTCCGTCATGTCCATGGTGTGGGATTCAATCTCCAGCGGATAGGAGCTCAGCGTGTCCCGCTGCACCCGGTTGATGTAGGTGTCCACCCCGTGGGAGATGCTCAGGATCAGCGCGATGCCGATGATGCCGATGGATCCGGCGAAGGCCGTCAGAAGTGTCCTTCCCTTCTTGGTCATCAGGTTGGTCAGGCTCAGGTTCAGCGCCGTGAGGATGCTCATGGAGCGCTTCTTTTTCCCGTCCTCCTTGTCCGCCTTCTCCCCGGGCGCCTCCCGCCCGGTCCTGCTGTCGCTGATCACCTTTCCGTCCAGCACCCGGATAATCCGGTCCGCGTATTCGTCCGCCAACTCCGGATTGTGGGTCACCATGATCACCAGCCGCTCCCGGGCGACCTCCTTCAGGATCTCCATCACCTGGATGCTGGTTTCGCTGTCCAGGGCGCCGGTGGGCTCGTCCGCCAGCAGGACCTCCGGATCGTTGACCAGCGCCCGGGCGATGGCCACCCGCTGCATCTGTCCGCCGCTGAGCTCATTGGGCTTCTTGCGGACCTGGTCCGCCAGCCCCACCCGGGCCAGGGCTTCCGTCGCCCGGCGCCGCCGCTCCTCCCGGCCGATGCCGCTCAGGGTCAGCGCCAGCTCCACGTTGGCCAGCACCGTCTGGTGCGGAATCAGGTTGTAGCTCTGGAACACGAAGCCCACCGCGTGGTTCCGGTAGGTATCCCAGTCGCTTTCCGTAAACTGTTTTGTGCTCTTTCCGCGGATGATCAGGTCCCCGTCGGTGTACTGGTCCAGTCCGCCGATAATATTCAGCAATGTGGTTTTTCCGCAGCCGGAGGGCCCCAGGATCGCCGCGAATTCGCTTTCGCCGAATTCCAGGTCAATTCCCCTCAGGGCGTTCACCTGCATTCCGCCGCCGGAGTATACCTTCGTAATCTGCCTGAGTGTAAGCAGTCTCCTCGCCTCCTGACGTAAATGAACATACGGAGTTATTTTATCATTAACTATGCGCCTGCGCAATCCCCGCTTTGCGGTCCTGCAGGCGGGCTGAAGTGAAAAGGTTGCTTCCAGTACCGAGGGCGGCAATTGGAAATAAGTC
>CAMHSI010000051.1 GCA_946187775.1 uncultured Clostridia bacterium
CGAACCTAGACAATACGAGTCAGAGTCGTAGGTGCTGCCGTTACACCATTCCCCATCGACGGATTAACCGCAGGCGATATTATAGCAGAGGGCCGGGAGCGTGTCAAGGGAAAAATTTTTCCTTTTTTGCCGCTCCCGGCCCTCCGTGTGTTTACCCTCAGGATTCCTCTCCCCGGCTCCGGGCTTTGGCCCGCAGGGAATGGTCCAGCTGCCGCTTCCGCATCCGCAGGTGCTCCGGTGTAATCTCCAGCAGCTCATCGTCGTCAATGAACTCCAGGCATTCCTCCAGAGTCAGGGGATGGACGGAAATCAGGCGCATGGCGTCCTCGGAGGCGGAGGCGTTCCGCATGTTGGTGACGTGCTTCTGCTTGCACACATTCACCACCAGGTCTCCCGGCCGCGCGTTCTGGCCGCAGATCATGCCCATGTACACGTTCTCCCCGGCGCCGATAAACAGCGTGCCCCGCTCCTGGGAGTAGAACAGGCCGTAGCTGGTGCTGACCCCGGTCTCGAAGCAGATCAGGGCGCCGGCGTTCCGGTGGGGAATATCCCCTTTCACGGGCTCGTACCGCTCAAAGACGGAGGACATGATGCCCTCGCCCCGGGTGTCCGTCATAAATTCGCTCCGGTAACCGAACAGGCCCCGGGAGGGCACCAGGAACTCCAGCCGTACCCGGTCGGTTCCGCTCATGTGCTCCAGGGTTCCCCTTCTCCGGCCGATCTTCTCGATGACGGCGCCGGCGCTGGCCTGGGGCGTATCCACAATCAGCCGCTCCACCGGCTCGCACTTCACCCCGTCGATCTCCTTGTAGATGACCCGGGGCTTGCTTACGGCAAACTCATATCCCTGCCGCCGCATGTTCTCGATGAGGATGGACAGGTGCAGCTCGCCCCGGCCGCATACCTCGAAGGAATCCGTGCTCTGGGTATCGTTCACCCGCAGGGACACGTCCGTCTGCAGCTCCCGCATCAGCCTGGCCCGCAGGTGCCGGCTGGTCACGTACTGACCTTCCCGCCCGGCAAAGGGGCTGTCGTTGACGGAGAAGGTCATGGTCACCGTAGGCTCGGAAATCTTGACGAAGGGCAGTCCCTCCACCTGCGCCGGATCGCACACCGTATCGCCGATGGAAAGATCCTCCGCGCCGTAGAGGGCCACAATGTCCCCCATGCCAACCTCCGATGCGTTCACCCGCTTCAGCCCGTCATACTGGAACAGGCCTCCCAGCCGCCACACGGGGCTGGTGACGCCGGTTTCCAGGTTGGTATGCACCACGTTCATGCCCTCGGTGAACTTTCCGCGCACCACGCGGCCTACGCCGATCCGGCCTACGTATTCACTGTAGTCAATGGTGGAAATCAGCACCTGCGCCGGGCCTTCCGCGTCGCCTTCCGGCGCCGGGATATACTTCAGGATCGCGTCGAAGAGCGGCTGCAGGTCCGTTCCCGGCTGCTCCAGGTCCAGGGTGGCCGTTCCCTTCCGGGCGGACACGTACAGGATCGGGTTCTCGATGGTGCTCTCGTCCGCCTCCAGGTCGATCAGCAGGTCCAGGATCTCGTTCACCACTTCGTCGCACCGGGCGTCCGGCCGGTCCACCTTGTTGATGACGATCAGCACCTTCAGCTTCAGCTCCAGCGCCTTCTTCAGCACGAACCTCGTCTGGGGCATGGGGCCTTCAAAGCTGTCCACCAGCAGCAGCACCCCGTCCACCATCTTCAGCACCCGCTCCACCTCGCCGCCGAAATCGGCGTGGCCGGGCGTGTCCACGATGTTGATCTTATGTCCCCGGTAATGTACCGCGGTATTCTTGCTGAGGATGGTAATGCCCCGCTCCCGCTCCAGGTCGTTGGAATCCATAACCCGGTCCACGGTCTGCTGGTTCTCCCGGTAAACGCCGCCCTGCTTGAGCATCTGGTCCACCAGGGTGGTCTTCCCGTGGTCCACGTGGGCAATAATCGCAATGTTCCTGATATCTTCCCTGATCATATCCATCTCTCCAAATCACCGCTCCGCGGTTTCCTTCAGTTCCAGCCCCTCGTTGTTTTCACAGGCCAGCCGGATGCTCCAGTCATTTTCAAACAGCAGTACGTCCCGGCCGTGGCTGTCCTTTGCCCGGCCCGAGGTGGAGGTCAGCTTCAGGTCCTCCACGGGCTTCGGGGTCTTCGCAACCCACCGCACATGGCGGAAGGGCATGCCTTCCATCACGATCTCCGTCTGGTACTCCGTCCGCAGCCGGTGCTCCAGCACTTCAAACTGCAGCACGCCGACCACGCCCACCATGAACTCCTCCCGCCCCGTTTCCGTGCGGATGAAGGTCTGGATTGCGCCTTCCTCGGCCAGCTGGCTGATTCCCTTCTGGAACTGCTTGCGCTTCATGCTGTCCAGGGGGCGTACCCGGTTGAAAAATTCCGGAGCGAAAACGGGGATGTTCGCGTAGTGGAGCTTCGGCCCCGTGCTCAGCGTATCCCCCAGCCGGTAGATCCCGGGATCAAACAGCCCGATGATATCCCCGGCCCAGGCTTCCTCCACCGCTTCCCGCTCGTCCGCCATGAACTGCTGGGGCTGCTTGAGGGCCACGGTCTTGTTGGTTCCGCTGTGCCACACCTCCATGCCCTTCTCAAAGGCGCCGCTGACGATCCGCATGAAGGCCAGCCGGTCCCGGTGGGCAGGATTCATGTTGGCCTGGATTTTGAAGATGAATCCGGAGAAATAGGGCTCCTCCGGGCTCACCATCCCCTGGTCGCTCTCCCGGGGAAGGGGCGGCGGCGTAAAGCTCAGGAACCGGTCCAGGAAGGGTTCCACGCCGAAGTTGGTCACCGCGGATCCGAAGAACATGGGCGTCAGCTCTCCCCGGCGCACCATGTCCAGGTCAAACTCGTCCCCGGCCTCGTCCAGCAGCTCGATTTCCTCCCGCAGCCGGTCCCTGTAGTGCTTCTCCAGCACCTTCTCCAGCGCCGGGTCATCGATGGCGATATCCGTCTTTTCCACCATGGTCTTCCCGTGATCCCCGCCGGTATAAAGCTCAACGGTTTTCGTGTCCCGGTGGTACACGCCCTGGAAATCCCCGTCCACGCCGATGGGCCAGTTGATGGGGCAGGAACGGATCCCCAGCACCTGCTCCAGCTCCTCCATCAGGGAGAAGGGATCCTTGGCCGCCCGGTCCATCTTGTTCACAAAGGTGAAAATCGGGATGTTCCGCATCCGGCAGACCTTGAACAGCTTGATGGTCTGGGCTTCAACGCCCTTGGCCGCGTCCAGCAGCATGACCGCCGCGTCCGCGGCTACCAGCACCCGGTACGTGTCCTCGGAGAAGTCCTGGTGTCCCGGGGTGTCCAGGATGTTGATCCGGTATCCGTCGTATACAAACTGCATGGCGGAGCTGGTCACGGAAATGCCGCGCTGCTTCTCAATCTCCATCCAGTCGGAGGTGGCGTGCTTGTCCGTCTTCCGGGCCTTGACGCTGCCCGCGCTGCGGATGGCTCCGCCGTACAGCAGCAGCTTTTCCGTCAGGGTGGTCTTACCGGCGTCCGGGTGGGAGATAATGGCGAAGGTACGCCGCTTCTCCACCTGCTCATGCAGCAGGCTCCGGAATTCCGGCGTATCGTTGGCAGGCAGCATATTCTTCCTCCGTCCTTGCAATCTTCGTTCATAGCCGCGCTTCCGCTTCCCGCGGAAAACACAACGGTGTATTTTATATCGCCGACCCTTTGCTTGTCAAGGATTTCAGCCTTTTCCGGCCTGTTTCCGCAAAGAAAAAAACGGGGCCGCCGGTTCTCTCTCCGGCAGCCCCGCCTCAATTCGGGATTACTGGGCAGCTTCCGTCTTCACGCACTTCGCAAAGGTATCGAGGTCCTTGGTGAAGGCTTCCACGTTCTCCCAGGGCTTCTGGTTGTCAACGCCGAACTGCAGCGTCAGCTGGATCGGCTTGTCATCCTTTCCTTCGTTCAGCACCCGCGCCGCGTAAATGGAGTAGGGCTTTCCGTCATTTTCGTTCGCCACGTAGATCTGCCATTCGTTCCCGTCGCTCAGGGTGACCTTGGTGATCTCCGACTCGTCCCGGTCATAGTTGACATAGGAGTAGGAGTCGATGCTGCCCTTGACGGATACGTACTTTCCGCGCTCCGGCACCACATAGGCCGCGAAGCTGTTGCCGCTCACGTTGGTCACGAAAGCCTGGCCGCTGATTTCCTCGCTCAGGTTGAACGCAACCTGGGGCAGGTCCATGGTGAACACCTTGCCGGTCACGGAAGAACTGAACAGCTTTATGCCCTTGAAGGTTCCGTTGGTCCAGAACAGGTTGTCCGCCTTGGCAATGGTCATGTTCTCCTTCACCCGGGTGATTTCCGCCTGGATGGCATCCGTCAGCAGCTTGACCTTCTCCGCGTCTTCCTTCTTGCTGAAGTTCTGCATATGGATTTCCACGTACAGCTTGGCGCCCTTCTGGATCTCGTCCAAGCCGAAGAGCGCGCGGGCAGCGGCCCGTTCAGGATTGATATAGGCGGCGATGCCTTCGGATCCGTCCATCAGGATGTATTCCTCGTTTTCCACCTTCAGCAGGAAATCCTCATAGGACCAGCGGTCCACCGCTTCGTAGTAATACTCGCAGGCCGTGCTGGCGTCCAGCCTCAGGAAATTGGCTTTGGACAGCCCGAAGGATTCGCACCGCATGCCTTCCGGGCAGGGAAGCACGACGTACATGGGCTCGTCCTTGTCCCGCTCAAAAAGGTTGTATTCCGAATAGGGGGTGATGCAGATCTTCGGATAGGACGTTTCCGTCAGCACCGTGGAACTGAGGTATACATCCTGGTCCTCCGTCTCCAGATAAGGCAGCTCCGTTGCCTCTGCCGCCGCGGCAAACGCGCAGCACAGCAGGGCCATTCCCAGCAGAACGGACAACAGTTTCTTCATTTTCTTTTCCTCCTGATCCTTTGCCGGACTCCACCGGCTGTTCATTTTTTCTCGCGGCCGATTCCGCGGAAAAAACCTTTTCGTTATGCGTAAAGCGGATAGTTCTTCATCAGGGCTTCCACTTCCCGCTTCACGGAGGGAACCGCCGCTTCGCCCTCCCGGAGCACCCGGGCGATCCATCCGGCCACCTGCCGCATCTCGTTTTCCTTCAGTCCCCGGGAGGTGGCAGCGGGCGTTCCCACCCGGATTCCGCTGGTCACGAAGGGGCTGCGGGTCTCATTGGGCACCGTGTTCTTGTTCACGGTGATGTTGGCGTTCTCCAGCAGGTTTTCCATCACTTTTCCCGTCATTTCCGTGCCGGTGAAGTCCAGCAGCAGCAGGTGGTTGTCCGTTCCGCCGGAAACCATGCGCACGCCTTCCTCCCGGAAAGCGTTCTCCAGGGCCTTCGCGTTCAGGATGATCTGGTGCTGGTAGGCTTTGAATCCATCGGTAAGCGCTTCAGCGAAGCACACGGCCTTGGCTGCGATCACATGCTCCAGCGGGCCTCCCTGGGTTCCGGGGAAGATGGCCTTGTCAATGGCCTTTGCGTATTCCTCCCGGCACAGGATCATGCCGCCCCGGGGACCCCGCAGGGTCTTGTGGGTGGTGGTGGTCACAAAGTCGGCGTAGGGCACGGGGCTGGGATGCTCTCCCGCCGCCACCAGGCCGGCGATGTGGGCCATATCCACCATCAGCAGGGCGTTCACCTCGTCCGCAATGGCGCGCAGCACCTTGAAATCGATGATCCGCGGGTAGGCGGAAGCGCCGGCCACGATCATCTTCGGATGGCATTCCAGCGCCAGGCGGCGGACCTCGTCATAATCGATCACTTCCGTTTCCCCGGAAACGCCGTAGGGAACGAAATTGAAGTAGGAACCGCTCATGTTCACGGGGCTTCCGTGGGTCAGGTGCCCGCCGTTGGACAGGCTCATGCCCATCACCGTATCCCCGGGCTTCAGCATGGCGAAATAAACGGCGGTGTTGGCCTGGGCGCCGCTGTGGGGCTGCACGTTGGCGTGCTCCGCGCCGAAAAGCTCGCAGGCCCGTTTCCGCGCCAGGTCCTCCACGATGTCCACATATTCGCATCCGCCGTAATATCTTTTCCCCGGATACCCCTCCGCGTACTTGTTGGTCAGGCAGGTGCCCATGGCGGCCATCACCGCCGGGGAAACAAAGTTCTCGCTGGCAATCAGTTCAATATGGGTCCTCTGCCGTTCAAGCTCCAGTTCAATCGCTTTCGCCACCTGCGGATCGGTCTTGCGGATCAGTTCCAGTTCCATGCTTGAAAATCCCCCGTTTGTTTTGATCGGTCCTGCATCGCAGAACCAAATCAGTATAGCATAATTCCGGCGTTTCACAAAGGTATGTACAAAGGAAAAACCGTACAAAAAAACCGCGCACACTCAGATCGGGCAGCCCCGCAGCACATCCGTCAAATGCTTACTGCTGCTTCCGTCAGGACCTGACAGGGTTCACACCGAAAGATCGCACGGGACCCGGTCTTCATCGCGCACACGGCAAAGGTAAGTATACCTTTTTCCCCCCTGAAATGCAAGCCGGTTTTTTTTCGTTCCTTCTCCCAATCCTCCCGTCCGGGCCATTGACCCGGGTACCGCCGCGGAGTACAATACCTCCGTTGTCATTGCTTTTTTCGGGAGGTACGGAATGAAAATCGGTTTTGACCACAATCGGTATACGCGGATGCAGTCCGAGCGGATCATCCAGCGGATTGACGAGTTCGGCGGCAAGCTTTACCTGGAGCTGGGCGGCAAGCTGTTCGACGATTTCCACGCAAGCCGGGTGCTTCCCGGTTTCCAGCCCGACAGCAAGGTGCAGATGCTCCTGAAGCTCAAGGACCAGGAGGAAATCCTCATCGTCATCAACGCGGACGATATCGAGAAGAGCAAGGTCCGGGGCGACCTGGGGATCACCTACGACCTGGATACCCTCCGCCTCATTGACGCCTTCCGCGGCATCGGGCTGTATGTGGGCTCCGTGGTGCTGACCCGCTGGGCCAACCAGCCGGCCGCCATCGCCTTCGAGCAGCGGCTGAACTCCCTGGATATCCGTACCTACCGGCATTATCCCATTGCCGGATACCCCACCGATATCGAGCATATCGTCAGCGATGACGGTTTCGGCCGCAACGACTACGTGGAAACCAGCCGCCCCCTGGTGCTGGTTACGGCCCCCGGCCCCGGCAGCGGCAAGATGGCCACCTGTCTCAGCCAGCTGTACCAGGAAAACCGCCGCGGCATCAAGGCCGGATACGCCAAGTTTGAAACCTTCCCCATCTGGAACCTTCCCCTGAAGCACCCGGTGAATGTGGCCTATGAGGCCGCCACGGCCGACCTGAGCGACGTGAACATGATCGATCCCTATCACCTGGAAGCCTACGGGGAAACAACGGTGAACTACAATCGGGACATTGAAATCTTCCCCGTCCTCAACGCCCTCTTCGAGCACGTATGGGGAAAATCCCCCTACAAGAGCCCCACGGACATGGGCGTCAACATGGCCGGCATGTGCATCACGGACGACCAGGTCTGCCGCCGGGCGGCCGAAATGGAAATCCTCCGCCGCTATTACGCGGCCCGCTGCTCCTTCCTCCAGGGCCACGCCGCCAAGGAGGAGGCTGAAAAGATCCGCCTCCTGATGAAGCACCTGGACCTGACCGATTCCCTGCGTCCGGTCATTGCCGCGGCCCGGGACCGGGCGGAGGAAACCGCCAATCCCGCCCTGGCCATCGAGCTGCCGGAAGGGGAAATCGTCACCGGCAAAACCACGGACCTGCTGGGGCCCTCCGCCGCCGTGATCCTGAATGCCCTCAAGCGGCTGGGCAATATTCCCAAGAGCGTCCACCTGATTTCCCCGGAGGTCATCGAGCCCGTGCAGGAGCTGAAATGCAAATACCTGGGCAACCATAACCCACGCCTGCATTCCGATGAGGTGCTGGTGGCCCTGTCCGTCTCCGCCGCCTCCGATCCCAACGCGGCAAAGGCCCTGAGCATGCTCCCCCTGCTGAAGAACTGCGAGGCCCACTCCACGGTGATTCTTCCGGCGGTGGACGACAACACCTTCCGCCGGCTGGGCCTGAACCTCACCTGCGACCCCAGCTACCAGAGCCACAAGCTTTATCACCGCTGAAATCCTTCCGGCGCAAAAAGGGCGCGGCAGATGCCGCGCCCTTTTGCTTTACCTGTTGAAGGCTTCCCGCCTCCGGGTGGAAAGCCGCATTTTCTCCCGCATGCTTTCCGTGTCGCCCTTCTCCAGCAGGTTCCGGAATTCCGTCAGCTCCCCGAGGAAGAGATCCATCTGCCGCAGCAGGGGCTCCCGGTTCATCATGAACAGCTCGCTCCACATCCGGTCGTTGATCCGGGCGATCCGGGTCAGGTCCCGGAAGGAATCCCCCGTATAATCCGCCAGGTGCGTATTGTCGCTGCAGGTCATCAGGGAAACGGCAATGCAGTGGGTCAGCTGGGAAACGAAGGCAATCATTTCGTCATGCTCCTCCGGCGACAGCACGGAAATCTTTCCGCAGCCCAGCAGCCGTCCCAGCATGCCGCACCATTCAATTCCCCTGGCGGTATTCTTTTCCGTGGGCACAATGATATAGTTGGCGTCCCTGAAAATCCGGTCGTCGCTGTGCTGTATCCCGCTCAGTTCCTTTCCCGCCATGGGATGGGCGGCGATGAACTCCGCGTCCTTCCGCAGCAACTCCTGGATCCGGTACACGATCCCGCTCTTGACCCCCGTCACGTCGGTCATCATCACTCCCGGACGGAAAAGGTGCTGGTGCTCCTGCACCCAGTCCGGGAAAACCCCCGGATACAACGCCGAGATAATCGCGTCCGCCTTGCGGATCAGCTCCTCCGCTTCTCCTGCCGATCCCTCGGTAATAATTTTTTCCCGCAGGGCATAGGCGACGGCCTCCTCATCCCTGTCCACTCCCATCACATGGAACCCCAGCCGTGACAGGGCCCGGGCGTAGCTTCCGCCCATGAGTCCCAGGCCGACAATCAGCACATTCTTCTTCGTGATCCATTCCATCCCGACACCTCCGCATCCGCCTGCCGGATTTATAAAACCGTCACTCCCGCGCCCAGGGCCTTCATGGCGTCCCAGAATCCCGGGAAGCTCTTCCGCACGGCTTCCGCCCCCTCGATCACGCCTCCCGTGCGGGTGCACAGCACCGCCAGCGCCATCACGATCCGGTGGTCATTGTGTCCCTGCAGCACTTCCGCCGGGGCGTGGGGATGCTCCCCGCCGATCCGGATCTCATTTTCATCCACGGCCGCGCGGACGCCGAACTTCTCCAGCTCCTCCGCCATAACCGTTCCCCGGTCGCTCTCCTTGAACCGGAGCCGCCGGGTTCCCGTCAGCCGGGCCCCGCCGCTCATGGCCGCGAAGGCCATCAGCACCGGTGCCAGGTCCGGGCAGTCCGTCACGTCCGCCGCCGCGTTTCCCTCCCGGATCCTCCGGAAGTATTCCCGGCATACCCGGTCCCCCTGCAGGCTGTCCTCCCACAGGCCGGTCACCCGTACCGGATCTCCCGCCGCGGCCAGCGCCTCGAAGAAAGCGGCGTTGGACCAGTCTCCTTCCACGGTTTTTTCCCCGCTCCTGAATCCCCCTCCGCCCGGGATCACCAGCGTTTCCGGCTCCGGCCTCAGGATCCGGACCCCGGATCCGTTCATTGCCTCCAGCGTCATATCCAGGTAGGGGCCGCTCTCAATGGGCGGCAGGATCCGGATCCGGCTTTCCCCCTCCGCCAGGCTCAGGGCGTACGCCAGCCCCGTAATGAACTGGCTGGAAAGGTCCCCCCGCACCGTGTATTCCCCGGCGGCAAGCCTTCCCTGCACCCGGATTCCCCGGGGGCCCCGCTCCAGGCGGAATCCCCGCTCCGCGCACAGCTTCTCATACACCTCCAGGGGCCGGCCCAGCAGCCGTTCGCTCCCCGTCAGCGTCATTTCCTTTCCGCCCAGCAGGCACAGGGGCAGCAGGAACCGCAGGGTGCTCCCGCTCTCCCGGCAGTTCAGCTCCGCGCTTCCCGCCTCCTCCGGGCGGCACCCCGTCACCCGCAGGCCGCCGTCTTCCTCCCGGATGCCGGCCCCCAGGGCCCGCAGTCCGTCCGACGTGGCCAGGATATCCTCCGAAAGCTCAATGGGATGTACCAGGCTCTCCCCCTCCGCCAGGGCGGCGCACAGCAGCATCCGGTGCGCCATGGACTTGGAGGGCGGCGCGGCCGTTGTCCCCCGGAGGGAACCGGGCTCAATCCTTACCCGCATCCGCGCATCCTCCCGTCAGTTCGTCCATGGCTTCCAGGTATCCCCGGAGCCCGTGGCCGGAGATCGTCCTCCGGCAGGCCGCCCGGATGTAGCTGATTTTCCGGAAGGGTTCCCGTTCATCCACATCCGTGATGTGCACTTCCACCGCCGGAAGGTTCACCGCCTTCAGGGCGTCCAGCAGGGCAACGCTGGTATGGGTATAGGCGCCGGGATTGATGACGATTCCGTCCTGGGTTCCCCAGGCCCCCTGGATAGCGTCCACCAGGTCTCCTTCGTGGTTGGACTGGTAAAAGGAAACCTCCGTTCCCGTTTCCTCCGCGTGCTTCCGGATCATCTCCAGGAGATCCGCGTAGGACTCCTGTCCGTAAAGCCCCGGCTCCCGGATCCCCAGCATATTCAGGTTCGGTCCGTTGATCACCAGTATTTTCATGCCTGCCACCTGCTTTCAACCTCCCGGGCTGTTTCCTCCGGGGTTCCTTCCATGGCCACCGTACAGTCCGCCGCCGCCCGGTATACCGGCTCCCGCTCCCGCCAGAGCCGGTCCATCTTCTCCCGGGTGTCCGCCAGGGGCCTGTCCTCCGTGGGAACCAGCGTCTCCGCCGCCCTCTCCAGCAGGACCAGCTTCCCGTTCCGCCTGAGGGCCGTCACATTCTTTTCCCGCAGCACCGCGCCGCCGCCCGTGGCGATGATCTGTCCTCCCCGGGCGGATACCTCCGCGATCACGCTGCTTTCCATGTCCCGGAAGCGTTCCTCTCCGTCCTCCCGGAAAATCTCCGGAATGGTTCTCCCGGCCTTTTCCTCAATCAGTTTGTCCGTGTCCGCCACCGGCTTTCCCGTAAGCCGGTGCAGTTCTGCCGCCAGGGTGCTCTTCCCGCTGCCGGGCATGCCGGTCAGCACGATGTTTTCCTTTTCCCGCAGCAGCTCCCGGTAAATCTCCTCCGCCGTATCCGGGGGATATTCCGTATTCCGGAACAGTTCCGCCGCCCGCACCGCCTGGGCCGTCAGCATATACAGCCCGCCCTCCGCCGGAATTCCCCGCTTCCGGGCTTCCAGCACCAGGTTCGTCCGCAGGGGATTGTATACCACGTCCGCAACGGCCTCCAGCTCCGGAAACCGCTCCAGGTCCACCGGGCATTCCTCCGTCCGGGGATACATGCCGCAGGGGGTGGTGTTGATCAGGATCCGCGCGTCCCGGTGCTCCGCCGCCGCCTGCTCATAGGTGACTGCCCCGTCCCGGCCGCTCCGGCTCACCCGGACCGTCTGCGCCGCGCCCAGGGCCCTGGCCGCGTACATGGCGGTCAGGCTCGTTCCGCCCGTTCCGAGGATCAGCACCTTCCGTCCCCGCAGGTCCGCTCCGGTCCGCTGCAGCAGCCGGGTCAGCCCCGCTGCGTCCGTGTTGTCCCCGTAAAGCTTTCCATTCCGCCGGACGACGGTATTGACCGCGCCGATGGCCCGGGCCGTTTCGCTGATTTCATCCAGGCAGGGGATCACCGCCTGCTTGTAAGGGATGGTCACATTGATCCCCCGGAATTCTCCCTCCCGCAGGAAAAGCGGCACCTCTTCCGGGGCCAGCTCCCGCAGCTCGTAGGGTTCCTCCCCCAGCCGGGCATGGATCTCCGCGGAAAAGCTGTGGCCCAGGTGCTCCCCGATCAGCCCGTAAATCATTCCGGATCCCCCCTCAGCCAGTCCGTGCCGAACCGCAGCGCCAGCGCGTCGCACAGCACCAGCGCCGTCACGCTGTCCGCCACCACCCGCGCCCGGTGCACGATGGCCGGATCATGCCGCCCCGTCAGGGCCAGCTTCTCCTCCCGGGTTCCCTCCGCGTTCACGGAATCCTGCGGCAGGGCGATGGAGGGAGTGGGTTTTACGGCGCACCGGAACCGGAGCGGCATTCCGTTGCTGATGCCGCCGTTGATCCCGCCGTTATGGTTTGTCCGGGTTACGACGCGGCCGTCCCGCAGCACCAGGGCGTCGTTGGCTTCGCTGCCCCGCATGTCCGCCAGGGCGAACCCCTCGCCGAATT
>CAMHSI010000052.1 GCA_946187775.1 uncultured Clostridia bacterium
GACGGAGCTCCTGCCGGAAGAGGTCTTCCTCCATAAAATAGTCCGTGCTGACATCCAGAGCGGCGGCCAGCTTCCGGACGGCGTCGACCCCGGGAGTGCGCTCGCCGTTCTCGATATAGCGGATAGCCCGGTCGGAAAGGCCGGTGGCCCGGGAGAGGGCGGCCAGGGTCATCTTCCGGTTATCCCGCAGGAACCGGACCTTTTCGCCGATGGTTACCGGAGCGGTACCGGCTTCATTTTTGCTGTTATCCCGATGGATGCTCATTGCAGACGCCTCCCTGAATCCAGGCTGAGTGAATGTGGACAAAGCCGCCGCTCCGGGGAACCCGGAACAGCTGTTCAGAGTATAACCCGGAACAACTGTTCCGTCAAGGGGAACAAAAATAAAAAAAGACAGGAGACGGGGCAAAAAGGTGGTATAATGGCAGGAGACAAGCAAAACAAGGAGGATGCGATATGTACGGTTGTCCGGGATGCGGGTCCATGATGACCTTTTCCATTCCCGACCAGGCGCTGAAGTGCGGCAGCTGCGGCCGGACCGAATCCATTGAGGAGGCGGACCGGCGGGAGGCGAGGACCGCGGGCAGCAGCTTTTCCGTGGACCTGCTGACCTGCCCCACCTGCGGGGCGGAAATCCGCGCCATGAATACGGCGCAGGCGGCCTTCTGCAGCTACTGCGGCGCTTCAGTGCTGCTGGAGAGCCGGGAGGCGGACATGGAGGCGCCGGAGACGGTGGCTCCCTTCCGGGTGACCCGGGAGGAATGCTTTGAGAAATACCGGAAGATGCTGGGCAAAAGCCTGTGCGCCGATCACCGGCTGAAGAAGAACGTGACGGCGGAAAGCTTCCGCGGCATCTATGTGCCCCACTACATCTACACCGCAGCGGTGCAGGGGGAGACGACGCTGGAGGGCACGGAGACAAAGGGAAACGATACCTACTACTACAATACGAAGGTGCAGCTGAACCACCGGTTCAACAACATCCTGCACGACGCTTCCAAGGAAATGCCGGACACCATGGGCGAGAAGATCGCCCGGGTGGACGAGGAGGCCTTCCGGCCCTTCTCCCCGGCCTACCTCAGCGGCTTTTACGCGGACATTCCGGACGCGGAGGAGGAATCCTACGAGCCTTTCGCCAAGGCGGAGGCGGTTCGGCTGGGACTGAAGGACGTGATGAAGGACCTGGAGGGCGGATACCATTACGCCACCGGCGAAGCGGAAAAGAAGCTGGTTAAGCTGGCGGACGCACAGTGCACGGGGCATACGCTGGTGCCGGTATGGTTCATGTCCATCCGCAGCGGGAAACGGCTGCTGTACGCCATCCAGAACGGCGTGACGGGAGAGATGGTGGCGGATATCCCCATGGATATTCCCCGATTCGGGCTGATCGCCCTGATTGCGGCGATTCCGCTGTTCTTCCTGTTCAACATGCTGAACATCGTGGCAAGGCCGGAGATTGCCATGATCGCGGCCATGCTGCTGGCGCTGGGCGCCCAGTACATCGTCGGGCGGCGGCAGCACAACATCCGGGACCGGGAGACGACGGAGCAGGCCAGCGAGGGCAGGGACAACCTGGCCGCGCGGCTGAAGCAGCGCAAGAAGCTGGCCCGGCAGGAAAAGGGCTCCGGGGCGAACCTCTTCGAAGGCATCGGCAGTATCGGGGGGATGATCCTCCTCTGCTTCGGGCTGACCCAGCTGGCGAAGCTGAACAACGCGAAGGTGGTGCAGGCCATCGCCCTGGTGCTGACGGCGGCCATGTGCGGGCTGATCTGGTGGGGATCCCGGGCGAAGGTGCGGACCCCGCTGGGATGCTACGCGGCCCTGCTGACCATGATCGCGGGGGCGGCGGTGCTGATCCTGAATCCCTTCCACAGCGAAGACCTGCCGGTGTACCTGCTGACCTTCGCGTGCCTGGGGGCGGTGCTGTGGGCCTGCGTGGACATGCTGCTGCTGCACAACCGGGAATGCTCCAATCCGCTGCCCCAGTTTGAAAGCCACCAGGGAGGTGATGACCGTGCGTAAGGGACGGACGCGCCTTTGGACGCTGCTGACGGCGCTGGCGCTGCTGCTCGCGCTGGCCCTCCTGCCGGCATTCGCCGCGGGAGAGGACCGGACGGAAAAGAACGCGGAAACCGGCTATTCCCTCGTGATTCACGATGAGGCCGGGCTGCTGGACAGCACGGGGACGGAGGAAGTTGTTGAAGCCATGCGGCCGATCCTGCAGTACGCCAACGCCGGCTTCATGACCTATCCCGACGGCGGGAGCACCACGGCGGGGGCCACCAAGGCCCAGCGGTGGGGAGACAGCACCTTCGGCCCGGGGACCCGGTTTACGGTGTTCATTATCGACATGAGCACGCGGCACCTGGACATCTACGCCAGCAGGCCCCTTGCGGGAACGCTGACAGCGGCGGAGGAAAACTCCATTGCCGACAACGTTTACCGCCTGGCCACCCGGGCGGAATACGCGGAATGCGCGAAACAGGCCTTCAACCAGATTGAGAGCGTGCTGAAGGGGGAGAAGATCAAAACCCCCATGAAATATATCAGCAACGCCCTGCTGGCCCTGATCGCGGCGGTGCTGGCGGCATACCTGCTGATTTCCGCCTGGATCCGCAGCGAAAACGCGGTGACCATGCCCGAAGTGGTGCGTGCGGCCGGCGTCGGCGCGGGAACGGTGATCGTCGGAAACCGGCTGAAGAAGGTTGTGCACCATGAGAGCAGCTCCGGCGGCGGCTTCGGCGGCGGCGGAGGCGGTGGCGGCGGAGGCGGCGGCGGAAGCAGCGGCGGCCACGGATTCTGAGGCAAAACACAGGGGACTGCGCGAAAAGCGCAGCCCTTTTTTCGCGGGGAAAATATTTTTGGAAAATGGGCGGAAAAGGGGTAGCCAAGGCGGGAAGCGCAAGGTATAATACGGAAACACATCGCGAATCTGTACGTACCCTTTAAGGGTTGAGGTGCTTCAATGATCCGGAAACAGATTAAATGGCTGATCGAAAACATGGACCCAAAGTACCGGAAGCTGCAGGTTGTCGCCCTTTGCATCTGCGTGGCCAGCTGCGTGCTGCTGCTGGTGAATCCGGCGCTGAGCCGGCGGCTGATTGACGACGTGATCATCGCCCGGAATCCGGATCCGCTGCTGCCGATCCTGGCGGTGATGCTGGCGGTGAAGCTGGGACGGGAGGGATCCCGGTACCTGATGGTTATGCTGATGGAAACGGATTCCCAGAACCTGGTTTTCAACCTGCGCAAGCGCCTGTATGAGAAGATGCAGTACAACGATATGCGCTTCTTTGACAACAACAGGACCGGGGACCTGATGACCCGCATGAGCGCGGACCTGGACTGGTGCCGCCATTTCATGAGCTACATCAATTACCGGATCATCGACGCGGTATGCACCTACCTGTTTGCCATGATCTACCTGTTTACGGTGAACTGGAAGCTGACGCTGCTTTTGACGGTGATCACGCCGGCGCTGCTGGTGATCAGCAAGGTGCTGCGGAAAAACGTGCGGCCCCGGTTTGTTTTCATGCGGGAAAAGCTGTCGGAAATGAACACCGCGGCCCAGGAGAACATCGCCGGGAACCGGGTGGTGAAATCCTTCGCCCGGGAGGAATATGAGAAGGAGCGCTTTGAGGAGCGGAACGCCGCCTTCATGGAAAGCCACCTGAAGATCAACCGGGTGTGGCTGACCTTCTTCCCCATGATCGAGCTGCTGGTGAACGCCATCCAGCTGGTGACGGTTTTCGTAGGCGGACTGTTCATCATCCGGGGAGAGATTACCCCCGGCGAGCTGGCCGTTTTCACGGGGCTGAGCTGGGCGGTGTCCAACCCCATGCGGGAGCTGGGCACCCTGATCAACGACCTGCAGCGGTTCTCCACCTCCGCGGCGAAGGTGATGGAGCTGTTCTACAACAAGCCGGAAATCACCGACAGCGACGAAGCGGTGCACCACGACGGAATGAAGGGCGACATCGAATTCAGGGACGTTTCCTTCAGCATGGAGGGGAAGAGCATCCTGCGGGATGTGAGCTTCCGGGCGCCGGCGGGCAGCACGGTGGCGGTGATGGGCCCCACCGGCAGCGGAAAGACCACGCTGATCCACCTGCTGGCCCGGTTCTACGACGTGACGGAGGGCGAAGTGCTGGTGGACGGATGCGACGTGCGGAACTGGAAGCTGCAGGAGCTCCGGGGCGGCATCGGGACCGCCACCCAGGACGTATTCCTGTTTTCGGACACGGTGGAAGGGAACATCGCCTTCGGGGACCAGGAGCTGACTCTGGAGGAGGTAAAGGATTTCGCCACCCGGGCGGACGCGGCGGAGTTTATCGAGCACCTGCCGGAGGGATATGACACGATTATCGGGGAGCGGGGCGTGGGCCTGTCCGGCGGACAGCGCCAGCGGATCGCCCTGGCCCGGGCCATGGCGGTGCGCCCCGGGATCCTGGTTATGGACGACACTACCTCGGCGGTGGACAGCGAAACGGAGCAGTACATCCAGGACCAGCTGCGTCACCTGCCCTATGAATGCACGAAGTTTATCATTGCCCAGCGGATTTCCTCCATGCGGGACGCGGACCTGATCCTGGTGGTTGAGAACGGAACCATCACGGAGCGGGGCACCCACGAGGAGCTGCTGGAGAAGCGGGGATACTACTGGCAGACCTACTGCCTCCAGTACGGCCTTCCCATGAAGGAGGCGATGTAAGATGGCACGGAACAAGTTCGACGTGGACGAGAAGCTGGAATCCCCGTTCCAGTGGAGCCATCTGAAGATGGCGGGCAAATATGTGGGGAAGCACAAGTACAGGATGCTGCTGGCGCTGCTGCTCAGCGCCCTGGCCAGCGTTTCCGCCCTGTATATCCCGAAGATCACCCAGTGGGTGCTGGACGAGGCGGTTCCCAACGGGGATACGGCCATGATCGGCCGGCTGGCCGCGGCCTTCGTGGGCATCATCGCCTTGGGCATCGCCATGAACACGATCCGCAGCCGGATCATGGTGAAGGTGAGCCAGCAGATCATCCATGATATCCGCAGCGACCTGTTTGCCCACCTGCAGCGGCTGCCCTTCACCTACTACGACAGCCGGCCGGCGGGAAAGATCCTGGTGCGGGTGATCAACTACGTGAACTCTGTATCGGATATCCTTTCCAACGGCATCATCAACATGATCCTGGAGATCATCAACCTGGTTTTCATCGTTGTGTTCATGTTCTCTACCAACGCGACCCTGGCCGGGATCATCGTGGCGGGGCTGCCCTTCTTCATCGGGGTGATCCTGCTGATCAAGCCCCGGCAGCGGAAGGCCTGGCAGAACCAGAGCAACAAGAACAGCAACTACAACGCGTACCTGGCGGAATCCATCGACGGGGTGCGGGTGAGCCAGCTGTTTGACCGGCAGGAGGTCAACATCGGCATCATGAAGACGCTGGCCGCCGCCTGCCGGAAGGCGTGGATGCGGGCGGTGCGGATTTCCAACACCGTTTGGCTCACCAGCGAAACCATGACCCAGATCGTGCTGACGTTCCTGTACATCGCCGGCGTTTACTGGATGGGCGGGGGAGAGATGGTCTCCTTCGGCGTGATCCTGGCCATGGGCCAGTATGTGAGCCGGTTCTGGCAGCCCATTACCAACCTGGCGAACATCTACAACTCCTTCGTGAACAACATCGCCTACCTGGAGCGGATCTTCGAGACGATGAACGAGCCGGTAACGGTGGACGACAAGCCCGGAGCGGAGGAGCTGCCGGACCTGACGGGAGAGGTGGAATTCAAGGACGTAACCTTCGCCTACGAAGAGGGAATCAATGTGCTGGAGCACATGAACCTCCACGTGCGGGCGGGGGAGAGCATCGCCCTGGTGGGCCCCACCGGCGCCGGGAAGAGCACCGTTATCAACCTGCTGTGCCGGTTCTATAACCTGAACGGCGGGAAGATCCTGCTGCACGGGAAGGACGGCAGCGTGAAGGACATCAGCGAGGTTACGCTGCACTCCCTGCGGAGCCGCCTGGGAATCATGATGCAGGACAGCTT
The DNA here is from genome assembly GCA_946187775.1 of uncultured Clostridia bacterium. GTDB lineage: Bacteria > Bacillota > Clostridia > Christensenellales > Aristaeellaceae > Aristaeella. The sequence goes on from CAMHSI010000052.1 coordinate 6,038, forward strand.
CATCTTCTCGGGAACGGTGCTGGACAACATCCGGTACGGCCGGCTGGACGCCACGGACGCGGAGGTGCGGGAGGCGGCGAAGCGGGTGCGGGCGGACGAGTTTATCCGCCGGATGCCGGAGGGATACAAGACCACGGTGAAGGAGCGGGGAAGCAACCTGAGCCAGGGGGAGAAACAGCTGATCGCCTTTGCACGGACGCTGCTGAGCGACCCGGCGATCCTGATCCTGGACGAGGCCACCTCCTCCATCGACACCCAGACGGAGAAGCTGCTGCAGGAGGGCATCCGGGAGATGCTGAAGAACCGCACCAGCATCATCGTGGCCCACCGGCTGAGCACCATCAAGAACTGCGACCGGATCCTGTACATCAGCGACAGGGGCATCGCGGAGATGGGCAGCCACGAGGAACTGATGGCGAAGAAGGGGCTGTACTGGCAGCTGTACACGGCACAGGTTGCGTAAGGAGAAACAGCGTATGCACATGCGAACCAAAAAATGGGCCAGACCGGAGCTTGCGGCCTGCCCCTTTTACGTCAACGGCGGGGAAGGGGAAAAGGGAAAATGGCGGCAGCATTTTGAGGATCCTTCCCGGCCGCTGCACCTGGAGATGGGATGCGGAAAGGGCGTCAGCACCGCGGCCATGATCGCGGACAATCCGGGGATCAACTATATCGCCTGCGACATGAGCCCGGACGTGCTGGGGACCGCTCGGCGGAACATTACGGAGGCCTGCGGCGGGGACCCGGGGAACGCGGTGCTCCTGCGGACGGACATCTGCTTCATCAGCCGGGTTTTCGGGAAGGAGGAGGCGGCGGAGCGGATCTATATCCACTTTTGCAACCCCTGGACCGAGCACCCCAAGCACGCGAAGCGGCGCCTGACCCATCCGCGTCAGCTGATGCAGTACCGGGAATTCCTGCGGGAGGGCGGGGAGATCTGGTTCAAGACGGACGACGATACCCTCTTCGAGGACTCCCTGGTGTACTTTGACCTGTGCGGATTTGAAACGGTGTACGTGACCCGGGACCTGCACCGGGACGGGTTCGGGCCCAACTATGTTTCCGAGCACGAGCGGAAGTACATGGAGATGGGGGTTCCCATCAAGGGCGGCGTTTTCCGCATGAAGCCGGAAGGACCGGACTTCGATCCCACCCGCTATCGGTTGACGCCGGGGGTGCGGCAGGAAGCCCTGAAGCGCCTGCTGCCGGATGAGGATGCATAAATACAAAGAATATACCGCATAATATACATTCGAAATTGAATAATAGACGAAAAAAGTCGAATAATGATGCATAAAAATGCAAAAACAGTATTGACAGCGAAAAAAACCGGTGTTATACTGTGTCCATTCCTGAAGGAGAAGAAGAAGGAGGAACCCGGAAATGAAAAAGATCGTTGCGATTCTGTTGACTGTTTGCATGATGCTGAGCGCGGCCGCCGCCCTGGCGGATACGCTGACCATGGGCACCAACGCTTCCTTCCCGCCCTATGAGTACTACGAAGATGAAAAGATCGTGGGCATCGACGCGGAAGTGGCCGCCGCCATCGCCGAGAAGCTGGGCATGGAGCTGAAGATCGAAGATATGGACTTCAACGCCATCATCCCCGCCGTGCAGGAAGGCAAGATTGACTTCGGCATGGCCGGCATGACCGTGACCGAGGAGCGCCTGCAGAGCGTCAAGTTCTCCGAGACCTACGCCACCGGCGTTCAGGTGATCATCGTCAAGGAAGATTCTCCCATCACCTCCCTGGACGACCTGGCCGCGGAAGGCGCCACCTGGAAGGTGGGCGTGCAGAACGCCACCACCGGCGACATCTACTGCACCGGCGACTTCGGCGAAGAGCGGGTTGAGAAGTACAACGTGGGCGCCGACGCTGTGGAAGCCCTGAAGACCGGTAAGGTGGACTGCGTGGTTATCGACAACGAGCCCGCGAAAGCCTTTGTGGAGAAGAACGAAGGCCTGAAGATCCTGGACACCACCTACGCGGTTGAGGATTACGCCATCGCTGTCAAAATGGACAACGACGAGCTGCTGGAGAAGATCAACAAGGCGCTGACGGAGCTGATCGAAGACGGCACCGTGAAGGCCATCATTGAGAAGTACATTCCCGCCGAATGACGCGGAACCAGCTGCAGCAAAGGGGGACGAGCAATCGTCCCCTGTTGCTGTTTTGATTCGGGAAAGAAACTGCAGGGACTGAGAGGATTCCGATGAACAATAATCCAGAGAAAAACCGGAAGAAATTTCTTCTGAAGGCCGCGGGAGTCCTGCTGCTGATTGTGGCGGCGGGGCTGATCGTCTATTTTGCGGCGTTCCATAACGCGGATGTGATCACCATTGAAAACGGCAAGGTGAAGGACGCGAAGCCCACCTGGCTGATTGCGCATTTCGCGGAGGGAGAAGGCGAGGCGCGGTATTACAAGATCGCGGATATCGGCATTCCCCGGGGCTACAAGGAGGACAAGAACGCGGAGGACACGGACGGGGATCCGTACACGACCTGCTTCGTCTACCGCGGAAAGGACCCGGAAAAGGACCCGGGAATCCTCTCCATGAGCCCGGCTGCGGCAGGGGAGGTTCCGGCAGGGGCGGAAGCGGCGGAGCTGGCCGGAAAGCCGGGTATGCTGCTGACGGAGGGGAATACCGCCGGATTCTGGATGGAATCCCCCTATCCGGAGGCGCGGATTGCCGTGCGGGCGGAGCTGCCGGAGGGCGCGGAGCAGGCGGACGTGCTGAAGCTGCTGGAGACGGCGGCGGAAAAGGTGACGCCGGGGAAGAAGCTGTCGGCGCTGGCGGCGGACGTGAAGCTGAACTTCATCGATGATTCCCGGTGGACTTACCTGGTGAACGGCCTGCTGGTGACGCTGGAGATCACGCTGATGGCGGTGGTGCTGGGCGTGGTGATCGGCACGCTGGTGGCGGCCATCCGCTCCACCTGGGACCAGAACAGCGAAAACATGCGCCCGGGCGTGGGAAGGGTGCTGCTGAGCACGCTGAACAAGCTGTGCAAGGTTTACCTGACCGTGATCCGCGGCACGCCTGTGGTCATCCAGCTGATGATCATGTACTACATCATCTTTTCCTCCTCCCGCAACGGCGTGCTGATTGCCATGCTGGCCTTCGGCATCAACTCCGGCGCGTATGTGGCGGAAATCATCCGGGGCGGCATCATGAGCGTCGACCGGGGCCAGCTGGAGGCAGGCCGCAGCCTTGGATTCAACTATGTCAAGACCATGTGGTTCATCATCGTTCCCCAGGCCATGAAGAGCGTTCTTCCGGCCCTGGCCAACGAATTTATCGTCCTGCTAAAGGAAACCTCCGTGGCCGGCTACGTGGCCGTGAAGGACCTGACCAAGGGCGGAGACATTATCCGGGGCGTAACCTATTCGGCTTTCATGCCCCTGATTGCCGTGGCCCTGATTTACCTGGTCATGGTTATGTTCTTCACCTGGCTGGTGGGCAAGCTGGAAAGGAGGCTGCGCAGCAGTGACCACTGATGTGATTATTTCCGTACACAACCTGGAAAAGCATTTCAAGAGCGGGGAGATCCGGGCCCTGAACGGGGTCAGCGCCGATATCCACCGGGGCGAGGTGGTTGTGGTGATCGGCCCCAGCGGAAGCGGAAAATCCACCTTCCTGCGCTGCCTGAACCTGCTGGAGATGCCCACCGGCGGCACGGTGACCTTCGAGGGAACGGACATCACGGACCCGAAGGTGGACATCAACATCCACCGGCAGAAGATGGGTATGGTTTTCCAGCATTTCAACCTGTTTCCGCATATGACGGTGCTGGGCAACATGATGCTGGCGCCGGTGAACCTGCTGAAGAAGAGCCGGGAGGAAGCGAAGAGCAAGGCCATGAGCCTGCTGGAGCGGGTGAACCTGGCGGACCGGGCGGAAGCCTATCCCAGCCAGCTCTCCGGCGGACAGAAGCAGCGGATCGCCATCGTCCGGGCCCTGTGCATGGAGCCCCAGGTGATGCTCTTTGACGAGCCCACCTCCGCCCTGGATCCCGAGATGGTGGGCGAGGTGCTGGACGTTATGAAGGAGCTGGCCCGCAGCGGCATGACCATGGTCTGCGTTACCCACGAGATGGGCTTTGCCCGGGAGGTGGCGGACCGGGTGCTGTTCATGGACGGCGGGGTCATCGTTGAGGAGGGAACCCCGGCGGAGATCTTCGGGAATCCGAAGGAGAAGCGGACCCGGGACTTCCTGAACAAGGTGCTGTAAGGCCGCGGAAGCGGAATCCGGGCCCAATCAGAAACAGAAGAAGGAATTATCGTGGATTTACTGGTGAGGATTGCCTCCATGCTGGCGGCGGGGAGCCTGGCCCTTTCCGGGGCCCTGGAGAAGGCGGCGCCGCAGCATAACATCAACGGAACGCTGTTCCTGGTGAACCGGGAATGGCGGATCTCGGACGGATATGAGCCGGAGGACCTGCGGGAGGCGGAGGTGCCGGGCCGGGTGCGGGAGATGCGGCCGGAGGCCGCGGCGGCCCTGGAGGAAATGTTTGCCGCCTGCAAGGAGGAGACGGGAGCCACGCTGCTTTCCGTAAGCGGATACCGTTCCTACGCCAAGCAGAGCCGGCTGTACAAGCGGAAGCTGGAGCAGGTTCACGGCAAGGTGGAAAAGGCGGATGAATATGTGGCGCCCCCAGGCGCCAGCGAACACCACCTGGGGCTGGCCATGGACATCGGCCAGCAGAACCGGGCGACGCTCCAGAAATCCTTCGGGGAGACCGAGGGCGGCATCTGGGCCCGGGAAAACTGCTGGCGGTTCGGCTTCATCCTCCGGTATGACGAGCCCTGGGAGGCCGTTACCGGATACAAATTCGAGCCCTGGCACTTCCGGTACGTAGGGAAGGAATGGGCGAAGGAAATCCACGATTCGAAGGTGCCCTTTGAAACCTGGATGATCCGCCACCGGGCGGAGGTGCTCCGGGACATGCTGAAGGAGGAAACCCCGTGAAGAGAGCAACCATATGGATCCTGATCCTGCTGCTGGCGGCGGCGTGCGCCGGGGCCGGGGCGGCGGAAGGATTTGTTGAGGAAGAAGAGTTTGTGCTGGAGGAAATGGAGGATTTCGACGACCTGCGGTGGAGCTTCCCGATTCCCCTGGAGGATATGAATCCGGAGTATATCATCCTGGCCAACAAGCATTACCTGCTGGATCCGGACTATGTGCCGGAGGACCTGGTGCTGGTGCCCAACAAGCCCAAAGAGGGAGGCATCTGGCACCAGGACGCGGGGCAGGACCTGGGCGGGAAGCTGAAGGGCCACCATATGCGGGCGGAAGCCGCGCAGGCCCTGTGCGAGATGAACCAGGTCATGCGGGCCATGAAGGAAACCGACGGCTTCCAGAACATGTACCTCAAAAGCGGGTTCCGGTCCTACGGCAAGCAGAAAACCATGTACAACAACCGCCTGAAGAAGAACAAGGGCAAGGACGACGGCTGGGTATCCATGCCGGGTGCCAGCGACCACCAGACGGGCCTTGGATGCGACGTGGTCCCCAACAACTGGAAGGACCGGGGCATGAACGACAAGATGATGAAGGAAAAGGAATGCCAGTGGATGGCGGCCCACTGCCAGGAATACGGCTTCATCATCCGGTATCCGGAGGAAAAGAAGGACATTACGGAAATCAATACGGAGCCCTGGCACCTGCGCTATGTGGGAATCCCGGTGGCCACGTACATCATGGAAAACGGCCTGTGCCTGGAGGAATTCCAACAGCAGCTGCAGGCCGCCATTGCGGACTACCTGGACAAGGGCGGGGACCCGGAGAAGGTCGCGGCGTATATCCAGGAGCCTACGGACAAAGGGGAGTAAACAGAATAAAGAAAAAACACGGCGCAGGCCGTGTTTTTTTGATGAGCGGGTGATGGGAATCGAACCCACGTGACCAGCTTGGAAGGCTGGAGCTCTAC
>CAMHSI010000053.1 GCA_946187775.1 uncultured Clostridia bacterium
TCCGCGGCGTGAGCGCCAAGGCCTTTGACGGCCGCGGCAACTACTCCCTGGGCATTCGCGAACAGCTGCTGTTCCCCGAAATCGAATACGATAAGGTGGAAAAGATCCGCGGCATGGAAATCGTGTTTGTGACGACCGCAAAGACGGACGAAGAATGCAAGGAGCTGCTGAGTCTCCTGGGCATGCCCTTCGAGCAGGCGTAAGGAGGAAAAGAAAAAATGGCGAAACTGAGCATGAAACTCAAGCAGCAGAGAGATCCCAAATTCTCCACTCGCGCCTACACCCGCTGCCGCATCTGCGGACGGCCTCACAGTGTGCTGCGCAAGTACGGCGTATGCCGCATCTGCTTCAGAGAGCTGGCCTACAAGGGCCAAATCCCCGGTGTCCGCAAGGCCAGCTGGTAAGCGGGGAAATACGGAAGGAGGTTTACAACACATGGTAGTGAACGATCCCATCGCCGATATGCTCACCCGCATCCGGAACGGACAGGTAGCGCGGCACGACGCCGTGACCATGCCCGCCAGCAACACGAAGAAGGCCATTGCCAAGATTCTTCTGAACGAAGGCTACATCAAGGCTGTGGATTTCATTGATGACGGTCTGCAGGGCGAAATCAAGATTACCCTTAAGTATCTCGACGGCAAACAGACTCCCGTGATTGCGGGTCTGAAGCGCATCTCCAAGCCCGGCCTGCGGGTGTACGCCCGCAGCGAGGAGCTGCCCAAGGTCCTGGGCGGCCTGGGCATTGCGATCATCTCCACCAGCAAGGGGCTGATGACCGACAAGGAAGCGCGGAAGAACGCCATCGGCGGCGAAGTGCTTGCCTACATCTGGTAACCCGACACGCACGTAAAGGAGGAAAAAGACTATGTCTCGAATCGGAAAAATGCCGATTACGGTTCCCGCGGGCGTGACGGTGAACGTGGATGAGAACAACCTGGTTACGGTCAAGGGCCCCAAGGGCACCCTTTGCCAGCAGGTGAATCCCGCCATCACCCTGAAGCAGGAAGGCAACATCCTGATTCTGGAACGCCCCACTGATTCCAAACCCCACAAAGCCATGCACGGCCTCTATCGGGCGCTGGTGCACAACATGGTGGTGGGTGTGACGGACGGTTTCAGCAAGACGCTGGAAATGGTCGGTACCGGTTACCGGGCCAGCGCGGAAGGCAAGACGCTGACGATCAACATCGGCTTCAGCCATCCCGTGGTCCTGGAAGCTCCGGAAGGAATCACCTATGAAACGCCCAACCAGACCACCATCGTGGTCAAGGGCAGCAACAAACAGCAGGTCGGCAATCTTGCCGCGGACATCCGTGCCATCCGGAAGCCTGAACCCTACCTGGGCAAGGGCATCAAGTACCAGAATGAGCATATCCGCCGCAAGGAAGGCAAGACCGGCAAGTAAGAAAGGGAGTGACTGCAGATGTTTAAAAAACGTGACCGGAATGAGATTCGCGTGATTCGTCATGCGCGGGTACGGAAAAAGATCAGCGGCACCCCCGAGGTACCGCGCCTGAGCGTGTATCGCTCCAACAAGCACATTCAGGCCCAGATCATTGACGACCTGAAGGGTACGACCCTGGTCAGCGCCAGCACCATGGATCCCGCGCTGAAGGGCCAGCTGGACGAAGTGGATAAGAAGGGTGCTGCCAAACTGGTGGGCAAGCTCGTTGCAGAGCGCGCTGTCCAGGCCGGCATCAAGACCGTGGTTTTCGACCGCGGCGGGTATATGTATACCGGCCGTGTGGCGAGTGTTGCCGACGGTGCCCGTGAAGCCGGACTCGAATTCTGATAAGGAGGACAACGCAAGATGCAACGGTTTGAACAGGTCAGCGAATTCAAAGAGCGTCTGGTTGCCGTGAACCGCGTCAGCAAGACCGTCAAGGGCGGCCGCAACATGCGGTTCAGCGCCCTGGTGGTTGTGGGCGACGAGAACGGCCGCGTCGGTGCCGGCATGGGAAAGGCTGCCGAAATTCCGGAAGCTATCCGCAAGGCCAACGAAGACGCCAAGAAGCACCTGGTGAACGTGCCGCTGGACGGCACCACCATCCCGCATGAAATGACCGGATACTATTCCACCGCCAAATCCGTGCTGATCCCCGCTCCCGAAGGAACGGGCGTGATCGCCGGCGGTGCCGCCCGCGCGGTGCTGGAACTGGCCGGGGTGAAGGACATCCGGACCAAGAGCTTCGGGACCAACAATCCCATCAACATGGTCAAGGCTACGCTGGAAGCCCTCAAGCAGGTGCGCAGCGCTGAGCAGGTCGCCAAGATGCGCGGCAAGACCGTGGAAGAAATTCTGGGCTGAGGAGGAGAGAAGAGATGAAACTGAAGATCACTCTGGTGAAATCTCCCATCGCCAGCCTGCCCAAGCATAAGGCGACCGTGGCGGCTATGGGCCTGCACAAGGTGGGTCAGACCGTAACGCAGCCGGACAATCCGGCTGTCCGCGGGCAGATCTTTGCCGTGAAGCACATGGTGAAGGTCGAGGAAGTTGACGAGTAAAGGAGGGTTTTCACCCATGAAACTGCATGAATTGCATCCCGCCGAAGGTTCCATCGCTTCCCCGAAGCGCCTGGGCCGCGGCAGCGGATCCGGTCTGGGAAAGACCTCCGGTAAAGGTCATAAGGGTGCCAAGGCCCGCAGCGGCGGCGGCAAGCGGCCCGGTTTCGAAGGCGGCCAGATGCCCCTGTACCGCCGGGTTCCCAAGCGCGGATTCAATAACATTTTCGGCACCGAGTATGCCGAAGTGAACGTGGAGCGTCTGGAAGCCTTTGAAGACGGCGCTGTGGTGGATGCCGCCGCGCTGCTGGAGGCCCGGATCATCCGCAAGGAGCTGGACGGTGTAAAGATCCTCGGCGGCGGCGAGCTGACCAGGAAGCTGACCGTGAAGGCGGCGAAGTTCACCGCCAGCGCCAAGGAAAAGATCGAAGCCGTCGGCGGAAAGGCCGAGGTGATCTGACATGGTTGAAAGTATCCGGAAAATGTGGAAGATTCCCGAGCTTCGGAGAAAGGTCATTTACACCTTTCTGATGCTGGTGCTCTACCGCCTGGTCAGCGTTATTCCTGCTCCCGGCGTAAACGTCGCCAACATCAACAGGGAAATTGCTAACCTCCCGCTGCTGGATCTGGTCAACATGATGACCGGTAATGCATTCAGCCAGATGACACTGATGGCCATGGGTATTACACCCTACATCAATGCCAGCATTATTATGCAGCTGCTGACCATCGCGATTCCCGCGCTGGAAAGAATCAGCAAGGAAGAAGACGGACGCCAGAAGATCAACCGGATTACCCGGTATGTGACGGTCGGTCTTGCCGCACTGCAGGCCATCGGCCTGGTCCGCGGCATGAGCGGTATTGACACGGCCCGGTTCGGCTGGCTGGCCTATGTGCTGGTCGGCGTGAGCATGGCCGGCGGTACGGCCCTGGCGATGTGGATCGGCGAGCGCGTGACGGAGAAGGGCGTCGGCAACGGCGTCAGCCTCCTGATCTTCGTCGGTATCATCTCCAACCTGTTCAACGGGATTGTTTCCGGTTTCAGCACCGCTGTTACCCAGGGAACCACCAGCGGATGGGTAAACGTTATCGGCATTATTGTCACCTGTATCCTGATGACGGTGATTGTGACCTTCGTGGAGCTGGGCGAGCGGCGGATTCCGCTGCAGATTGCCAAGCAGGTGAAGGGCCGCCGGGTTTACGGAGGCCAGAACACCCACATGAGCCTGAAGGTTGTGTCCGTGGGCGTGCTGCCGCTGATCTTCGCGTACAGCTTCCTGGCTTTCCCGGGAACCATCGCGCAGCTGGTCGCTCCCAACGGCGGATTCACCCAGTGGTGGAACCGGACCATGTATACCGGCAGCGTCTGGTACATGATCGTGTCCGCACTGCTGATCGTGGCCTTCACGTTCTTCTACTCTTCCATCAGCTTCGATCCGAAGCAGCAGGCGGAGCAGCTGCAGCAGCAGGGCGCCGTGATCCCCGGACAGCGGGGCAAGAACGTGCGCCAGTACCTGCAGAACATCGTGAGCAGGCTGAACCTCTTCGCGGCGCTGTTCCTGGCCATCCTGGCCGCGGTGCCGACACTCCTGCTGCGGCTTGCGGGTGTCAGCGTCCCCTTCGCCGCCAGCTCCATCCTGATCGCTGTGAGCGTATCGCTGGAAACCATCCGTACCATCCAGGGCGAGATGAGCGTGCGCGGCATCGATATGGATATGGATAACATCGGATTTATGTAAACCCTGTCCTCCCGCCTCTCCGGTTCCCCGGAGGGGCGGGAAGGAAAAGCATGGGAAGGAGGGAACCTGAATGAACATTATTTTCTTAGGACCTCCCGGGGCAGGAAAGGGCACACAGGCGCAGAAGATCTGCGACGCCCTGAACATTCCCCAGATTTCAACGGGCGATATTCTCCGCCGGGCCATGAAGGAAGGCACGGAAACGGGCCTGAAAGCAAAAGCCTTCATTGACGCGGGACAGCTGGTTCCGGACGATGTGATCATTGACATCGTGAAGGAGCGGCTGGCGATGGCGGACTGCGCGGGAGGGTATATCCTGGACGGATTCCCCCGCACCGTACCCCAGGCGGAAGCGCTGGACACCTTTGCCGTGATCGACACGGTCATTGACCTGGACGTGGCGGATCAGGTGCTGGTGGACCGGCTGAGCGGACGCCGCGTATGCCTGAAGTGCGGAGCAACCTACCACCTGAGCATGCTGAAGGGAGAAACCCGGTGCGCCAAATGCGGTGAGGAGCTTGTCCAGCGGAACGATGACAAGGCTGAGACGGTGCTGAACCGGCTGCAGGTGTACCATAACCAGACGGCCCCCCTGATCGGTTATTACGAAAAGAAGGGCCTGCTGAAGAAGGTTGACGGCGCGCAGGGACTTGAAAACACCTTCGCGGCCATCATGAAAGAGCTGGGGGCAAAGGCATGATCAGCCTGAAGAATCCCAGACAGATTGCCAAAATGCGGGACGCGGGAAAGATCCTGCGGGAGGTTGAGGACGAGGTTAAGCTGGCGGTTAAGCCGGGCGTCTCGACCATCGAGCTGGATGAACTGGCGGAGAAGCTGATCCGCAGGAACAACGCGATTCCCACTTCCCTTCATTACGAAGGATATCCCTGCACCATCTGCGCCAGCATCAATGACGAAGTGGTCCACGGAATCCCGAACGCGAAGCGGATCCTGCATGAAGGCGATATCGTCAGCGTGGACTGTACGCTGATGCTGGACGGCTGGCAGGCCGATTCCGCCTTTACGGTCGGCGTCGGCACGATCAGCGCGGAAGCGGAAAAGCTGATCCGCGTCACCGAGGAATGCTTCTGGAAGGGCGTGCGCGAGTGCGTGATCGGAAACAGGCTCGGGGATGTGGGATACGCAATTGAACGCCATGCACGGGCCAACGGATTTTCCGTGATCCGGGAGTTCACCGGCCACGGAATCGGCCGGGAAATGCATGAGGATCCCGCGGTGTACAACTTCGGGGATCCGGGAAGAGGACTGCGGCTGCGCCGCGGAATGACGCTGGCGGTGGAACCCATGATCGCCATGGGGGACTGGCACCTTTCCATCGATGACGACGGATGGTGCGCCAGAACAAAGGATCATTCCTGGTGCGCTCATTATGAACACACGATCGCGATTACCGATGAGGGCCTGCCGGAAATTCTGACGCTCCCGGGATTCACTTGGGAGGAATGAGAATGAAGGAACCCTTTTCCCTCGAAAGAGGGCGCGTTGTGGAGAGCACACAGGGCCGGGACAAGGGGAAAACCTTTCTGGTTCTGGAGCAGTGCGGGGAGGACCTGGTGATGATCGCCGACGGGCTGCATCACAGGCTGTCCAACCCGAAGAAGAAGAAGACGAAACATCTGCGCGCGAAACCGGTCCTGGTTGACTGGTCCGCTATCCGGCCGGAGGGCGGCAAGGTACAGGACAGCGACCTGAGAAGGGCGCTGGAGGAAAACGGATTCGCCGTGGGACGCTCGCTGTGCAAGGAGGGCTGAAACATTTGTCCAAGAGCGACGTGATCGAAATGGAAGGCAAAGTGGTAGAAGCTTTGCCCAACGCCATGTTTCAGGTTGAGCTGCAAAACGGCCACCAGATTCTGGCACATATCTCCGGCAAGATGCGGATGAACTTCATCCGGATTTACCCCGGGGACAAGGTAACGATTGAACTATCGCCCTATGATCTGACCAGAGGCCGGATCACCTGGCGCAGCAAAAACTGATCCTGACAAGGAGGGAACGACAATGAAGGTTCGTCCGTCTGTGAAGCCGATCTGTGAAAAGTGCAAGATCATCAAGCGCAAAGGCCGCGTGATGGTGATCTGCGAGAATCCGAAGCACAAGCAGAAGCAGGGCTGAGAAGCAGAAAAAAGGAAACGCCGGGGATGGTTCTCCGGCGTTTTTCTTTACGAAAAATGACGCCTGTGGTAAAATGCTGGTGAAATGGAGGATCAGCTATGTACAGACGTTATTCCCAGGCGGCCGGGAACGGCGCCTCCCTTTCTCAGCTGAAGAGAAGCCGCATCAAGGATCTGGTGATCATCCTGCTGGCCGTGCTGCTGATTGCCTCGCTGGCTTTCGGAATCCCCGCCATGCAGCAGGGGAACAGCACGCGTACCGCCTATATCCAGCGGATCCTTGCGGAATGTGACGAGGCGATCCGCCTCACATCCACCCTGAGCCGGAACGCGGGAGCGGATTCCGCGGGAATCCTGGCAAAGGTGCGGAGCAACCTGTATGCCATCCGGATTATCAGCGACCTGAATGCGGCCCGGGGCGGGGGAATCCTGGTTCCGGAGGAAAGGATCCTTTCCCTGCAGAATACCGTGGACCGGTATTTGACCTATATCACAACGGGCATGGACACCGGGGAATACCAGACCGGCCTGCAGACCGCCCTGGAGGAGCTGCAGACGACCCTGAGCGCGCTGGACTGATGATCAACTGGGGAGAAAAACTGGAAGAAAAAATCGCCATGCTGCCGGATTCGCCGGGGTGCTACCTGATGAAAAACAGGGACGCCGAGGTGATCTACGTGGGAAAAGCGGTGAACCTGAAGAACCGGGTGCGCAGCTATTTCCGGGATACGGCCCATACCCCCAAGGTTGCGGCGATGATTTCCCATATTGACGATTTTGAGATCCTGCTTTGTGAAACAAACCTGGAAGCGCTCATCCTGGAGTGCAACCTGATCAAGCATTACCGGCCTTATTACAACATCCTGCTGAAGGATGACAAACAGTATCCCTACCTGAAGGCGGACCTGAAGCAGCCCTTTCCGCGGCTGGAGGTGACCCGGCGGATGGAGAAGGACGGCGCGAAATACTTCGGTCCCTATATCGGGGCCAACGCCGTGCGCCAGGTGATCGAGGCGGTGCGGGATGTGTTTCCCCTGCGGTCCTGCCGGCAGGCGCTTCCGCCGGCAAAGCCGAAGCGCCCCTGCATGAACGCGGACATCGGGCGGTGCCTGGCCCCCTGCGCGGGAAGGTGCACGGAGCAGGAATACGGCGAAATGATGGCCGGGGTGATGAACTTCCTGAACGGGGACTATGAGAGCGTGCTGCAGAAGCTCCGGAAGGACATGGAGGAAGCGGCGGCCGCCATGCGGTATGAAAAGGCGGCGCGGATCCGGGACAAGATCCGGGACGTGCAGGGGCTCATGGAGCGCCAGATCGCCCTTCGGACCGACAACAGCGAGCAGGACCTGATCGCCGTGGCCCAGGACGGCCTGGACGCCATGGTGCAGATCCTTTATGTCCGGGGCGGACGGATGCTGGGAGGGGATCATTTTTCCCTGCCCCGGGAAGGCGCGGAGGAGCCCGGGGAGGTCCTGGCCGGATTCATGATCCAGTACTATGAAGACGCGGGGCTGATTCCCCGGAATGTGCTGTGCCAGACGCTTCCGGAGGGCATGGCGGAGCAGCTGGAAGGCTGGCTGCGGCAGAAGAAGGGCTCCGCGGTGACCGTCGCAACGCCGAAGCGGGGAGAAAAGCACGAGCTGATCGCCCTGGCGCGGAAGAACGCGGAGGACGCACTGGAAAAGCGGAACGCCCGGAGGGCGGTTCATGAGGAGCGCACCGTGGGGGCGGCCCGAAAGCTGGGAGAAATCCTGGGGATGGACCGGGAGCCCCGGCGGATCGAGGGATATGATATTTCCAACACCCAGGGCGTGCAGAGCGTTGCCGCCATGGTGGTGTTCATCAACGGGGAACCGGCGAAAAAGGAATACCGTCATTTCCGCATCCGCACGGTGGAGGGGGCGGACGACTTCGCCTCCCTGTATGAAACCCTGAAGCGGCGGTATGCCCACGCCCTGAAGGAAAGGGAGGAAGGGATCACGGGAAGGTTCACGGACCTTCCGGACCTGATCCTCATCGACGGCGGCCCCCAGCAGCTGCGCTTTGCCCGGCAGGCCATCACGGACCTGGGGATCGAGCCTCCCGCCATGTTCGGCCTGGCGGAAAAGAACGAGGAAATCTGGCTTCCGGACGCGGAGGAGCCCATTGTGCTGGACCACCGGACGCCGGAGCTGCAGCTGGCCCAGCGGGTGCGGAATGAGGCGCACCGCTTCGGCATCATCCATCACCGGGGACTGAGGGAAAAGGCGGCGCTGCATTCCAGGCTGGAGGAGATTCCCGGCATCGGCCCGGCCCGGAGGAAGGAGCTGCTGAAGGCCTTCGGCAGCCTGAAAGCCATCCGGGAGGCGGACCTGGAGGCGCTTTCCGCGGTGAAGGGGATGAACCGGACGGCGGCGGAAGCGGTATTCCGGTGGAGCGGACGGGAAATCCCATGACCGGAAGAGCTTGAAAGAGACGGCGGTTTCTGCCATAATGGAAAGGATCGGGAGGAGGAGAGGATCATGGCGACAGCACTGTGGGTCAAAACCATCCGGCATCACCGGGCGGACCGGCAGGCGACGGTTCCCTGCACCCGGGAGGACGCCCACGAGGCCCTTCGGGAGGCCTGCCACGAGCTGGATCTTCCGGAACCGATCTGGCTGGACAAGAACGAGCGGGAATGGGAGGAGTTCGGCATGACCCGATTCCTTCCGGACGCCTTTTTCGAGACCGTTCCCTTTGAACGGCTGGAGATTGAATACATCGATCCGGATGCTCCGAAAAAGAAGAGCAAGGATCCCCGGAACGCATTTTAACAGCAGGAGACAGGCTTTATGAATCAGAGAACAGCGGAATGGATTGACAGCAGGCGGGAGGCTTTCCGGGAGATGCTTCAAAGCTGGGTCCGGACCCCTTCGGTGAAGGGAGAGCCCCGGCCCGGGGCCCCCTTTGGCGGGGACGTGCGGAAAATGCTGGACCTGGCCATGAAGGACGCCCGGGAGATGGGGTTCGCGGTCCGGGATTTTGACGGATACGCCTGCGACATCACCCTGGGGGACGCGGAGGAAAAGATCGCGGTGCTGGGGCACCTGGACGTGGTTCCTGTCGGGGACGGGTGGACGCGGGATCCCTTCGGCGCGGCGGAGGAAAACGGCCGGATCTACGGCCGCGGCTCCATGGACGACAAGGGTCCCTCCCTGGCGGCGCTTTTTGCCATGCAGGCGATCCGGGAAACGGGGGTTCCGCTGAAGAAGGGAATCCGGATGATCCTGGGGTGCGATGAGGAAAGCGACTGGAAGGATATGGAGTACTACAGCGCCCATGAGCGGATTCCGGACACGGGATTCAGCCCGGACGCGGACTTTCCGCTGATCAACACGGAGAAGGGGATGCTGGTGCTGGAACTCCGGGCCCCGGCGGCGGAAACGGGGCTGAAGATCCTGGAGCTCTCCACGGGAGACCGGGTCAACGTGATTCCGGGGGAATGCCTGGCGCTGGCCGAGGGCGGAGAGGACCTGGTCCGGAAAACAGAGGCCTTCGCGGCGAAAAACGGCTGGCCCTGCACCGCCAGACAGACGGAGCGGGGCGTGCTGCTGCGGACGGAGGGAATTCCGGGCCACAGCGCTTACCCGGAAGGCCGGCGGAACGCCATCGGAATGATGCTCCTGCTGCTGCGGGAGCTGGGGGCGGAAGGCCCGGTTGCCGTGCTGGCGGAGCATGTGGGGACGGAAAGCGACGGGAGAAGCCTGGGCTGCGCCTGCGGGGATGAGGTTTCCGGAAACCTGACCTGCAACCTGGGGATCCTGCGGCTGGAGAAGGACGGATGGTTTGCCACGCTGGACATGCGGTGCCCGGTGACGGCGGACCAGGACGCGCTGAAGAAGAACGCGGAGGACCGCCTGAAGGGGTTCGACGTGAGGACGGAAACCCGGAAGCCGCCGCATCATGTGCCCGCCGACAGCGAGCTGGTGCAGAGCCTGCTGGCTGCCTACCGGGAGGAAACGGGAACGGAGGGAGCCCCGATGTCCACGGGCGGAGGCACCTACGCCAAGGTGCTGAAGCAGGGAGTGGCTTTCGGCGCCCTGTTCCCGGGGGAAGAGGAGCTGGCCCACCAGGCCGACGAGTACGCGGACCTGGACCAGCTGATCCTTTCCGCAAAGATCTACGCCAACGCGCTGATCCGGCTTGCCGGAGAACATACTGGTTCACGTTAGAATCTGCCGAAGGCAAAGCTCTTACGTGAACGTATATACCGCGGAATCAACACGGTTCCGGCAGTCAGTATTGTTCGCGAGTATAAAAGACAGGAGTTGTACGGAAAATGATTACGGTAAGCAATGTATCCCTGACCTTCGGCGGACAGAAGCTGTTCTCCGGCGCAGACCTGAAATTCCTGCCGGGCAACTGCTACGGCATTATCGGCGCCAACGGCGCCGGGAAATCCACCTTCCTGAAGATCCTCAGCGGAGAGCTGGAGCCCACGACGGGCTCCGTAACGATCCCCCCCACGGAGCGGATGAGCACCCTGAAGCAGGACCAGTTCATGTATGACGAATATCCCGTGCTGGACACGGTGATTATGGGCAACCAGCGGCTCTATGACATCATGAAGGAGAAGGACGCCCTGTACGCCAAGCCGGATTTCAGCGAGGCGGACGGGGAGAAGGCGGCGGAGCTGGAAGGGGAGTTCGCGGAGATGGACGGCTGGAATGCCGAAAGCGACGCGGCGACCCTGCTGACGGGGCTGGGCATTCCCACGGAGGAGCATACCCAGCAGATGAGCGAGCTCCAGGCCGGCGACAAGTTCAAGGTGCTGCTGGCCCAGGCCCTCTTCGGCAACCCGGACATCCTGCTGCTGGACGAGCCCACCAACAACCTGGACAACCGGTCCGTGGCGTGGCTGGAGGAATTCCTGATGGATTTCCCCGGAACCCTCATCGTGGTGAGCCATGACCGGTGGTTCCTGAACAATGTCTGCACCCACATCGTGGATATCGACTACAACCAGGTGAAGATGTACGTGGGCAACTATGACTTCTGGTATGAATCCAGCAAGATCATGCAGTCCCTGATGAACGACCAGAAGAAGCGCCGGGAGGACAAGATCCGGGAGCTGCAGGCC
>CAMHSI010000054.1 GCA_946187775.1 uncultured Clostridia bacterium
CTAATGTATTGCAATTTTCCCTGGACTACCTGCTGGCTGTTGCGGCATTGGGACTGGCAGGGCTTGCAAAGAACTGGAAGCAGAGTTGGGGCTTGTATGCCGCCATGCTGCTGGCTGCCGCAGGGCGCGCCCTGTCCGCTACGCTGGCGGGCATCGCCTTTTGGGACACGGCTCCCTGGCCAAGTTTGGTGTACAACGGAACCTACCTGATTCCGGAAATGTAACTATTCAGTCCCGCAAGCGGAACACGAGAGACGTCCCCTGGAACGGAATACCTCAGAGAGCGAAGCGACTGAACAGTTACAAAAC
Source organism: uncultured Clostridia bacterium (assembly GCA_946187775.1). Taxonomy (GTDB): domain Bacteria; phylum Bacillota; class Clostridia; order Christensenellales; family Aristaeellaceae; genus Aristaeella. The sequence continues at coordinate 310 of CAMHSI010000054.1, forward strand.
CTATACAAACTGGAAATTATCCTTAACGATCAGGAAAATTTCGGTAACCATATTGACTTTTTCAGTTGTTTGTTTTACCCTTTCTCTGTGCTAGGGGAGCGTATGCTGAGATTGTAAGAGATTACAGACCCTCAATACCTGATCCGGTTAATGCCGGCGTAGGGAAGCGAGTTTATTCATCTGTTGTTTCGGAATCCGGCACGGCGGGCCTCCCCCGGTGCCGGATTCTTTTTTTATACCCAGACAAAAAAGGAGAGAAAAAAATGGAAGCAAGCGTTGCCATTCAGAGTTTACCCGGCGTTTCGGACGATGAGGAACTGTGCCGCATCGTGGATGAGGTCATCGCTTACATTGCGGGAACAGGATACAATTATTTCGTTGGCCCCTTTGAAACCACCATCGAGGGCCCCTATGACGAGCTGATGGACATTGTCAAGGAATGCCAGCATATTGCCATCCGTGCCGGCGCACCCTCCGTCGCGGCATATATCAAGGTTTCCTATAAGCCGGAAGGTGAGGTTCTTTCCATTGAGAAAAAGATCGGAAAATATCAGGGATAAGCTGCTTCCCGCGGGCGCCTTCGCCCTGATTCTTCTGATCTGGTGGGCGCTTTCCGCTTCCGGGATTATCCCCGGATTCATGCTGCCTTCCCCCTGGGATATGATATCCGCTCTCTTCCGGGATTTTCCCAATCTGATGACCCATGCCTGGGTTTCTATTCAGGAGGCGGTCTACGGCCTTCTGATCGGGGTCCTGCTGGCCTTCGGGCTGGCCTGCGCCATGGATCGATTCGGTATGCTGGAAAAGGCGGTGCTGCCGCTGCTTGTGGTGACACAGACGATTCCCACCATTGCCATCGCACCGCTGCTGGTGCTCTGGATGGGCTTCGGCATGGCGCCGAAGATCACGCTGGTGGTCATCACGACCTTTTTCCCGGTCGCAGTCAGTCTGCTGGATGGATTCAAAAGCGTGGATCCGGATGCCGTCGCGCTGCTCCGGTCCATGAATGCCACCCGGTGGCAGATCTTCCGCCATGTGAAGATCCCCGCTTCGCTGCCCTTCTTTTTTTCCGGACTGCGGGTTTCAGCTTCCTACGCGGTGGTCGGTGCGGTGATTTCCGAGTGGCTGGGAGGCTTTGAGGGCCTGGGGGTGTATATGACCCGGGTTCGGAAGGCATACGCTTTTGACAAGATGTTCGCGGTTATCTTGCTGATTGTGATTGTCAGCCTGCTGCTGATGAAGCTGGTGAATGTGATCAAAACCGCTGCCATGCCCTGGCTGAAATACCGGAAGGAAACGGACGGAACGCAGCGAAAGACCGTATAAGACAACAACGTAGTTTGACAACCCGTCTGTGCCGGTGCCCTCCCGGATTTGCGGCTTGATATGAAAGAAAAGAGGTAAAAGAAGATGAAGAAAATCATAGCTCTGCTGCTGGCCCTGACGCTGGCCGCCTCCCTGTCCTGCTCCTTTGCAGAATCCGGAAACCTGACAAAAATCACCTTCTGTCTGGACTGGACGCCCAATACCAATCACACCGGGGTCTACGCTGCTCAGGCGCTGGGATATTATCGGGAAGCCGGGCTGGATGTTGAAATTGTGCAACCTCCGGAAAACGGCGCGCTCCTCATGTGCGCCGCCGGGCAAGCCCAATTCGCCGTGGACGCCCAGGACACCATGGCCGCTTCCCTGGATCTGGAGCAGCCGTTGGGCATTACATCGGTCGCAGCCCTAATTCAGCATAATACCTCCGGCATTCTTTCCCGGGCGGAAGACGGGATTACCTCCGCGAAGGGTCTGGAGAACCGGGTTTACGCCACCTGGGACAGCCCCATCGAGCTGGCCATGCTCCGCTACTGCATGGAGAAAGAAGGTGCGGACTTCAGCAAACTGAAGCTGATTCCCAACAATGTGACGGACGAACCCGCGGCGTTGGCCGCGCACCAGATCGACGCAGTGTGGATTTTCTACGGTTGGAGCGGCGTCAACGCTGAGCTGAGCGACGTAAAGTGCGGCTATTGGGATTTCGCTTCCCTGAGCAGCGACCTGGATTACTATACCCCCGTTATTCTGGCCAACAATGATTTCCTGAAAAATCATCCGGACACAGCCCGGGCTTTCCTGGCCGCGACGGAGAAGGGGTACCGGTATGCCATCGAGCATCCGGAGGAAGCCGCAGACATGCTGATCGAAGGGGACACCACGGGGTCTCTGCGGGATTCCCGGGAGCTGGTGGTTGCCAGCCAGCATTGGCTCGCGGACAAGTATATCGCCGACGCAGCAGACTGGGGTATCGTAGATGTGGATCGCTGGAACGGCTTCTATTCCTGGCTGAATGCCAACGGTCTGACAAGCCATGATCTCACCGGAATGGGCTTCAGCAACGACTACCTCTCCGGGGAGTGAGACGGATGGAACTGCTCCGAACCGAAAATATCAGTAAATCCTATTCCGGGCGGATGATTCTTCGGGATATCAGTATGCATCTTGAGAAGGGAGAACTGGTTTCCCTGCTGGGTCTGAGCGGATCCGGGAAAACCACCCTGCTGAATATCCTGTCCGGCCTTATCCGGCCGGACGCCGGCAGTGTGTATCTGTCCGGCACCGAGATCACCGGCCAGCCTGGGCACATCAGCTACATGCTTCAGAAGGATCTGCTGCTGGAGCATAAGCGGGTGATCGACAATGTGGCCCTGCCCCTGATTATCGGGGGAATGAAAAAGGAGGAGGCCCGGAAACGGGCGGAGCCCTGCTTTCGGGATTTTGACCTGGAGGGAACGCAGACCCTGTATCCTTCCCAGCTGTCCGGCGGGATGCGGCAACGGGCCGCGCTGCTGCGAACGTATCTGGGATCTCAGGGCGTGATTCTGCTGGACGAGCCGTTTTCCGCCCTGGATATGATTACCCGTGAACAGCTGCATGCCTGGTATCTGGATATCATGAGCAGAATGGGGTTCTCCACCGTGCTGATTACCCACGACGTGGATGAAGCCATTCAACTGTCCGACCGGGTTTATCTGCTGACAGGCAGCCCGGGAGAAATTCATCATGAGATCCGGGTGGATTGTCCCCGCAACACTCGACAGGATTTTAACCTTCTGCCTGAATTCGCCGCCTATAAAAGGCAAATCCGGGATATTCTGCAGGAAGCGATGCGTACGTCAAATGCCGCCGGATAAAGCAGCGAAGCATTCCCACTGGGTATTTATGATTCAAAGTACACGGGGGCTTCCGAATCAAGCGGACGCCCCCGTTTTCGATATCACGGAAAAAATCTGAAAAAACCGATGAAACGACATGCGGCGGGCCGAAACAGACCTCAAATTGTTCCATCAGACAAAGAAAAGGAGAAAATAGACATTGAATCGTTGCGTGATTTTCGGCGGAGCGGACATGGCTGACATGGAACGAATCCGCCGCAGCTTACGGGAGGATGATTTCATCATCTGCTGTGACAGCGGTCTTAAATACGCAGAACAGCTGAGCCTGCATCCAGACCTGATCGTTGGGGATTTCGACTCCCACCAGCGGCCGGAGACCAAGACGGAAACCATCGTGCTGCCCCGGGAAAAGGACGATACGGATACGGTTTATGCTGCCCGGGAAGCCGTGCGGCGGGGATTTGAAGAATATCTGCTGATCGGTGTCGTTGGAGGGCGCTTCGACCATACTTTCGGCAATATCGGTCTGCTGCTATGGCTGAATGAACAGGGAAAAAAAGCCACAATTCTGGATGATTACTCAGAAATGGAAATCGTATCCGAAGAACCAGCCGGGATCGATGCCTCGTTTGCTTATTTTTCTCTGCTCAACATCAGCGGGACCGCGGAAGAGATTACAATCACCGGTGCCAAATATCCCCTAGAAAACGCAACCATCCGGAGCGATTATCAATACGGCATCAGTAATGAAGTTCTTCCTGGCCAAACGGCAGTCGTGACGGTTGGAAGCGGAAAACTGCTGCTGGTGAAGGTATATTAAAAAAGGGGCCCTTCGGGGCCTTTTTTGTTTGCCATTTTGAAGAATCATTTATACCCTTTGGAGCCTGTTTCTTTCCGAATTAAATTTCATTTGTCCACAGATCTTCCACAGGCCCTGCGAAAGACTTTGATTTAAGCCTTTTTTGTAACTATTCAGTCAACTCAGCTTTGAACGAATGATAATGCAGTATGGTTGTGCAACGAAAGACAAGCATCAAAAGAAGAGACGCCGTGCGCCACCGCTATTGAGATAAAACTCAACATGCAAGCAAATTGATCAGCGCCTTTCTTCGTCCGGAAGCATCCGGACACCTTCTCCTTCACGCGAGCAAAACGGATGGCCCGTTCGGCATCGTTGTTCGTGAATGGAACCCGCCACTCCTTTGTGAACCGGAGGACATCTTCCTTAAAATCCCGGAATCGCTCCAGCAGGCTTCGGATTTTTCCCTTCTTCAATCTGCCACGCTGTCCTGGTTTTCTCTCCGGAATGGGGTTTACCTTCATTCCCCTGGCTACGATCCTGTCGTATTTATCCAGGTACTCCTGAAGTTCAGTAGCCGGGAATTCGGATTGATTATCCGCCATGAGCTCATTCCGCCGGTGGCACATGAGCTGAAGCAGTTTCCTCAGTTTCTTGGCCCATACCTGTTTCCCGGTTTCCGCGGCATAGACCAATTCCCGCTCAAGGTGAGCACCGCACATGGCATGCTCCACGTTTTTGTACTTGTGGTATGGTTTCCAAAAATCATGGGTCGCAACTCCACCTGCTTTGTTGGGAAGAACCCCCATGGCATCTATCCCTTTCTCACCACGGCGTTCCTGTACCGTATAGAATCGCCAGGGTCCACTACAGGCGCAATACAGCCAATGCAGTTTCTTCGCTACACGCAGACCGGTTTCGTCGAAGTTTGTTATGTCCCGGTCAATCACTTTCTGTCGGATGCTGTTAACTGGCTCCTTCGCGGACAAAGCTGCACTATCCACGATGTTCTGGACAGTACCGGTACTGATTGGGATTCTCAGACTATTCAACAGTTTCTGAATCCGGTCCACGCTCATGTATCCCACAGTAAACAGGGAGGTTGCCAACGCAGCTACACCGGCACCGTATTGTTTCGTCCCTGTGATGTTCGCCGGGAACGTTCCTATCATTAGATGACCGGAAAGGGGGCAGGTACACTTCATGACTTTATGTGCAATGAGCTTTGTCTGCACCACTGCTTCATATTCATAGCGGGTCTCGCAGCACTTCATTGTGCACAGGCAGGCTTTCGGACAGCCCTGACATTTTTCAGGAATATGTGAGATGACTTCATCCGGCTTCCGATCGAGCTTCATGCCCTTACCCTTGTGACCGGGCTGGCCGCCGGGTTTCCTGCCGCTCTTTTCACGAAGACTCTTGGGTGCAGGCTTCTCAAACCGATCACTCGAGGGCGGGGTAGAACTGTTACCGCTATTCTTCTTATGGTTCTTCTCTTCAAGCTTTGTGGTAAGTTCTGCGATCTTTTCTGTCAACGCAGCGATCTGCGCATCCTTTGCTGCCAGGAGTTCATTTTGAATGCTGAGTTGATCAGCCAGAGCGGCTACGGCTACTCGTAATTCCTGCAGCTCCTGCTCCATACCGAACACCTCCATCTTTTGAATTCCTTATGACAGAAGTATTCGACACACAACTTTGGGTATCCATTTGGTATTTGTTACGATTTTATACACATTTCCGACGCGACTGAATAGCTACCCGGAAATCATCATCTGCATGGTGCTGGCATACTTTGTGGCAAAGCCTGTGATGAGAATCATGAAGATGCAGTAAGGTTTCCCCAGTTTGACAGGGATATAATGGAAGCATATAATCAGACGGTCCGGTTTCCGCGCAGGAAACCGGGCCGTTTGAACAATATGGGAACAATCATACAGGAATGAACTGGAGGAGAAAACGATGACGCTGACGAACAGCCCGGTTTTCGCGGTGTGCATGCTGGCGGCGGGACTGGCGGCGGGAATGGTCTGGTATGCTCTCCGCCTGAAGAAGAACAGCCTTCCGGTGCGCGCGGCGCTGATTGCGGCGGCGGCCGGATCCGTGCTGGCGCTCCTGCTGGCCAAGCTGGGATACCTGCTGCATGACCTGGGGGCGAACCTGATGGAAGGCTACTTTGACGAGATTACGGAGCTGCTGCCGGAGAAGCTGTCCTTTGTGGGCGGCGCCCTGGGGATCACAGCGGGGGTGGCGCTGGGAGCGCGGCTGAGCGGCTTCAGGGCAAAAAAAGCCCTGGACCTGTTCGCGGCGCCGGGATGCGTATTCCTGTGCCTGGCCCGGCTGGCGGAGGCCGGCATGGAGACCATCGGCGTGGGCAACGAAGTGGAAGCGGACTGGCTCAAGTTCTTTCCCCTGGCCATCGGGGACGGCTGGGGCGGGGCGAGCCTGAGCGTTTTTGTGCTGGAGGCCGCCTGGGCGCTGGTCTGCCTGGTACCCGCCCTGCGGACGAAGCAGGTCCGGGACGGAAATGTGTTCATCCGCACGGCAGTATGGCTGCTGGGGGCGCAGATGGGATTTGAAACCCTGCTGCAGTATCCCTACATCCGCAGCTTCATGACCAGCTTCGTAAGCCTGGAGCAGGTGCTCTGCGCGGTGCTGCTGCTGGGTATCGTGGTTCCCAGGTGCATCCGGGGGCGGAAATGGCTGCCGCTGGCGGCGGTGCTCCTGCTGGCGGGGGCCAGCGTTTTCTTCCAGTTTTACCGGGACAACAAGATTGAATTCCTGTTTGAGGAAGGCTGGGAATGGGCCCTTGAAAACGCGGAAACCATCGCTTCAGCCGCATATCTGCTGATTGGCGCGGGAATGGTATGGGCCGGGGATCGGGCCGTCCGTGAAACAGGAATGTAGGAGAATTGTAACAAACTCTTGCATTTTTGGCATAAATAAGATAAAATCTTACCGATCATGTGCAGCTGAATCCGGATTCGTCCGGAGTTCAGACCGGAAAGGGTGTTATCGGTGGGAAAGCGGATCCTCTTGGTTGACGACGAGCCTTTGATCCTGAAGGGTTTGAAGTATACCCTCGAGCAGGAAGGATACGAGACGGAAACCGCCATGGACGGAGAAGAAGCGCTGTCCATGTTCGAAACCGGCAATTTCGACCTGATTCTCCTGGATGTGATGCTGCCGAAGCTGGACGGGATTTCCGTGTGCCAGCGGATCCGCGAACGCAGCGATATCCCGATCATCATGCTGACCGCCAAGGGCGAGGACATGGACAAGATCCTGGGCCTGGAGTACGGGGCAGATGACTATATGACCAAGCCCTTCAACATCCTGGAGGTCAAGGCCAGGATCAAGACCATCCTCCGCCGGGTTTCCGGGAACCTGCAGCAGCAGGAGCACCGGGTAATCCGGGTGCACGATATGGAAATCAACCTGGTGAAGCGCAGCGTTACCCTGGGCGGGAAGGACGTCAAGCTGACCGCCAAGGAATTTGACCTGCTGCAGATGTTTGTGACCAACCGCGGGACCGTGTTCAGCCGGGAACAGATGCTTGAATCCGTATGGAAATACGATTACGCCGGTGACGCCCGCACGGTGGATGTGCATATCCGCCGCCTGAGGGAAAAGATTGAAAGGGACACCTCGAAGCCTGAATTCATCTTCACCAAATGGGGAGTTGGTTACTATTTCACCGATCAGGATTAAGCGCTTTTTCGGAGCCAGCATCAGGTGGAAGATCCTGCTGGCTTTTTTTGTCATTGTGGGGCTTTCCTTCGCGGTGGCGGCGACGAACCTGACCGGATTGGTAAGAGGATACCTGTTTGAACAGAAGACGCGGGAGGACAGCCTGCTGGCGGAAAAGGCGGCGGCTGCCGCCGCGCCTTTTTTTGACGAGGCGGATCCGGAGGGGATCCTCCGGGTGCTGGAGGAGAACGCCCAGTCCATCGACGGCCGGCTGATGCTGATTGACCAGGACGGCAAGGTGCAGTATGACACCCTGCGGGAGATGAGCGGCCACCGGCTTCAGCTGGACGAGGTGCTGCAGGTGCTTACGGGGAAAGCGGAGCAGGCTTACGGGATGCATTCCCCGGGAGAGGAAACGGCGGCACGGCTTGGGGGAAGCGGCTACAACGGCCAGCTGGCCTACAGCGTGCACGCCATGGACGGGGCGAACGGGCCCATCGGCGCGCTGCTTTTTGTCAGCCGGATCCAGTCCCTGATGGACTCCCTGAATTCCGTGCAGCTGCAGCTGATCAGCGTGTTCGTGCTGATTGCCATCGCGGCGCTGGTGCTGGCGCTGATCATCAGCCAGGTGGTGACCAAGCCGATTACCGACCTGAGCCGTACAATGCGGAAGATGGGAAAGGGCGACCTGAGCGTCCGGGTGCCGGTGAGGGGCAGCGGAGAGCTGCGGGAGCTGGCGGAGAACTACAACACCATGGCGGCACAGCTGGAGCGGCTGGACAAGACAAGGAGCCAGTTTGTTTCCAACGCCAGCCACGAGCTGAAAACGCCGCTGGCCACCATGAAGATCATGCTGGAAACGGTGATGTACCAGCCGGATATGCCCGCGGAGCTGCGAAGCGAATTCATGCAGGACATGAACCACGAGATCGACCGCCTGACGGGCATCATCACGGACCTGCTGACCCTGACGCGGATGGACAGCGAAAAGGGCAGCATGAAGACGGAACCCGTGGATATGAGCGGGCTGACGGAGGAAGTGGTGCACCTGCTGACTCCGGCGGCGGAGAAACGCGGACAACAGCTGGAAGGCCGGATTGAGCCGGACCTGCAGATGAACGGCGGCCGGGACCGGCTGTACCAGATCCTTTACAACCTGACGGACAACGCCCTCAAGTATTCCCCGGACGGCGGGAGGATCTCCGTATCGCTGCGGCGGGAAAACGGAAACCTGGTATGGCGGGTGCGGGACAACGGAGTCGGCATTCCCCCCCAGGACCAGGAGCATATCTTTGAACGCTTTTACCGGGTGGACAAGGCCCGGAGCAGGGAAACCGGCGGCACCGGGCTGGGGCTGAGCATCGTGAAGCAGCTGGTGAGCATGCACGGCGGAACCATCACCGTGCAGAGCGAGCCGTCCAGGGGATCCGAATTTATCGTCGTGTTTCCGCAGGGAGGTGCAGCGTCATGATGAAAAAGGCAGGGTGCCTGGTGCTGTGCCTGTGCATGCTGGCGGCCATGACCGGATGCGCCCGGAAGAGCACGGAGGAAAAGGCCCCCGTGGAAACGCTTCCACCGGCGAAGGTGGGCATGACCGCTCCCGACGGGGACCGGATGATCCGGGAGCCGGCGGATTACCTGCTGTATGTTCCCCGGCAGGAAGCGCAGCAGCTTTCAGCCCAGACCGTCCATATTGACGAGGCGGACCTGAAGGATACGGCGGCGGCCCTGGTGCGCAGGCTGCTGGAGGTAACAAGCGGGGAAACGGGAAGGAGGCTGGAGCTGTACCGGGATATGCCGGTGGAGATCAGCCGGGGAATCTGCACGGTGAACCTTTCCTCCTCCGTGCTGCAGCTGAGCTACAGCGAATACTACAGGCTGGCGCTGGCCATATCGACGACGCTGTGCGGACTGAAGGAAATCCGCTATGTAAACATCCTGACCGCAGGGCAGAGCGTGGCACTGGATTCGGCAGGCAGGCTTCCCCTGGGGTCCCTGAGCGGCCATGAGAATGAAAACCTTTCAGTGCTTTGGGAACAGATGGAGGCCCGTCGGACGCCCCAGGGAGGGGATGCGGGGAAAACACCGCTGAGCACCCAGGCCACGGTTTACTATCCGCTGACGGAAAACAGGGGCATCGCCTGCGAGAGCCGCCGGATCAGCTTTGAGGGACAGACGGTGAGCCAGTACTCCTCCGCCCTGCTGGACGCCATGAGCGAGACGGTCCGGAGCCGGATTGAATCGGACAACGTGCCGGACCTTTGGGAATACATGGTGCATGAGCCAGTGAGCAATGAAATGGAGGAAGGCGGGAAGCTGATTACCCTGAGCTTCCGGGAAGACCTGCAGGAGCTGCTGGACGGATGGCAGACGGATATCGCCTGCCTGGCTGCCGCGGTGACCATGACGCTGACCACCTTTATCCCGGGAACGGCGGCGGTCTGCATCCGCATCGGGGATACGCCGGTGACGGAACTGAGCAACCGGCTGTACCGGGTGGGAACCATCCTGGGAGGACTGATGCGCAGGAGTGTTTTCGAGTCCTTCCTGACGGGAAGCGCCCTTGTGTATTTTGAAAAGGCCGGCCGGCTGGTGCGGACGGACGAGCCGGTGGAAAGGAACACGGCGGACAGCCCCCGGGTTCAGCTGGGAGCCCTGATCCATGGCCCGGACAGCAGGGAAAGGGAAAAGGGGATTACCTCCCCCCTGCCGGAGGAGGTCCGGGAGGACGACCTGCTGGGGATTGCCGCGGAGGGGGATGCGCTGCTGGTGAACCTGACCGGCAGGTTCCGGGAAGCCATCCGGGAGCAGGGAGCGGAAAAGGAAACCCTGCTGTGCTACGCCATGGTGAACACCCTGTGCGCCAACACGGGGATGAAACGGATCTGCTTCTTCTTTGAGGGAGAACAGGCGGAATGGATTTCCGGCGAGGTCTACTGGGCCGGGGAATTCCTGTACAATCCTGAAATGTGACCCGTCCGGGGCGGCCCGGCGGGTATGAAACCCCTTCTTTGAAAATGTTCATATTCCGTTCACATTCCGGACAAAAAGCCGGGTTATACTGTGCCCGAAAACCGAAAAGGAGGTTTGAAGCATGAAAAAGATTTTCAACAAAAAGGCTCTCGGCGCCATCGCCCTGGCGCTTGTATGTGTTCTGGCAGGAACTGCCATCGGAAGCGTAAAGCCCGCGCAGGCAGCGGAAACGACGGTACTCACTTCCCCCTTTACCGAGGCGATTGCCAAGGTTCGGGACAGCGTGGTGGGCGTATACAACTACCAGATTATCAATAACAACTACAGCAATGACTGGGGCGGCTACGGCATCGATCCCTGGGATTTCTTCAATTTCGGCTACGGGTACGGGTACGGCGGCCGGAACGGGAACGGCCGGTACGGCAACGGCGGCGGAAACAACAACCAGCAGAGCGAAGTCAAGTACGCCAGCGGCAGCGGCGTGGTGATCGAGAAGGAT
>CAMHSI010000055.1 GCA_946187775.1 uncultured Clostridia bacterium
GCCGCCCTCTCCCGGGCCACCGGCCTTTCCGACCGGGCTATCCGCTATATCGAAAACGGCGAGCGCACCCCCGGGGTCGACGCCGTCCGGAAGCTGGCCGCCGCCCTGGATGTCAGCACGGATTATTTTATGGAGGAAGACCTCTTCCGGCAGGAGCTCCGCCGGGAGGAGGCCCTGGGCCGGGCAAAGGAAAAATACGGTTCCCGGGGCATGGCCCAGGCCCGGGCCGTGTACGAATCCGCCCGGGGGCTGTACGCCGGCGGCCGCCTCAGCGAAGAGGAGCGGGACGCCTTCCGCGACCTGATGATGGAGCTCTTCTTCGAAACCAAGGAAGAGGCGAAAAAATACACTCCGAAGAAATACCGCAAATGATTTCCTGAAGAAACGGAGGAGTGTTTTTCAATGGTTCCGCAGGCATTGCGTATGGCCGAAAGCGCCTTTAAACGATATAAAACCCGCGACCCTTTTGAGATCATGGACGCCCGCCGCGTCCTGCTGAAGGAATTCGCGGAGCCCCGCACCCTGCTGGGCTTTTTCACGGTGATGAACCGCCGGCAGGTCATCGGGCTCAACCGGGCGGCGGACGATGTGCAGCGCCTCACCGGCGCCATCCATGAGCTGGGCCATTCCCTGAATGATTACCGCACGGCCGCCTCCGGCGGGCGGTTTGAGGACTGCAAATTCTTCAGCCTGTCCAACGCGCCCTCCGAGTTCAACGCGAACCTGACCGGCGCGGACCTGTTTATCCCCGATGAGTATATTCTCGACCGGGTTTCCTACGGGGACTATGTCCGGCTTGTGCAGTATATCGGCGGGGAAATCGGCCGCTTCCGCACGGGGCGCGAACGGATGCGCTTTGAGGAGGAGCAGATGCAGGAGTTTTACGACTGCCATTCCGCCCTTCCCTCCCTCTCCCAGCTGGCCGCCGAGCTCGGCGTGGACGAAGGGGTTGTGAAGTTCAAGCTCAAAGCCCTCTCCTGCAGGGAATACGAGCTTCCGAACCTTCCCGAGGCCCAGGGGGATTTTCTCAGGAACTGGCAGAAAACCGCCGGGCGGTAGTCCGGCGCGGTCTGGGAAAGGAGGCCTTTGCCGTGGGCTGTTTTATCGCTATCGACATGAAGTCGTTTCTATGCCAGTTGTGAGTGCCGGGCCCGGGGCCTGGATCCGCTGACCGCCAACCTCCTCGTCGCGGATGATTCCCGCAGCGACCAGACCATCTGCCTGGCCGTTTCCCCTTCCCTGAAGGCCATCGGCGTGCCCTCCCGTCCCCGCCTCTTTGAGGCGAAGCAGGCCATCCGCAGCTATGAGTGTGCCCACCGCACGAAGGTCCGCTATATCACGGCGGTTCCGCGCATGGCGCTGTACCTGGAGGTTTCCGCCCAAATCCACGCCGTGATCCTGAAATACGCGGCCCCCGGCGACGTCCATGTGTACAGCGTGGACGAATCCTTCATCGACGCAGGGCCCTATCTCTCCTTCTACGGGGCGGAGGCCCGGCGCCAGGGGGTGCATCCTGCCCGCGTCATGGCCATGACCATGATCCGGGATGTTCTCCGCACCACCGGGATCACCGCCACCGTCGGCATCGGCACCAACCTGTACCTTGCCAAGGTCTGCATGGACACCATCGCGAAGAAGGCCGTGCCCGACAGGGACGGCGTGCGCATTGCCGAGCTGAACGAGGACAGCTACAAGTTCCTCCTCTGGGACCACCGGCCCCTCACGGATTTCTGGATGCTGGGCCCCGGCAAGGCCCGCACCCTGGAAAAGGCCTTCCTCTTCACCATGGGGGATATCGCCCGGAAATCCCAATATGACGAGGAATGGTTCTACCGGAAATTCGGCATTGACGGGGAGATCCTCATCGCCCACGCCTGGGGAACGGATCCCGTTACCATGCGGGATATCAAGGGCTACCGCAGCGAAAGCCATTCCCTGAGCAGCGGCCAGGTGCTTCCCCGGCCCTATCGGTACGCGGAAGCCCGGAACGTCCTGTCCGAAATGATCGACGGCCTCTGTGCCGACATGTTCGGCAAGGGGCTCACCGCCCCCGTGTTCACCTGGTGGGTTTCCTACGATTACAAATCCCTGGAGGCCTGCCCGGATTACGGCGGCCCGGTGGTCCTGGATTTCTACGGCCGCCCGCATCCGAAGCACACCGGCGCAGCCGTGCGGATGCCCGGGGATACGAACGCCGCTTCGGCGGTGGCCCCGCTGATCCTCTCCTCCTTCGACGGGAAAACGGACCGGCGGCTTCTCTTCCGCCGCCTGGGGGTCTGTGCCGACGGCGTTCACGCGGAAAACGGCTTCGTCCAGCTCAGCATGTTTGACGATGTCCTGTCCCCGGAGCGCGAAAGGCGCCTCCAGGGAGCCCTCCGGGAAATCCGCTCCCGGTTCGGGGCAAACGCCCTGTTCCTGGGCAAAAACCTGCTGGAAGGCGCCACCCAGCTGGAAAGAAACGCGCAGATCGGCGGCCACCGCGCCTGAGGAAAGCCGCCTTCCGGAGGTGAGATCAGTGGAAATCGGCTCCATGCCGATGCCTCCCGCTTTCAGGTACAGGGATGTCTTCCTGAAGGGCAGGCCCCGGCACGATGTCCCGGATCCCTTCTCCCTCCGGCATCCGCCCATGCCCGCGTCCCGCTGGGCAAAGATTTTCGCCCCCTTTGACGCCCTGAAGGGCTTTGAGGAAGCCATCCGCCTGAAGGAGGCCGGCTGCGCCGGGGAGGCGGATCCGGCCCAGGCTGCTGAATTATTCCCGGGAGGAATTGCAATGTGCTGTCGTTATTATATGGAAATGTCCCCGGAGCTGCGCCCCATCGTTGAGGAGATGAACCGCTCCCCCCTCGCCGCGAAAATGCGGGACCTGCTGGGCAAGCCCCTGACCTCGGAGGGGGAAGTCCGGCCGGCGGACCTGGTTCCGGCCGTCGCCACCTCCTCCGGGGGAAAGCGCGCGGTTTTCCCCATGGTCTGGGGATATACCGTCCCCGGGGCCGGGCGGCCGGTGGTCAACTGCCGGGTGGAAACCGCTCCCCTCAAGCCCCTCTGGAAGGAGGGCTGGCAGCAGCACCGCTGCGCGATTCCCGCCTCCTGGTATTTTGAGTGGGAGCACCTGCCATCGCCCTCCGGAAAGGCCCGGGCCGGCGCGAAATACCTCATCCAGCCCAGGGGATGCGCCCTTGCCTGGCTGGCCGGGCTGTACCGGATCGAGGAGTTCCGCGGCCTGAAATACCCTGTCTTCTCCGTACTGACCCGGGAGCCCTCGGAGGAAATCCGCTTCATTCACGACCGGATGCCCCTGATCCTCCCCGCCTCCCGCGTCGATGAATGGATCAGCCCCGCCGGCGATCCGGCGGCGGTCGCCCGGTCGGCGCTTACGGAAATGGTATTTGAAAAAACCGCGGGATAATTCCCGCGGTTTTCGCTTATTCCTGGGCTTTGCCGGCTGCCGGGGCGTTCCCGGGATCCTTCGCCGTTTCCTCTGAAACCTTCAGCACGGGCACGCTTCCCGCCGACGCCGCGTAGGCGCTGTGGAAGGTGGTCGCCGCGGGATTGCTTTCCGCGTTCTCCTTTGCCCGCTCCTCCAGCTCCCGGAGCAGCTCGTCGTTGCCGGGCTCCTGCTGCCGCGGCGCTTCCGCCTGCTTCGGCGCGGCTTCATTCCGGGGCTGTGCGGCGGCGTTTGCCTTCTCCTCCCGGGCCCGGTTGATCTCGTTCTGGATGGATTTCGCCGCGCCGGCCACCCCCGCCTTGACGTTCATGGCGGCCCTGCGGATCTTCTCCTCCATTTCCCCGTCGTCCTCCTCGGATTCAAAATGGATCTGGTATCCCAATATCAGGGAAACCGCAATGCCCGCAATGGTCATGTGCGGTGCGAACAGCAGGCAGGCCAGGCCGAAAATGCTGGACACGTTCACAATCGGCTTCCCCTGCTTATCCACCTTCAGCCGCAGGTTGTACATCTTCTGCAGGAAGTTCTTTGCTTTGGTTCCCCGGGTGTTGTTTTCCATGGTGCTTCCCTCCGGATCATTTTTTGTACGTACTTTACGTCACCCCTGAATCATACACCATTCCGGGCAAAAAAAGAAGGGCGGGACCGGAAAAATACAACCGTGTATTCCTCCGGTCCCGCCCGTTTTTTTCCTTTAACCCTGGATCTCCCTGTAGAAATCCATATACTGCCGGGCGCTCTGTTCCCAGGAAACATCCTTGGCCATGTTCCGCTTCACCATGGCGTCCCACCGGGGCCGGTCGGTGAAGAACAGGGTCTTCGCATCGTTCACGGCCTGCAGCAGCAGGTCCGGCATATACCGGTCGAAGGTGAAGCCGTTCCCTTCGTCCGTTTCCGGGTTATACGGCAGCACCGTATCCTTCAGGCCGCCGGTCTCCCGCACCACCGGCACCGTGCCGTAGCGCATGGCGATCAGCTGGGTCAGGCCGCAGGGCTCGAAGAGGCTGGGCACCAGGAAGGCGTCGGCGCCGGCGTAGATCCGGTGGGCCAGGGCTTCGTTGTAGGAAATGTAGGCGCACACGTCGCCCTTGTATTTGTCCTCGTAGTAGCGGAAGGCGTTTTCATACCGGGGATCGCCCGTTCCCAGCACGATCACCTGGGTGTTGCCGTCCATGATCTGCGGGAAAATGGCGTCCACCAGGTCCAGGCCCTTCTGGTCCGTCAGCCGGGAAACCAGGCCGAAGACCATCTTGCCCCCGTCCTCCCGGGAAAGCCCCAGCTGCTCCCGCAGTGCCTGCTTGTTTTCCCATTTCTTTTCCAGCACGTTGGTGATGTCATAAGGGGCGGCCAGCAGCGAATCCTTGCTGCTGTCCCAGATTTCCGTGTCAATTCCGTTGACAATGCCCTTCATCCGGGTGGCGTGGTACCGGAGATGGGCGTCCAGGTGCTCGCCGAATTCCGGGGTCTGGATTTCCTTCGCGTAGGTGGCGCTCACCGTGGTGATGGCGTCTGCGTAGGCCAGGCCGCCCTTGAACATGTTGGCCTCGTCCTCGTTCTGCTTGAGCACCGGATAGTTGAACAGCCCGTCGGAAAGCCCGGACCAGTATTTCAGGTGCTGGATGCCGCAGATGCCCTGGAACCGCAGGTTGTGGATCGTCAGCATGCTCTTGCTGTCCTTCAGGGGGCAGTTCCAGAATTTCGTCTTCAGGTACAGGGGCACCAGCGCCGCCTGCCAGTCGTGGCAGTGGATCACCTGGGGATACCATTTCAGGTAGTTCAGGATCGCCAGGGATGCCTTGGAGAAGTAGCAGTACTTCGGGATGTCCTCCCACAGGCCGGTGTAGGGATTTCCCCAGTCAAAGAATTCCCTGTTGTCGATGAAGTCGTAGGTCACGCCGTCCTTCTCCAGCTCCATGATGCCCACGTAGAAGGTCCTGCCCTCCATGGTCTGGTCCATCATGAAGGAACCGATGTATTTCATCTGCTTTTTGAATTTCTCGGGAATGCAGTTGTACAGCGGCAGGATCACCCGGACGCTGCAGCCCTCCCGGATCAGGGCCCGGGGCAGGGCGTACATCACATCGCCCAGTCCGCCGGTCTTCACGAAAGGATAGCACTCAGAGCCTACGAAAGCGACCTTGAAACCAGATTTTTCCTTCCCCATTCCGATTCCTCCATAACTGTATGCGGCTTACGCCTTTTTGCCATTGAACGAACCTTTTTCTTCCGCCCTTTATCTTATCATATCCCCGGAGGGTTTGTCACCGGGAAATTCCGCAGTCAGACGATGCGCAGATGCTTGTTCTTCAGCTTTCCTTCCTTCCCCAGCGCCACCAGCCGCTCATACCGCTCCACCGCGGTTTCCAGCACCTTGCTCCAGGGCACGGGAATGGTCTCCCGGGCGTTTTCGCCGATCCTCTTCCGGCCTTCCGGATCCGCCAGGATTCCGCTGATGACCCGGGCCAGGTCCTTCGGGTCGTTTTCACAAAGGTAGCCGTTTACGCCGTCCCGGATGATCTCCGCCGCGGTGCTTCCCCGCACCATCACCGAGGGAGTTCCCATCACCGCCGCCTCCCGCACCACCATGGGCGCCGCGTCATACAGGGAGGGGAAGGCAAACACCGCCGCCCGGCTGTACAGCCCGTCCAGCAGGGAGGTGTCCGTCACGTGGCCCAGCATCTGGGCCCGGTCCTGGATGTTCAGCTCCGCCAGCTTGCCGCGGATGGCGTTCATGTCGATCCCCTGCCCCGCCAGGATCAGCCGGAAGGCCGTTCCCTGCTTCTTCAGCTCCGCGCAGGCCTCCAGCACCGTCAGGATGTTCTTTTTCCAGTCCATCTGCCCCACGAAGAGGATCAGCGGATCCTCCCCCAGGGAAAACCGCCGGGTAACCTCCTCCACGTCGGAGGGATTCACCGAGCGCAGCGTCGCGCCGTTGGGCATCACCTGGATCTCGCCCTCGTAACCGTAGCTCTTCAGCACCTCCGCCGTGTTCTTTCCCACTGCCCACACCTCGTCGCAGCGGTTGTAATAGTTCACGACGACCTTTGTCATCATCTTCGCCACGGATTCCGATTTGGTAGCCTTGAGGAAATCGTCGTAGTATTTTGAATGAAAGGTCCCCACCAGGGGCAGCTTGCGCACCACCGAAAGCCGCAGGGCCTCGGAGCCGGCGGTAAAGGGGCTGTGGGCATGGACGATGTCCAGCTCGATCATGCGGATCCGCCGCCGGTAATGGGCGTCCAGCATGGCCTCCCCGACCTTGTACTGTTTCATTCCCGGAACGCCCGTGCCGATGAAGTCCACCAGCTCAAAGGGGAATCCCCCCTGGAAGCCCGTGTTGTACATCGGCGCAACCACCGTCACCTGGTGCCCCATGGCGGACAGGGTCTCCGCGTAGGCCTGCACAACGCGGCCCACGCCGTCCACCACCGGCAGGAAGGTGTCGGTAAATTGTCCTATTCTAAGCATTTTTACTCCCTCCGCCGGCTATTATCTCATAAAAAGCCGAATAAAGCAATCTTCCCGGCGTTTGCGTTTCCTCCGGCTTTATGATAGGATTTTGGGTCCGGGATGGTCTGCCGTCCCCCTCTTATTTCCAGTTGAAAAGGAGCCCGAACCCGTTATGAAATCTTCTTCCCGTTTTTCCCTGGAGGAGCACTTCCGCAAAACCGGCAGGAAGGAAATCGCCTTCAGCTACCTGCAGATCCTCCTGGGCTGCCTCCTCGGCGCGGCGGCCTATCCTGCCTTCCTGATTCCCAACAGCATCGCCCCCGGCGGGCTCACCGGTGTCGCCACCATCCTGAACCATCTTTTCTCCTGGCCGGTGGGTACCGTGTCCCTGCTGCTGAATATTCCGCTGTTCCTTATCGGATACAGGGCCATGGGCCGGATCTTTGCCTTCCGCAGCCTCATCGCCACCCTGCTTTTTTCCCTTCTTATCGACCTGCTCCCCATCCGTCCCGTCAGCACGGATCCCCTGCTGGGAACCCTCTTCGGCGGCGTGGTGCTGGGCGCGGGGCTGGGGCTGATCCTCCGGGGCGGCGCCACCACCGGCGGCACGGATATGGTCGCCCGCATGGTGCACCGGCGCCTGCCCTTCATCACCGTGGGCATGTTCCTGTTTATCCTGGACTGCCTGGTGGTGGTGGGCGCCGCTGCGGCCATCGGCACCCAGCAGGCCCTCTATGCCTTTATCAGTATCTATGTCTGCTCGAAGGTGATCGACGCGGTCATGATGGGCTTCGGCGGCAACAAGGCCTGCTTCATCATGTCCAAAGCCTGGCAGCAGATCACAAACCGCCTCATGGAGGAAACCGGCCGCGGCGTCACCCATCTCGACGCCCGGGGCGCCTACACCGGAAACCAGCAGCCCGTGGTGCTGTGCGTAGCTTCCCGGCAGGAAATCATGTCCGTCAAGCGCATCGTCCGGGAGGAGGACGAGTCCGCCTTCCTCTTCATCACCGATGCCCACGAGGCCCTGGGAGAAGGCTTCTCCCGGCTGGACGCCGAGGACTGATCCCTTATTCCGCCTCCGTCAGGATAATCCGTACGTTGTCCGGGCCCGTAAACCGAAGCTCACGTCTTCCGGTATACGGGTCCTTTTCATATTCCCCCGGGTCGATTCCGTTCTCCTTCAGGCCCTCCCGGATCCGCGGGAGTCCGGCGGCGCTGAGCCGGAGCGTCTGCGGCGGCAGCGGTCCCTCCGCCCCGCAGCGGATCAGGATCCGGCTTCCCCCCAGGGCCAGCATCAGGTGGTCCTGGTTCTCCGGGGTATACTCCGCCCGCTGCACCGGCCGGTATCCCAGCTTCCGCACATAGAAATTCCATACGGCCTGCCGGTCCGTTCCCGCAATCTCCGTGCAGTTGGCGCCGATGCGCCCGCGCCGGGGATACAGCGCCAGCTTCCGGGCCGTCTTCCGCCAGGCGCGGCCCGCCCGCAGCTCCTTCCGCCAGTCCGGCCGGGTAATGACCCAGGCCAGGGAAATGTACAGCAGCTGCCCCACAAACCCGCCCAGGGTGTTGGAAATCATGTCGTCCAGGTCATACAGGCCCCGCTGGCTCATGAGCTGCATGTTTTCCGTGAAAAAGGAAAACAGGAAGCACACCCCCACCGGCCGGGTCCATACCCGCTCCCGGAACCAGCGGAAGGTGTAGGGCAGCAGGTATCCCAGGGGAACGAACACCATCATGTTCATGTAGAACTGCGCAATATCCTCCGGCCGCACCAGGCGCACGTTGGCAAAGGCGGACAGCCCCTCCGAAAACAGCCGGGAAAATACGTCCGAGAATCCGTGGTCCGTGCGGAAGGCGTTCTTCAGGTCCTCCAGCGGCGCCACGTGCACCCGGAACACGTCCGAAGCGTCCCGGGAAAGGAAGGTGAGCCAGGCGTATATGAACAGGTAGGCCGCCACCCCAACCGTCAGCAGCGCCTGCCTTCCCTTCAGCAGCCGGTCCGCCCGGGGGTTCGTGCTGATCCCGCCCTGCAGGTTCAGCCCCAGCCTTCCGCAGATCTTCCGGTCCGCCCAGGGCAGCACGATCACCAGCAGCATCACCAGGAAGGTCACAATCAGGTTGGTGGCCAGGCTGTTGGCGTCAGGCATCCACCCCGCCCCCTTTTTCCTTCCGGGGCGGCAGCAGGAAGGGAACCTCCCGGTTCCGGGGATCCTCCTCCGGCAGGCCGCTCAGGTATGACCGGCTTCCGATGATTTCCGCCAGCTCCGCCTCCGTCATTTCGTTATCATAGATGTACCGCCTCGCGGCCTCGATCATTTCCTTCGCCTTTTGCGCCGCCTTCTCCCGCAGCTGGGCAAAGGTCTCCCTGGAGCGCATGGACTCGTCGTGGCTGTGGGCCCATTCCTCCCCGGCGGTGTTCTCCGCGTCCGTCCCCTCGTAGTGGGACCAGGCGTAGGAAAAGGATCGCAGCAGCGGGTTTTTCGTCCATCCCGCCAGGCGCCCCAGGATTCCCTTCGGGTTCTCCATCACCCGGTAGCACTGCCGGTACAGCGGGCCGGAGCGGTTCAGCGCCTTCCAGCAGTTCCGCCAGCCGTAGGTCTCCAGGAAAACCGCGTCGATGTCCTCCTTCATGGACCGGGGCAGCCGCACCTTCGGAAAATAGTGGTCCGTCACCGGGTGGCGCCCGCCCCACAGGCCGGCCCGCTCTATCTCCAGCCGGTCCAGGGTATGCTCAAAGCTCATGTGCCCCCGGGGCAGTTTTGTCTTTCTCTCCGTCATGTGGATGATGTAGGGATGGGTTTCCGCGTCCAGGGCGTAGTGGCACAGGAATCCCGCCAGGAAGGAAAACATCTCCTCCCTGCTTTGGCTTTCCTTTGTCCGCCGGGCCAGGGCCGTCAGGAACCGCCCCGTGCGGGTGGTGTGCATCCGCCGCCCCCGGCCTTCCCGCCGCTTCCAGGGCTGGTACATAAACCACATGTCCGGCCCGAAGAGCCCGAAGGTATAGGGAACCTCCCGGATTTTCCCGGCGGTTTCCCCCTCCAGCATTCCCAGCACTTCGCGCCCGAAAGCGGCGTGAACCGCAGCGTCCGGCATTGTCTCAACCTCCTGTTTTTCCCTTCCTCCATCCCCCGGATTATACCATTTTTCCCATGCAGCAACAAGCCGGTTTGTCCTCCGGCGTACCCCTGTGGTATAATGCCCGGGAAGAATCCTTTGCTGCGCATAAATTTTGAAACGGAAGGTGACGGAATTGCGAAAGCCTGCTTTGTCTGTGTTCCTGGCGGCATGCCTGGCCGTGCTGTCCCTGCTGTGTGTTTTTCCCTCAGCCGCGGAGGAAACGGTGGATGTGCTTTCCTCTCCGCTTCCCCTCCTGGTCAACAAGGATTATCCCGTTTCCGATGATTTTGTCCCCGCGGACCTGGTGCTCCTGTCCGACGTGCTGGATTCCTCCCTTGTCCGCATCAAGGGCAACCGGAAAATCTATGCGGTCCGCGCCGCGGCGGAAGCCCTGGAAACCATGCTGGAGGCCGCCCGGGACGACGGGATCCGCAACTGGCAGATCAGCACCGCCTACCGCAGCATTGCCGACCAGCAGAAGGTCATGAACAACCGCATTAATTATTACCGGAAGAAGAATCCCTCCTGGTCAAAGTCCCGGGCAAAATCGGCGGCCCTCCGCTCCGTGGCGGAGCCCGGCTGCAGCGAGCATCACCTGGGCCTCGCCTTTGATATCAACGTGCCGAACACCTCCGCCTTCAAGGGCACAAAGCAGTGCAAATGGCTCCATGAGCACTGCTGGGACTATGGCTTTATCGTCCGCTACCAGGAGGACAAAACCGCCATCACCGGCTTTACCGCCGAGGAATGGCACATCCGCTACGTGGGCGTGGAGCATTCCGTCCCCATGCGGGACAACAACTTCTGCCTGGAGGAATACCTGGAGTCCGTGGAAGCGGAACCGGGATTCCTTCTCGTCGAAGAAATCCCGGCTGATGAGCTTCCCGTTCTTTGATTTTTATTCCAGCTCGAAAGCTCCGGTGTAGAGCTGGTAATACTGTCCCTTCTCTTCGATCAGCTGGTCGTGGCTGCCGCGCTCGATGATCCGGCCGTGGTCCAGCACCATAATCACGTCGCTGTTCTGCACGGTGGACAGCCGGTGGGCGATCACGAACACCGTCCGGCCCTCCATCAGCTTGTCCATGCCCTTCTGCACCAGCGCCTCCGTCCGGGTGTCGATGGAGGAGGTGGCCTCGTCCAGGATCATCACCGGCGGGTCCGCCACCGCCGCCCGGGCGATGG
>CAMHSI010000056.1 GCA_946187775.1 uncultured Clostridia bacterium
GTTGGCGCTGGCGCCGCCGTCCACCTGCAGCCGCTCCGGCCGGTGTCCCGCGTCCCTGGCCATGGCCTCCATCAGGTCCGCGCTCTGGAAGGCGATGGCCTCCAGCGCCGCCCGAACGATGTGCGGCCGCCCGGTGCCCCGGGTCATGCCCACCAGTGTTCCCCGGCTGTACATGTCCCACCAGGGGGCGCCCAGCCCCGTGAAGGCGGGCACCAGGTACACGCCCCCCGTTCCCGCCACCGACTGGGCCAGGGTCTCGCTTTCCGCCGCGGTGGAAATGATCTTCAGCTCGTCCCGGAGCCATTGGATCGTGGCCCCGCCCATGAACACGCTGCCCTCCAGGGCGTATACCGGCTTCCCGCCGATGCGCCAGGCCATGGTGGTCAAAAGGCCGTTTTCGCTCTTCACCGGCGTCTCCCCGGTGTTCATCAGCATGAAGCATCCCGTGCCGTAGGTGTTCTTCACATCCCCCGGCTTCAGGCACGCCTGCCCGAAGAGGCTGGCGTGCTGGTCTCCCGCCATGCCCGTCACCGGAATCCGGCAGCCCAGGATGGAAGGATCCAGCATGCCTACGGGCCCCGCCGAGTCGATTACCCGGGGCAGGCAGGCCCGGGGAATGTCCAGCAGCTTCAGCAGGTCCTCGTCCCAGTCCTGGGTGTGCAGGTTAAACAGCATGGTCCGCCCGGCGTTGGTGGCGTCCGTCACGTGGGGCCGGTCCTCCAGCAGGTTCCAGCACAGGAAGCTGTCCGCCGTGCCGAAGCACAGCTCTCCCCTTTCCGCCTTCTCCCGCAGGTTGTAGTAGTCCAGCATCCATTTCAGCTTCGTCCCGGAAAAATAGGCGTCCGGCACCAGTCCGGTCTTTTCCCGGATCATGTCCCCGCAGCCCTGTTTTACCAGGTCCTCCACGATGCCCGAGGTCCGCCGGCATTGCCACACGATGGCGTTCCCGGCGCATTCCCCCGTCTTCCGGTCCCAGAGGAAGGTGGTTTCCCGCTGGTTGGTGATCCCGATGGCCGCAATCTCCTCCGGGTGGATTCCTGCCAGCCGCACCGCCTCCCGCAGGGAAGCCACCTGGGTGTCCAGGATGTCCCGGGGATCGTGCTCCACCCATCCCGGGTGGGGATAGTGCTGGGGAAATTCCTGTCCGCAGGATGCCACCATCTGCCCGTCCGGGGTGAAGATCACCGTCCGGGAGCTGGTGGTTCCCTGGTCCAGCGCCGCCAGGTATTTCATGTGCTTCTCCTCCTCCGAAAAGTCCTCCCGGGCCGCTTTTCCCGGTTACTGGATCCTGATGCCCACTACGGATTCCGTTCCTTTTCCGGTGGTGCCGACCACCAGGATGTCGTTGTACACCGCCGGGGAGGCCTGGATCTTCGCCTCCAGCTTCAGGGAGGCCTTCTCTTCCCCGTTCAGCCCGTCCAGCAGCAGGATGGTTCCGTCCTCGGCGCACTGGATGATGTATCCCTTGCCCTCCGCGTCGTACACCGCCACCGGCGAGCTTTCGCTCCGGTCGCTTAAGCCCCGGCTCCAGCGGATCCGTCCCGTTTCCTTCTCCAGGGCCACCAGCGCCGCCTTCGTGTCCTCGTCCGCGCCCAGGGTGGTTCTTCCTTCCCCGTTCAGCCCCGTCACCGTGAAATACACCAGGTCCCCGAGGCCCTGCTGCCCGACCACCGGCGAGGCCTTCACGCCCACGTCTTCCTTGGTCTTCGTGTTTTTCGCCACGCCGATCTCAACCTTCCAGAGTTCCTTTCCGCTCAGCGCGTCGTATTTCCGGATCTGGGCGTTCCCCTTACTCCGGTTTTTCAGCATGTTGGCGGTATACAGGTCCAGCTCCCGGTCCCGCAGGTCCAGGGCCACCGACGCCATCACCGCGTCCTCCGTGTTCACCGCCCAGGTGGTGGTCAGGAAGTTGGTGTCCACGCACCGGAGCACGCCGCCCATGTCGGCGTAGAAAACGTACCGGTCATACATGGCGTGGGAGGATTCCACCGCCACCAGCTCGTTCTTCTTTTCTCCCTTGGCCCGGGCCGCCAGCACCACCGTGGAGGAGTCCAGGCTCAGGGTTGCCGCCTTGTAGTCAAAGCTGGTCCCCAGGTGCACCAGGTACAGCAGCCCGTTGGTTCCCAGCGTCACCATGGTGTCGCTGTTCCGGTCGATGAGGGCGGAGGTCTCAAAGCTGCCCACCCGGTTCAGTCCCCGGTGCATCTTTCCGTCCAGCCCGTCGATGAGCTTCTGTTCCTTCTGGTTGTAAAGGTTGAACTGCCGCAGGCCGATGCTCCCCGTCCGGGTCTTCATCTTCCGGGTGTATTGGCCAACGTTCATGTAGGGATATCCCGCAGGATGCAGGCTGGGGGTCCCCCGCATGGGATACTTGACGTTGATGGCGTCCCGGGTGGGAACCCCGTCCTCCAGGTCCAGGAAGCGGATCACGCCGTCGCTCCCGGCGATGATCACCTCCCGCAGGGCTTTCTTGGTCTTCTTGTCCTCGTCGATGTTGCTCTCCGCCCGTACCTGGCTGCTCCATTTCACAATGGCCGGCTGCCCGGTCCACTCGTATCCGTAGAAGGTCTGGCTGGCGCCCCTGGCGCTGCCCGCCTCCGCGGCCCAGATCTGGCTCAGTCCCTCCGCCGAGGCGATTTCGCCCACCGCCGCGTTCTGCCGGAAGGCGTTGCCCCGGAAGGTCAGCACGCCGATCTTCTGGGGGGTGTAGTCATCCCCGTCCGGCATGTGGATCATCATCTTGGCCGGCCGCACATAACTCTTCTGTTTTTTCGTTCCCTCGTATACCGTGTAGGAGGTAAACATCTCCGACGGGTCCGCCGAAGGATCCGCCGCCGCCTCCAGCGGCGGGGTGGGGGTGGGTTCCGGCGTGGGCTCCGGGGTGGCCGTGGGTTCCGGGGTGGTTTCCGGGGTGGATTCCACCTCGTTCTCCCGGGTCTCTCCCCAGGCGGTTCCCCACATTTCGTCCCCATAGTCCTCCGGGTTCTCCCCGGCCTCGTCTGTCGCCGGGTCTCCGGCGTCCGCGGCCGCTTCCGCGTCTCCGGCTGACTCCGCTTCCCCTGCCGGCGGCCCGGGAATCTCCTGGGGAAGGGGGGTCGCGGTGTTATCCGTTCCGGCCAGCGGCGGGGCGATGGCCACCGTGGCGGTGCACTCCGTGTCCGCCCATTCTCCGCCCGCCTTCCGGGTCTGCAGCTTCACCAGGCCCTCATACCCGTCCCGCACCGGGAAGGTCAGGGTCCACAGGTTGCTGTCCGTGTTTTCCACCAGGGTGGAGGCGGCCTTCAGGTCCATGCCGTCCTCATCCGTCAGCCGCAGCTCCTTCACCGTGGTATCCGTCGTCACCGTGAAAAGCACGTCCGCCGGGGCGGTCACCTTTTCGTTTCCCGTCACGGAGAAAGCCAGGATCTTCGCCGGCTCCTCCTGCTTTCCCAGCAGGCTCTCCACCGGCTTTGTCACGGTCTTGGCAATGCCCTCCGCCGCCTGCCGCACGCCGCTGTCCTTGGGCAGCAGCTGGATCACCCCGATCAGGATGCCGATCACAACCAGCGCCCCCGCCAGCACCGCCAGCAGCGGGTGCTTCCGGATCCGTCCGGCTTTCTCCGCGCTGCCCCTGCGGGGATCCCAGGGATCCTGGGCGCCCCGGGTGTTCCGGGCCGCCTGGCCCGTCCGGGCGGTCTTCCCGGGCAGTCCCCGCTCCGGCTCCCGTCCGGCTCCGGCATTTCCCCGCGGATCCCGCCAGTCCCGGGCCCCGTAGGCCGTCCGCGGCTCCCTGGGGGGCAGGCTCATCCGTCCCGGCGCGTATCCCACGGATACCCGGGCCTCGTTGTTCCTCTCTTCCGCAGCGCCGCCGTATACCCCCGCCGTATTGAAGGAGCGGGTTTCCTCTTCCCCTGCCGGGGCCGGGGCCGGCCGCACCGGCCGGTGCACCGTCCGGATGGGGGTGCTCTCCGCCGCCGGCCGTCTTTCCGCCTGCATGGGCCGCATGCCGGGCCGCTTGTGGGCTGCTCCCGCTTCCCCGTAGGGAGCGGCGGTCATCCGCCGTGCTTCCGGGGGAATCCGGCTGTCCGCCGGGCGTCCCGCCGGTTCCTGGGTTCCTTCCTCCGGCGCTTCCGCTCCGCTCTCTGCCGGTTCCTTTTCCTCCGCGGCCGCCTTCCGGATCACCCGGGCCGCCGCCTCCGGGAATTCTGCTCCGGACCTTTCCGTCCTTTCGTCCTCCCCGTATACCGGCAGCCCGTCGTCCCCGTACAGGCGCTCGCTCCGCCGCCGGCGCCGCGGCGCCTCCGGCATTTCCGTGCTTCTGTATTCTTCCTGATCCAAAACGCTTCGTCTCCTTTGCGTAAATGTCATATCTTCACAGGGTATATTATACCGGAAATCCGCGTCTTTCTCAACCGATTGCCTTTTTTCCCCGCTCCCCTTATAATAAAACGTCTGAAAAACACGGAGGATTGCCATGCTTTGTACCTTGTGTCCCCGCAAATGCCGGGCCGACAGGGCTGTCCGCCCCGGCTTCTGCGGCCTGGGGGAAGAAATGCTCATTGCCCGTGCCGCTCCCCATCTCTGGGAGGAGCCGCCCGTCTCCGGCACCCGGGGAACCGGGGCCGTCTTCTTTTCCGGCTGCACCCTGCGCTGCGTCTACTGCCAGAACCGGGAGATTTCCCATACCGGCGCCGGCCGCCCCTTCACCCCCCGCCAGCTGTCCGACACCCTGAAGCGCCTGGCGGACCTGGGGGTCCATTCCCTGTCCTTCATCACCGGAACCCCCTTCATTCCCCGGATCCTCGATGCCCTGGAGCTCTGGCGCCCGCCCCTGCCCCTGGTCTGGAACACCTCCGGCTATGAAGCCGTGGAATCCCTCCGGCTGCTGGAGGGGGCCATCGATGTCTGGCTGCCGGATCTCAAGCACTTCTCCCCCCGCATGGGGCAGCTGTGCGCCAAGGCCCCGGATTATTTTGAACACGCCTCCGCCGCCCTGAAGGAGGTGTGCCGCCAGGCCGGTCCCTGCGCTTATAACGAAGAAGGGATCATGACCCGGGGGGTCCTGGTCCGCCATCTCATCCTTCCCGGCCTCACCGGGGAAAGCATGAAGCTCCTCACCTGGATCCGGGACGAGCTGCCCCCCGGCACCCCCGTCAGCCTCATGCGCCAGTACCTGCCCTGCGGGGAGGTGGGGGTCCCGGGGCTGGACCGCCGGATCACGGAGAAGGAATACCGCCGGGTCCGGGACCATATGCTGCTCCTGGGCCTTCCCGGCTTCCTGCAGGAGGCCGAATCCGCCGACAGCGGATTCATCCCCGTCTTCAACGCCCCGGAAAGCTTCATATGACATCAAAAAAACCGGACGCACCCGTCCGGTTTAATTCTGGCCTTTTTCAGTTCTGCTTTTGCTTCACCTTCGGAACGTGGTATTCCACTTCCTTGTCAAACCGCACCGTCTCCGGCGGAACCTCCAGCTCCTCCGGGCAGGCGATGTAGTGCATCACGTCCGCGAAGAAGGCCGCGTAGTGCGCCCCGGAGCAAACCCGCTCATCCGCCGTAATCCCCAGCTGCATCCACCGGCGCATCCGGGTCCGGCCGTCCGGCTCCATGAAGGCTTTCTTCTGCACGCCCCCCATGCCCATAAACAGGCTCACGTCGCCGAAGTTGTAGATGTGGTGCAGCGGCGCCGGCAGGCCGATGCTGCCGTTGTTGGTGACAAACAGCCCGCTGTAGAAGGGCAGCTCCCGGCAAAGGGACCCGGGCAGCAGCCCGTAGCGGTCCAGCAGCTTCGCCAGGGCCACGATCACGGTGGTGAATCCGGGAATCTTCAGCACGCCTCCCGCCAGCTTCATCAGGAAGTCCGCCTCCTGGGTCTTCCGGCTGGTGTCCACGCTCTCCTCCATCCGGTCCCGCACGTCAAACAGCGTGTCCGTCAGGTCGAAGCAGATCCGAACCGTGGTCTCGTTGCTCTCCGGGTTCTGCGGGTCCTTCAGCACCACGTAGGCCACGGAGCAGTTGTTCCGGGCGTAGTACTGCTTGTTGAAGATGAAACGGTTGATCTCCGGATGGCGGCTCACCGCCCGCACATAGGCCGCCACAATGAGGTTCATGAAGGTGATCTTCTGCCCCTCCCGGCTTTTTTCCACAATGTACCGGGACATTTTTTCATAGTCCAGGTCGTGCTGCAGGAAAACCTGCGCGTCGCAGCGCATGGGCATCAGGTACGGGGTAATCTGTACAATGGGGTCCACGTCCTTCAGCCGTTTTCCGTCCGGCCGGTGTCCGAACATGCCTTATCCCTCCCGGTTCTTTACTCAAACAGGTCCGAGGCCTTGTCCATGGCGTCCTGCTGCGCCTGCAGCAGGGCTTCGAATTTCGCCCGGTAGTCCGCCGCCGCCTGCCGCAGGGCCGCCAGCTCCTGCTCCAGGCCCTTCCGCTCGTCGCTCAGCCCGTCCAGCCGCTCCGTGGCCTCCGTTTCCGCCTTGGCCCGGATGGCCTCCGCGTCCTCCCTGGCCTTGCGCAGGGTCTCTTCCTTCACCTGCACCGCCATGGCCAGCACTTCCCGGAAGCTCTCCTCGTTCTCGCTGCTGACGGTCTCCGCCTCCTGGGGCGCCGTGCGTACCACGGACGTCTTCTGCTTCAGGTCCATGATCTCGCCTTCCATCCGCTCCATCTCGTCGCAGATGTCATCGAGGAAATCGTCCACTTCCTTCTGGTTGTATCCCTTGTTGGCGATGGAAAACTCTTTCCTGGAAATCTCGTCCACAGTGATTCTGGGCATGATGCGCGTCTCCTTTCATTGGGTCCGTCGTTGCTTGTCTCAGGTTCCGTATCCACCGAAGCCCGCGTAGGCGCCGGCTGCCACCGGCATGGTGCCGGTATAGGGGTTGTAGTGATCCAGCCGTCCGCTGCGGGCGGCTTCCCAGTCCGCCGCGTTCCGGCCGCTCCGGCGCTCCCGCGGCCGTACCTCCGGCTCCGCCGGGGCCGCGGCCGCCGCCGGGGCCGCCTGCATGTAGGGCACCTGGGCCGGCTCCATCCGGGCCGGCGCTTCCTCCGGCAGGATCTTCACCCCCTCCGGGGCAATGAGCACCAGCCGCGCTCCCTGCAGCATCCGAACGCTGCAGCCCAGGGTGAAGGCCGCACCCGCCAGCATATCCTGGCAGCGCATGCTCTCGCTCTCGTTGGCGATGGCGCCCAGCTCCACCAGCAGGGTCTCGCCGTTCTTCATGCACTCAATGGCCTCATAGCAGCTCTTCAGCCCCGTCAGGGTCAGGATGTGCTCCACGTGGTTGTAGGGGGCGGCGCCGGCGTCCGGCGCGTATCCCGGCATGTAGCTGATGTTGCTCCGGGGAACGGCCTCCTCCCGGGGCGGGAACCATCCCCGCTGGGGCCGGGCTGCCGCCGCCGGCGGCTCCTCCGTCCGGATCCGGCTGGCCCGGGGGGCGTCGTAGGGAGCCTGCTGCACCGTCCGCGGCGCCGGCTGGTAAGCCGTGCTCCATTCCTGTCCGTATCCCGGGGCGTATCCCGTCTGCTGTCCGTTGTTCGGGGTCCAGGGGGCCTGCTGGCCGTAGTTGGGGTTCCAGGCCGTCTGCTGGCCGTTGTTCGGGGCCCAGGCAGTCTGCTGCCCGTAGTTCGGGTCGTATTCCGGCTGTCCCCGGTAGCCCTCCAGGCCGAACCCGGTGTCAAACCGGTCCGCCGGCGGGGTCATCCCCGTGAATCCCGTGTGGATATAGGTCAGCGGCTGCTCTTCCTTCTCTTCCGCCTGGGTCTTTTTGCGGATGGGCCGGTAGCAGCTGGTTCCTCCGTCGGGGCGGCGGGTTTCGTTCCCCGCTTTCCCGGAAAACCGCTGCATCAGCTTGTTCTTCAGGTCGTTCAGCTTCATCTTCCAGTCGTCTCCTTTGTCCCCCGGCCTCCCCGGGGTTCCGCTTTTCCGCCTTCCGGCGTCTCAGAACAGCCGCACCGTCTGTCCCTCCGACAGGACTCCCTGCTGGATGGCCGCGATGTAGACCATGTTGTCCCGCCTGTCAAGGATGTTCACCGGCACAAACCATTGGTAATCCCCGTCCACCACCACAACCCCGGGCATGTTGTCCTGGGTGATGATGGCCCGGGACGGCACCGTCAGGCTGGCCACGCTGTCTCCCAGCACCCCCGTGCAGGAGCGCACGTACAGCACCGGCTGCACGTCGCCCTCAACGCTCAGCCGCACCTCCAGCTCGCCCCCCGTCCGGGTGAAGCTCATCACCGTGGCCTTCACCGTCGTTTCGGTGAAGTTCTCCAGCTTCAGGTCGTACTGGGCGCCCTCCACCGGGTTCCAGCTGTTGTCCCGGATCAGCATCAGCACGTACCACCGGCCGTTTTTCACCATCCGGTAGATGGTGGTCTTTCCCTTGGCCAGCTCGCTGTTCTCCGGCTTTTTACCGTTGATCATGTCCCGAACCTGGGCGGGGGTAAACTGGTCGTAGTTCTGGTTGGTCAGCCCGTATTCATATCCGTCGGAATAAAAGCTCACCACCGCCATGTCCTGCATGGCCACATACTGCTTCGTCCAGCTGCTGATCCGCTGCAGCTGGCTCTGCTCGTCGTCGTACAGCCGGGTCATCCGCTGGTCGTTGGCGTATTTCTCCCGCAGGTAGCTCTGCCGGGCCTGGATGGCCGCGGACAGCAGCGCCTCCTGGTTCGCCATGTTGCCCCGGGCGCCGCCGATGATCTCCCGTTCCTCCCGGGCCCGGGTCATCACCTCGGATTCCAGCTTCTCCATCCAGGCGTCCGCGGTAATCTCGCTCTGCAGCAGCTTCATCTGGTATTCCTTGATCTCGTCCCGGTATTCCTGCAGGGTGGTCAGCTCCCGGGTGGAAAAACCCGAGGAGTATACGTTGCAGATGGTGGTCCCCCGGTAAACCGTGGCCCCCTCCTCCGCGATGTATTCCACGCTGCTCAGGCCCTCCGCGTCGAAGGGCACCTCGTCCCGGACGATCAGGCAGTCCCCGGCGTACCGGGAACCGATGGTGTCCGCGGTCACCGTGGCAAAATGGGCGGGCTCCGGCGTCAGCGTCGTAATCAGGTACCACGCCGCGAAAGCGATCACCAGCACGATCAGCGCAATCTGCGGCACGCTCATCCGCTTCTTTTCCGGCGGAATCTCCGGCATCATCGCCGGCTGCGGCGGGTTCATGTCATACACCCGATGCCTCCCCCTTTCCCGGAATTTCAATTAATTATTCTACCATATCCATCCCGTCTTTTGCAAATGAGTCGCGGGGACGGTTCTCATTGACTCACCCGGCCGTCAGTCCATCAGCCAGTCCGCCGGCTTCACAATGGCTTCCGCCGGCTCCCCGTCCGTCACCGAAAGGGTCATCAGGCTCTTCTCCCCGCTCACCCGCTTCTTCTCCGGCGCCTCCGTGGCCATCACGAAGGCCATCCCGGCCACCGTCACGTTGAACTCCCGCATCAGCTCCGTCATTCCCCGGGCCGTTCCGCCCCCCTTGAGGAAATCGTCCACAATCAGCGCCCGCTGGTTTTCCTTCACCGCCCGGCGGCTCAGGCTCATGGTCTCGATGTTCCCGCTGCCGGAAACGTAATTGATGTTCACCGCCGATCCCTCATATACCTTGGAGGAATGCCGGGCGATCACCAGCGGAATCCCCAGGGCGTTGGCCGTGGCGAAGGCCACGGGAATCCCCTTCGTCTCCATGGTCAGCACAAAATCCGGCGCGCATTCCGCGTATTCCGAAGCGATGATCTCCCCCATCCGGTTCACGATGTCCGGCGTGCTCAGGATGTCGCTGGTATACAGGAATCCCCCGGGCAGCACCCGCTCCGTGCCGCTCAGCTTTTCGCACAGCTCCAGGATGGTCTCCCGGGCCTTCTTCCGGCTCACCTCCGGGCAGAAACGAACGCCCCCGGCCGCGCCGGTCACCGTTTCCACCCTTCCCAGGTCAAATTCCCTGCACACCTCCCGCAGCAGCTCCGTGTCCTCGCTCATGGTGGACTTGGCGCTGCTGAAAAGCTCGCAGAAGCTGTTCAGCGTAAAAATCCGGTTCGGCGCCCCGCTCAGCATTTTCATCATCACGGTCATACGCTCGTTCCTGCGGATCTTTTCCATGGTTCATCGTCTCCTTGCTCGTTCTCAAACCCGGATTATACCATAGAATCCGAATATTGAAAAGATTTTCTTCGTATATTGTTCGTCTTTTATCCATTTCTGCCTTCTTTTCGGTCCATGAACGTCCGTTCTTTTCCGGTCCGCGGGCAAAAAGAAAAACCGCCGCGTCGGCGGCGGTCCGGTATCCCGTCCTCAGGCCTCAACGAAAGGCTTGATTTCCTCCAGGAGTTTTTCACAGTCATCACTGTAAATATCCAGGGTGATGGGGCGGCTCAGGTCCAGGGAAAAGATTCCCAGGATGGATTTCGCGTCCACCACGTGGCGCCCGGCACGCAAATCCATTTCAAACGGATAGCGCGATACAACATTGACGAACTTGTTGACATTTTCAACCAGGCTCAGACGAATCTGTACGGATTTCACGGCAAAGCACCTCCTCGCTTCTTCATTCCGGCTCCTTCGGAGCTTGCCATATCATACAGGATCCCGATAACGATTTCAATCGATGATCCGGTCTTTCTTTTGCCCGAATTCACAATTTTGTCTGTTACGGACCGGGTTTATTTTCCCGCGGGAAGCTCCAGCTTCAGGGTGGCGGTTTTCTCGTCCCACTCGGCTTTTCCGTCCAGCGCAGCGGCCAGGAATCCCGTTCCCACGAAATGCCCTTCCGCGAATTCGAAGTCCTCCGTGCCGATCATCAGCTCCTGGGCGTCCAGGGTGGCCGCCATGCCCGCGTCCTCGTTCAGGATCGCCAGGGTATGCCCGCCGGCCTCCAGGATCACGTTGCCTCCGTCCGCCGTCAGCACCCATCCCGGCATGCAGGCCGCCAGGTCGTCCAGGCTGATCCGGATCCGGTTCTCCCGCTTCTGCAGCCGGGGCGCCGCTGCCGCCTTCTTCCCGTCCGTTTCCTTTTCGAAGGTTGCCGCCTTGCCGTTCACGGTTACCTTTCCGTCAATCTCCGTAAACTTCAGGATGTCCGGGTCAATCTCCTCCACCGTCATGGTGGGCTCCGCCGAGGGGGC
>CAMHSI010000057.1 GCA_946187775.1 uncultured Clostridia bacterium
TCCGCCCGCTCCGGGAAGATCAGGTGGTCCCATTCCTCCCCGGAAACCGCCAGCACGGCCCCCTCCGGCTCCGCGCACTCCAGGGTGTCCGCCGTGAAGGCCGGCAGGCCGCTGCGGCTGCGGGTGGTTCCCAGGAACCCGGGGAAGCTGCTCCGCCGGAAATCCTGCAGCGCCCGCACGGGAAGCTCCGCCTCCCGGCAGATTTTTTCATAGGCCATATACGCCCCCTGCAGGGTCCAGTGGTGGTCCGTGCGGTAATACGCTTCCTCCGGATCCGTTCCCTCCGGCAGCGCGTCGATGAAATGGGCGTCCGCCTCCAGGGCTTCATAGACAGGGGTCTCCTGTTCGTACTGCAGGCGCAGGAGGGCGTTCATCCTTTCCCGGAGCAGATATCCGTGGCTCCGGGGAACCACCGCGCTCCAGGGGGCGCCGATCTTCTCCGCCAGGGCGGCGAACTGCTCCAGCCGCCGGGCCGTTTTCTCCGCCGTTCCCTTCACCGGGGGCTCCAGGAAGGCGCCGGAAACCGGCCAGGCCCCCAGCTCCGTCCGCCGGAGGGTGGCCGCCTGGACGCCGGCGTCGATCCCCACCAGCACATTTCGCAGGGGGATCCGGTCCGAAAGGTAGCTTTCCGTTTCCTTGTCCGTTTTCCATTCCGAAAGGGAGGGCGCCTCCGGCGCCGGGGCCAGGTACCTGCGCTCCGCTTCGGAAAAATCCCCATGGGGGAACAGGAGCGCGAAAAGGCCCGCGCACAGCAGCAGGCCCAGGCCGGCCGTCACCGCCAGCCGGTCTCCCAGGCGAAGCTTTTTCTCCTTCATTTCGTCCTCCCTCAGAACTGGAAATACACAAAGGGCGCGTAGCCCTGGGCCGCCAGGGCCGCCAGGCACAGGATCATCAGCACCGGCGCGGCGAAGCGGGCCAGGGGAAATTTCTTCGGCGCGGGCAGGAAGCAGATCCCGCCGCACAAAAGCAGCAGGGGCGCGAAGGCTGCGCACCGGCGCAAGGTCTCCGCCGAGGCCCCTCCGTATCCGCCGAAGAGCGCCTTCCACATCTCTCCCCCGAAGCCGGAGAAGAGCCCCCATCCCAGCATCACCGCCAGGAAGGTCAGCCCCTGCCGGATCCATCCGGGAATTCTGTTCCACCGGGCGTTTTCCAGCAGGAAGCGTTTTTCAAAAACCAGCAGCACCGCGAAATACAGCCCCCACAGCACGAAGTTCCATCCCGCCCCGTGCCACAGGCCCGTCAGCGCCCACACCACCAGCACGTTCAGGTCCCGGCGGGCCCTGCCCCGGCGGCTGCCCCCCAGGGGGATATACACATAGGCCCGGAACCAGTCCGTCAGGGTCTTGTGCCACCGGCGCCAGAATTCCGTCAGGCTCCGGGCCCGGTAAGGCCGGTCGAAGTTTTCCGGAATCGAAAAGCCCATGGCCCGGCACAGGCCGATGGCCATATCGGAATATCCGGAGAAATCAAAGAAAATCTGGAAGGAGAAGGCCAGCAGGCCCACCCAGGCCCCCAGGGCCCCCGCCTCCGCGAAGTTCCCGTTCATGGCGCCCCACAGGCGCCCCATGGCGTCCGCCAGCAGCACCTTCTTGGCCAGCCCCGTGCAGAAGCGGCGCAGGCCCTCCCGCATCTGGGGGTACTCCGGCCTGGGATGGGCGATGAGCTGGGCCTCCAGGTCCGTGTAGCGCACGATGGGCCCCGCCACCAGCTGGGGGAAAAGGGAAAGGTATACGCTGAAGGTGACGAAATTCCGCTGGGGCTTCGCCTCCCCCCGGTATACGTCGATCACATAGCTCATGGCCTGGAAGGTGAAAAAGGAAATGCCCGCCGGCAGCCCCGGGGCGGTGAAGCCGGTCCTGAGCCCCGTCAGGGATTCAAAGGTTCCCGCAAGGAACCCGGAATACTTGAAGTACAGGAGGGGCAGCAGGTTCAGCACGATCATCCCCGCCAGGGCTCCCCGGGAGGGTTTCCGCCCGCCCCGGGTCATCAGCAGCACCCCGCCCCAGTTCAGCACCATGGAAAAGAGGATCAGCAGCAGCCAAACCGGATTTCCCCAGCCATAAAAAAGCAGGGATGCCGCCAGCAGGAACGGCATCCGCAGCCTGCCCGGCAGCGCCCTGTAAAGCAGGAGCACGCACGGCATGAACAGGAGCAGAAAAGTAAAGGACGAAAATATCATATCATTCTTCCGCCAGCACCGCGGCGGTTTCCCCTTCGGCGTTCTCCCCGGAGATCAGCGCCAGCAGCAGCCCCTTCCGGGAGACCTTCGCCCGGCTCAGCAGCCGGTAGGCCTCCGGCGCGTAATTCCGGTTTTCCTCCTGCCGGCGCTTCAGGTATTCCTCCATCTGCCCGGCAACCCGGCCGGCCGCCGCCTCATCCTTCGCCCGGATCAGCAGCACCTCCCGGCCGTCCATCCCGTCTCCCTGCAGGAAGACGAAATCCGTATAGTCCTCCGGCTGGATGCCCGCCATGTCCAGCAGCTCCTCCGCCGTGTAGGGCGCCAGGTCCGCCGCGCCGGCCACCGCCGCCTCCGCGATCTCCGCCAGGGACTTCCCGGCGGGCGCCTCCGCAGCCGCGGGCGCTTCCGTGGCCGCAGGCGCTTCCGTGGCCTTCGGGGCTTCCGTAGCCGCCGGGGCTTCCGTGGCCTTCGGGGCCTCCGTGGCCGCGGGGGTGCTTTCCTGCTTCGCCCCGCAGGCGGTGAGCAGCGCCGCCGCCAGCAGCAGCAGGAGCAGTATTCCGGTCTTCTTCATCTTATTCATGGTTCTTCTCCCGTTGTATTATCCGCGTCCGCCCCGGGGATCCACCGGCCGGCCTCGTACTCGGCCTGGGCAAAGTCCAGCAGCTCCCGGGCAAAGATTTCGTATCCCGCGTCGTTCAGGTGGCACAGGCCGTCGGCGCAGTATTCCGAAGGCAGGGCCCCGTCCTCATCCTTCAGGCCGGAGGCCAGGTCCACCAGGGTGATCCCCAGCTCCCCGCTCTCCGCCGCGATGGCTTCGTTGATGGCGTTCCAGCGCTCGGTCACCGCCTTGAAGCGGTTGCTCCCCTGGGTATAGGATTTGGTCACCGGCATCTGGGTAATGAAATAAACCGCTGTTTCCGGCGAGGCCTCCCGGATCAGCTCCGTGGCCCCCCGGACATAGCGCATGGCCCGGTCCACGCCGTTTTCTTCCTTCCGGTCCGTGGTCAGGGCGTCATTGATGCCCGCCAGGATGAAGATCCGCTTCGGCTTCTTCTCTTTGGCCAGGGCGTACAGGGTCACCTTTTTTCCCCCGTTTGTGATATGGGCGTATTTCAGCTCCCCGGAGGGAATGGTTTTATAGGCGGCAAAGCGGAATTTGTAGCTGTTCTCCGCCCGGAAATCGATGTTCCGGAAATACTCCGGGTCTTCCTTCCATTTCTTCTTCACAAAGTTCCGGAATTTCGCCACCTGGGAATCCCCGACAAACATGGTACCGTCAAAAAAGGTCATGAGGGTCGCGTCGGGCAGCTTCGCCACGGTTTCCTCGGCGGCGGGAATCACCTCCGCCGCGTTTCCCTCCGGCAGGGCAGCCGCCGGCAGGAGCAGGGCCGCCGCCAGCAGCAGGACCGCGAGTTTCTTCATCCAATCGCCTCTCATCCGTTTCACTTCCACCCGCCTATTTTACAAATCCCCCAGCGGCCTTGTCAAGGCTGAAGGCCCCGCCTCTTTTGCCGGGCCGGTTGACCTTTTCCCCGGGTTCTGCTACATTAGTTGCGGCAAACTTCCGGAAGCCTCCGGAAGCACAGACGGGAGGCTTTGTTTATGAAACAGTACACGGTCACAGGCATGAGCTGCGCAGCCTGCCAGGCCCGGGTGGAGAAGGCGGTTTCCGCCGTTCCCGGGGTCACCTCCTGCGCCGTAAGCCTGCTGACAAATTCCATGGGGGTGGAGGGCACCGCCGCCGACGGGGAAATCATCCGGGCGGTCCGGGAGGCCGGGTACGGCGCGTCCGTCCGGGGCGCCGCTTCCGCTTCAGCCGGGGAAGACCTGCTGGAGGATACCGAAACCCCGAAGCTGAAGCGCCGGCTGATCCTCTCCCTGGGGTTCCTGCTGGTGCTCATGTACCTGACCATGGGGGCCCACATGCTGGGGGCGCCGCTGCCCGCTTTCCTGCGGGGGAACCATCTGGCCCTGACCCTGACCCAGCTGCTGCTCGCCCTGTGTGTCATGATCATCAACGGAAAATTCTTCACCTCCGGGTTTTCCTCCCTGTGGCACCGCGCCCCCAACATGGACACCCTGGTGGCCCTGGGCTCCTCCGTGTCCTTCCTCTGGAGCACCGCCGTGTTCTATCGCATGTGCGGCATCATCGCCGGGGGCGGAACGAACGCGGACCTCATGGACCTGTACCACAGCCAGCTGTATTTTGAGTCCGCCGCCATGATCCCGGCCCTGATCACCGTGGGGAAAATGCTGGAATCCATCTCCAAGGGCCATACCACCGACGCCCTGAAGAGCCTGATGCGCATCGCCCCGAAGACCGCCACCCTCCTGCGGGAGGGGAAGGAGGTTTCCGTGCCGGTGGAGGAAGTGGCCATCGGAGACCTGTTCGTGGTGCGTCCCGGGGAGAGCATTCCCGTGGACGGCGTGGTGACGGAAGGCTCCGGCGCCGTGGATGAGTCCGCCCTCACCGGGGAAAGCATCCCCGTGGACAAGGCGGAGGGGGACACGGTTTCCGCCGCCACCCTGAACCGCTCCGGCTTCCTGACCTGCCGGGCCTCCCGGGTGGGGGAAGACACCACCCTTTCCCAGATTATCCGCATGGTTTCCGACGCCGCGGCCACCAAGGCCCCCATCGCCCGCATCGCGGACAAAGTGTCCGGCGTCTTCGTTCCCGCGGTGATCCTGATTTCCCTGATCGTTACCGCCGGCTGGCTCATCGCCGGTGAATCCCTGTCCTTCGCCCTGGCCCGGGGCATCTCCGTGCTGGTGATTTCCTGCCCCTGCGCCCTGGGGCTGGCCACCCCCGTGGCCATCATGGCCGGCAGCGGCGTGGGCGCGAAAAACGGCATCCTCTTCAAAACCGGGGAAGCCCTGGAATCTGCTGGAAGGGCGGAGATCGCGGCGCTGGACAAAACCGGCACCGTAACCCGGGGCCAGCCCGCCGTAACGGACCTGCTTCCCGCCCCCGGGGTTTCCCGGGAGGAGCTGCTCCGTGCCGCCTGCACCCTGGAGCACCGCAGCGAGCATCCCCTGGCCGGGGCCGTGGTCCGGGCCGCGGAGGCTGAAGGCATCGCCCCCGGGGACCTGGCGGATTTCACCGCCCTTCCCGGCAACGGCCTCACCGGCAAAGCCGGCGGGAAAACCCTCGCCGGCGGCAGCGGGGCCTGGTTCCGCTCCCTGGGCATCCCCATCGATAACGCCGGGGCGGAAGCCCTGGCAGGGCAGGGGAAAACGCCCCTTTTCTTCGCGGAGGACGGGCGGCTGCTGGGGGTCATCGCCGTGGCGGACGTGATCCGGGAGGATTCCGCCGGGGCCATTGAGAGCTTCCGCCGCCTGGGGCTGAAAACCGTCCTGCTCACCGGGGACAACGAGCGCACCGCAAGGGCCGTGGCCCGCCTGGCCGGCGTGGACGACGTGGCCGCCGGGGTGCTGCCCGACGGCAAGGAGCGGGTGGTCCGCTCCCTGCAGAAGGAAGGCCGGGTGCTGATGATCGGCGACGGCATCAACGACGCTCCCGCCCTGACCCGGGCGGATACGGGCATGGCCATCGGCGCCGGAACGGATGTGGCGGTGGACAGCGCGGATATCGTGCTCATGAACAGCCGTCTTTCCGACGCGGCTGCCGCCGTGCGCCTGAGCCGGGCCACCCTCCGGAATATCCATGAAAACCTCTTCTGGGCTTTCTTCTATAACCTGGTCTGCATTCCCCTGGCCGCGGGCCTCTTCCCCTGGAAGATGAATCCCATGATCGGCGCCGCCGCCATGTCCCTCTCCAGCTTCACCGTGTGCATGAACGCCCTGCGGCTGAACCTGGTGAACATCCGGGACGGATCGAAGGACCGGCCGCCCCGGCGCCTCTTCCGGAAAAAGGCCGCCGGCTCCCCCGCCCCCGAAGATCCCGCTCCCGAAACCCCCGCCGGCGGGGAGGCCCTGTCCCTGCGGATCGGCGGCATGATGTGCGAGCACTGCGAAAACACGGTAAAGCAGGCCCTGGAAGCCCTGCCCTTCATCCGGGAAGCCTCCGCGGACCATACCTCCGGCCGGGCGGAGATCACCCTTTCCGCCCCCTTCGACGAGGCGGCCGTGAAGGCGGCCGTGGAGGCGGAGGACTATGAATACCTGGGAAAGGAAGGCTGAAACTTTTTTCCTGCCCCGGGGTTGACTTTTGTTCGGTACCGAATTATAATGAAGTTGTTCGGTACCGAATTTTTATTCCGAAAGGAGTTTTGCCCATGAGTACATCCCCCAACGCCCTGCTGGCCGCGCTGCGGCTGGCCCGGGCCATGCGCCGCTGTCCCCCTCCGCCCCCCGCGGAGCATCCCTTCCCGCCGGCGGTGGGCCGCCTGCTGGCCTGCGTTTCCCAGAACCGGAAGGTTTCCTCCCGGGACCTGTGCGACCTGCTGGACCTGCGTCCCTCCTCCCTGAGCGAAATGCTCGCCCGGGCGGAGGGCGAGGGCCTGATCCTCCGCACCGTGGATGAGGAGGACCGCCGGGTCCAGCGGGTGGATCTCTCCCCCAAGGGAGAGGCGGTACTCTCCGCCATGCAGGAGGCCCGGGACAGGGACCTGCAGGCAAAGACCTCCTGCTTCACGGAGGAGGAACAGGCCCGGTTCATCGCCCTGTGCGACAAATTCAGCGACCACCTGGAGTCCCTGGCCCTGCGGGAGGACTTCCGTCCCCGGCATCCCGGGCCCCACGGCCCCCATGGCCCCCGCGGCCCCTTCCCGCCGGAGGATCCGGAAGGAAGGGAGGAAGGCGATGAGCGGCCAGCGCCCTTCACGATCCCCCCGAACAAGCATATGCGGTGCTGAAAAAGCATAGCAAAAGGCAGGGCTTCCGCCCTGCCTTGTTTTCATGCTTTCCCGGATCAGGCGGGGGACTCCCCGCCTGCCCCTTCGGCTTCTCCTGCATTGTCGGGTTCTTCCGCTTCCCCGGGCTTCTCCGCCTCCGGGGCTTCGGCTTCCCCGGCGGGCTCCCCGGCTTCCTCCGGAAGCACCTCAGCCTGCACCTTCAGGACCCGGAACCCGTCCATTTCCGTGACGGTGAAGCGGCAGCGCTCCAGGGTGAAGGAATCCCCCACCTCCGGCACCTTCTCCAGCATTTCGGCCGCCCAGCCGCCCACGGTGTCCGCGTCGTACTCGTTCTCCAGGCCATACTTTTCCAGCAGCTCCTGCAGCTGCATGCTTCCGTCCACGATGAGGGTGCCGTCCTCCCGCTCCACCATCTCTTCGTTGACCTCGTCGTGCTCGTCGTAGATCTCGCCCACCAGCTCCTCCAGCACATCCTCCAGGGTCACGATTCCCTCGGTGCCGCCGAACTCGTCCAGCAGGATCACCAGGTGGGTCTTCTCCGTGCGGAAAAGCTTCAGAAGGTTATTGATGGGCAGGCTGGAGGGCGCGAAGACCGGCTCCTTCATGATCTCCGTAATATGGGTGACGCCCTCGTGGGTCATCTTGTAGAAATCCTTCTCGTTCAGGATGCCGGTGATATGGTCCAGGTCCTCGTGGTACACGGGGATCCGGCTGTACCAGGTCCTGCGGAAAAGCTCCGCCGCCTCCTCCGGGGCCGCCGTATCCTCGATGGCGGTCACGTCCACCCGGGGGGTCATGATATCCGCCGCGTCCTGGTCGTTGAACTCGATGGCGGAGCGGATCAGCTCTCCCTCTTCCTCCTCGATGTCGCCCTCGGTCTGGGCTTCGTCGATGATGGTTTTCAGCTCGTCCTCAATGAGGGTTTCTCCCTCCTCCGGCTTGATCAGCCGGGCCAGGAGCTTCCGCCACTGCAGGAACAGCAGGTCCAGGGGACGCAGCACCGTCATCAGCACCTGCATGAAGCCGCTGACGGCCATGGCGAACCGCTCCGGCTGCTGCTTGGCCAGGGTCTTCGGCCCCACCTCGCCCAGGAACAGCACCAGCACCGTCATCACCGCGGAGGCCGCCGTTGCCGCCACGCCTTCCCCGGAGTCCCGCATGAGGTAATTGGCGAAAAGCACCGTCGCAATGGCGGTGCCGGCGATATTCACCACATTGTTGCCGATCAGCACGGTGGTCAGCAGTGAATCATATTTCTCCAGCAGCCGGAGGGCGCGCTGCGCCTTCGGCTTCCGGGAACCCTCCACCGTTTTGAGCCGGACCCGGTTGGCGGCGGAATACGCCGTTTCCGAGGCGGAAAAAATAGCGGAGAGTGCTATACAAAGAATCAGGGCAAACCATAATATGCCCATAAAACGCATTCAATCCTTTCGGTTACAGCCCGTAATGCCAAATTCCCGCAAAGCGGGATATGCAAAGTATACCATGGTGTTCCATGTTTTGCAAATATTCCGGGATGTTTGTCCTTTCTCCTCCGGTGTGGTACAATATCCCCCGGAGAAAAAAACAGCACAGAACGGAACCGGAAAGGGGGCGCGGAAGATGGAATTACCGTATGACGGCAGCCGTCCGGTGCGCTACGCCTGCGCCGTGCTGGCGGACTGCATGCCCGGGGCCCTTCCCCTGGATCCCTTTGAGCTGGCCTCCCGGGCCGGCATCCTGATGCTTCCCCTTTCCCAGGTGGAAAACTATCCCCTGTGGGTTCCCTACGATATTGCCGATTCCCTGCGCATGACCAGCGCCGTCACCCTTTCCTACCCCACCTTCTGCATCGTCTTCCGGGATACGGAGCGGGATACGGACCGGCTGCGCTTCGCCCTGTTCCACGAGATGGGGCACATCTTCATGAATCATTACCGGGATTATCCGGAAACCATGGGCCCCGCCCGAACCGCGGACCCGGCCCTGGAGGCCGAGGCCGACGCCTTCGCCCTCAACCTCATGGCGCCTGTTCCCATTGTGGACGTGATCCGGTACAACCGGCCCAGGCAGGCCAGGGCCTCCCTCTTCGGCCTGGGCCGGACCGCCTGGATGCGCCGGCTGGATACCATGGACCGGGACCGGGCCTTCGTGGACGAGGAGATGGCCAACGTGCTCATCTACGTCTTCCGGGATTTCCTGCTGGGCCGGCGCTGCGCCGCCTGCGGCAAAACCTTCCGGGATGAAAGCCAGACCGGGTGCTGCCCCTTCTGCGGCGCCCCGGACGCGGAATGGACCCTTTCCTGAAAACCCATCAAAAAAAGAAGCGGATCGCACTGAACCGCTTCTTTTTCTTTACTGTCTTTTCGGGTCACAGCTGCTGGTCGATATACCTGCAGGCCGCCAGTGCCGCCGCCGCGCCGTCCCCGGCTGCGGTGGTCAGCTGCCGCACGCTCTTGCTCCGGCAGTCCCCGGCCGCGTAGATCCCGGGGGTCTTCGTGACGCAGTCCTCGCCGCTGTCAAAATATCCCCAGGCGTTGAGGTCCGCCAGGTCTTTGAAGGCCTCGTTTTCCGGAATCAGGCCGATGGCCGTGAAGAGCCCGTCGCACCCAACGGTTTCCGTCTTCCCGTCCTTCTCCACGGTGACGCCCGTAAGCTCCCCGCCCTCCGTATTCAGGGCGG
Source organism: uncultured Clostridia bacterium (assembly GCA_946187775.1). Classification (GTDB taxonomy): domain Bacteria; phylum Bacillota; class Clostridia; order Christensenellales; family Aristaeellaceae; genus Aristaeella. The sequence continues at coordinate 9,655 of CAMHSI010000057.1, forward strand.
TGATCTTCACGCCGGTATGCTTTTCCACATTGGGCCGGGAGAAGAGGATCTCCTGCAGCTTCTTTTCCCCGGTGAATTCCGGCAGGTCCTGCAGCATGATCACCTTCGCGCACTTGCCCGCCAGCAGGATCGCCTCCTGCAGGGCGGAGTTGCCGCCGCCGGCAACGCAGACGGTTTTCCCGGTATAGAAATCCCCGTCGCACACCGCGCAGAAGCTGATGCCCTCGCCCACCAGTTCCTGTTCCCCGGGAAGGCCCAGCATCCGGTGCTTCACGCCGGTGGCGAGGATCACGGCCTTCGCCTCGTGAGTCTGGCCGTCGTCGGTATAAACCGCCTTGACGCTGCCCCGGTCCTCAATCCGCAGGACCTCCGCCAGGTCCACCTCCGCCCCCTGGGCCATGACCTGGTCCAGCAGGGCGTCGGCAAACTCGTTTCCGCTCATCTGGGCGGTGCCCGGCCAGTTCTCCACCTTGGGGCTGTAGGTGATCTGGCCGCCGAAGCCGTGCTTCTCCAGGATCAGCACGGACTTCCCGTTCCGCAGCCCGTAGAGGGCCGCCGTCATGCCGGCGGGGCCTCCGCCGACGACGATGATATCCTTCATGGTTTTCAGGCGACTCCCTTCCGCGCCGTCAGCATTCCCTTGATTTCGGAAACGCCCTTATACTTGGTGAATTCCTCGCCGCTGCCCAGCACCACCAGGGTGGGAGCCTGCTTCACGCCGTACTTGTTGGTCAGCTCCACGTTCTCCGTGGCCACCACCTTCTTGAAGAGGAAGCCTTCCTTCTCCAGCAGGCTGATGGCCAGCTTGCAGTTGGGGCAGGTCTGGCTCACGAAGAGCAGGGCCCGGCCGGTTCCGCTGGTCTCCGGCTTCTTCTCCGCCGCTGCGGGCGCTTCGGGAGCCGCGGGGGCTTCCGCCGCCGGGGCCGCCGCCGCGGGGGCAGTCAGGGGACCGGTGTGGGTCAGGTGGGAATGGCCGATGTCATACACCTTCCGGTCCCTGAATTCCTGGGCCTTGCCGTCGTTCCAGTTCTGCACCGGGCGATAATAGCCGGTGATGCGGCTGTAAACCTCCGTCTTCTGTCCGCAGTGGGGGCAGGTGTACTGCTCGCCGGACAGGTAGCCGTGGTCCTTACACACGGAATAGGTGGGGCTCATGGTGTAGTAGGGCAGCTTGTAGTTTTCCGCGATCTTCCGCACCAGGCCCGCCGCCGCCTTCCAGTCCGGCAGCTTCTCGCCCAGGAAGGCGTGGAACACGGTGCCGGAGGTGTA